>JASBUZ010000064.1 GCA_030147635.1 Gammaproteobacteria bacterium
AAGTTTACATCGCTTAGTTTCGCGTCATGAGATTTTAAGAACGCGTTTTGTGGTGGATGAGCTGGGTAGTTACCAAGAGGTACACAATGAGGTACTCCCTATAGAAGCTATCTCTCAGCTTGATATGTTTATTCAGCGTAAGTTTGATTTGACCAAGGGACACCCTTTAAGAGTAGGACGTTATGAAAATGACTTGGTGCTTGTCCTGCATCATATTGCCTTTGATGCTTGGTCTCGAGATATTATTTTTCAAGAAATAGCGTCAGACAAGGAAGCGCCTCTTGAGATTCAATACAAAGACTTTGCGGCCTGGCAAAGAGGTTTAGTTGAATCACGCTGGGATGAGTTGAAAGCCTACTGGCTTGAGCGCTTAGCAGGGGTTGAGGCTTTACAACTACCAACGGATTATAAGCGGCCTGCACGGATTGATTATCAAGGGAGTTCCGTCGCATTTGATTTACCACTTGAGTTACAAGCTTTTTCAGAAAAACATCAAGTTACGCCATTTACTCTATGCTTAACGGTTTTGGGGGTATTGTTGTCTCGCTATACCGGTCAAAAGGATATTTTAATTGGCACACCTGTTACCAATCGAGAGCATCCTCAGCTCGCACCTCTTATTGGTTTTTTCATCAATACATTAGTGCTGAAATTATCGATTAAAGATACCACTTTTTCTGAGCTCTTAGCTCAGATTCAATCAGACTTTATAGAAGCGCAAGCTTATCAAGAAATGCCGTTTGAGCGCTTGGTTGATGTTTTAGATGTTCAGCGAGACACATCTAGGCATCCAGTCTTTCAAGTGATGTACAATCTTCGCCATGACTCATCAGTTGGTAAAAGAACACCGCTACAAGCTGAAATTGCAAAGTTTGATTTAGATGTATCAATAGTAGTAACACCAACAAAAATAAAAGGGCGCATTCAATATGCAACGTCTTTATTTAAAAAAGAGACAATTGAGCGTTTGATGGGACACTATCAAACCCTTTTGTCAGAGATCCTAAAAGCGCCCAACAAACTGCTTAACCAATACTCTCTTTTGTCCTCTGATGAATACCAAGAGCAGGTGTATGGCTGGAATAAAACAGATAAATCATATTTGCCTCAAACCATACAAGCTGTATTTGAAGTCCAGGTAAAAGAGACACCTGACCACACGGCCCTTGTATTTGAGGGTAGCTCACTGACGTATCGTGCTTTAAATGCCGAAGCCAATCAGTTAGCGCGTTATTTACGAAAGCATTATGACATCAAACCAGACGCCTTGATTGCCGTTCAAATAGATCGCAGTTTTGAATTGATGATTGCACTTCTTGGGATATTAAAGTCAGGGGCAGCATTTGTACCAATAGATTTGAGTATGCCTAAAGCACGCCTAGATTTTATTTTAAAAGACACAAACGCACTTTTAATTTTAGATGATACATTTTTCAAACAGAAACCTTATCTGAATGAGTCAAAAGGTAATCTCACACCAATTAGCACGCCAAGTGACCTTGCGTATGTGATTTATACCTCAGGAACGACAGGCCAGCCCAAAGGGGTCATGATTGAACATGGGTCCGTGCACAATTATCTTGACTGGCAGGCACAGCGTTATTACTTAAATGAGCAACACGTAGTCTTGCATAAAATTCCTTATCAGTTTGATATTTCAGTCTGGGAAATCTTTGGCACTTTACAGCAAGGCGCAACCCTCGTGATTACAAAGCCCGAAGGTCATAAAGATAATCATTATTTAAATCAGCTAATGTGCGAGCACAAGGTAACCCATGCATACTTTATACCTTCCATGCTTTCAACCTTCACACAAACAGTCTCTCAGTTTCCTGATACTCTACAGACTATTTTTTGTGTGGGTGAGGCATTAACCCCCACTCAAGCACAAGCCGCTTATCAAAAAAGTGCTGCAAGCTTGAAGATACATAACTTGTATGGACCAACTGAGGCAACAATCAATGTAACAGCGCACACATGCCCAAGAGATGCTGATTCTATCCCCATTGGTAAGCCGATTCAAAATATTCAACTTTATGTACTCGATAAATCATTAAACCCATTACCGATTGGTGCAGTTGGCGAGTTATATATCAGTGGTGCAGGTCTTGCCCGAGGGTATTTAAATCAACCTGAACTAACAGAGGCAAGTTTTATATCTCATGTCTTTGGGCGTTTATACAAAACAGGGGATTTAGTCCGAAGGCTCGCTGATGGCAATTTAGAGTATATCGGTCGTACTGATACCCAAGTGAAACTTCATGGGTTTAGAATTGAGTTAGGCGAGATAGAACATCAGATTTGCCAATATCCAGGCATTAAAAATGCAGCAGTCATGCTTGAGGGAGAAGGCGAGGGGCAGTACCTAGTCGGGTATTATGTTTCAAAAGAGCCCTTAAACGAACCAGAAATATTAGATAAACTTGCTCAAAATTTACCAAACTTTATGATACCTCGGGTATTAGAACACCTGTTGGAATTTCCGTTGACTGTCAATGGAAAACTAGACAGAAAACATTTTCCAAAATTAAGTTTAGAGCCTGGACTACTTGCTTACGATCCACCAAGAACCATACAGGAAGTATCGGTGGCTAAAATTTGGTGTGAAGTTTTACAGCTAGATAAGTGTGAAAGTATCTCATCCTCTTTTTTTGAAATGGGAGGTACATCGTTATTATCTATTTCATTCTTAGGAAAACTGAACACAGTGTTTTCTCTTGAACTGACTTTAAAAGATTTATTTGAAAAATTCACCATCAGACAAATTGCCAAAAAAATTGAAAGTAGCAATGTAGTTGAATGGACACCATTAGTTTCTATAGGAAAACAAAGTAAGAACAAACCAAGTTTGTACATTCTACCTGGAGCCATAGGTTGTAGTTCAGCTTATTATCCATTAGCTACATTATTGTCGAAGTCTTTTTCTGTGAGCTGTATTGAAGCAAAAGGATTATATGGAAATGATGAACCCCATGTTGACGTCCATGAAATGCTGGATGAATATCATGCTGCAATCCTAGCAAATACGCCTTCTCAAAAACTAATTTTGCTAGGGCATTCGTCGGGTTGTACGCATACAGCCGAGTTGGGCTTCCGGTTAAGGCAACAAGGGTTTATCGTCAAGCTTATTTTTATTGATGGCCCCATAGATTTTTCTACGAGAGCAAGAAAGGCAACTTATACAGATGCAGACTTTGAATATGTTGAAAAACTACTGCTCAGATCAATTAGGAAGTTATATAGCCTTTCTTATCAAGAAGATTTTGATATTGAGTCTTCTTCAACAGCATTAAAAAATATTGGAAACTGTTTGTTTCCAGACCCATCTATTGATGCGAGTTATAAGCTTAAAGTTGCTAAAGGATTTGTGAGTGTCTTTGCATCACAAGGCTCTCTCAATGCCGAGCAAACACGTTTTGAAGCATTTGGTCAGATAGAAGAAACGATTCAAACACTTTTTATAAATGCATCGGAGGATGACTTTGTGCCTTTAGAAGAAACAACGGAGAACATTAGAAAAACTTTTCCTCAATTAGCTATGACCAACTGCTCTGGAGACCATCTAACAATACTGAGCAAGCAACATGTTGAGGCACTTGCTGAAAAAATAATTAATTTTATTCAGCAAGAAGCGCGTCTGGATGTGTTAAGCAGTTCAACTGCAACTGAGCTGATTTAAAACCTGCTTGTACAGTTTCATCTGTTAGAAGACATGTTTCTTTTAATACGCGCATAACGTTTTTAACGATGGGTATTTCATCAGAAACTGTAAAGCCGCGATATAGCTCATCAAGTAAAATCTGGCACTTGGTTGGGTCTTTGATGGCCCAACTTAGTAACTGAAAATTAAAAGCCTTTTCATGTTCTACATTCAGATATAACTGAATAAACTCGCCTAGGTAGGGACCAATAGCCTCGATATATTCATCAGGCATATTTTGCCAGGTGTAGCTCAAAATATCGTAAAAAAAATGGTGATGCCTTGCTTCATCATTCATGTGATCTCTTGCATAAGCTCTAATACAAGGATGCAATGCTTCATCTTGGAATGTGGCAACTAATTCTCGAATCAGAGTTGTTTCAAAAATTGAAACAGCAATGATTTCAAACACAGCTTGATATTTTTCAGGTAATTTATTTCTAATAGTGATTAAGGCATGTTCAGAATCAGAGGTTATGGAACTAAATTTAGGGAGCTCTGCATAAGCATCATTGAGCTGGGCAAGAAGATCGGCTGCATTATAAGCGTGATAATACTCATCTAAAATGATGGTATATGCATTTAACCTCGCCTCTTGTGAGTAAGGAATCACTTGCTCATGAATAATATTCATGCAAGCACGATGAATAGAATGTACTTCTAAATCAACAATATCGTTCAAATATTTACGCAAAGTCAGCAGTAATAGTTTCTCTTCCATTTGAGTGCCTAAACACGCAACCTCTGGAAGCAATAGCAATACTTGTTTAGCTGGCGGAAAGAAGTGTCCTTTTTGTTTGAAATCCACCGTTTTTCTTGGGCGACTTCTAAGAGAGCTCTTATATTCCCACACATCTCGATACTGATTCATTACTAGTCCAAGCACAAAAATTAGGGTACATTTTAGGGTTATCTGTTAGCGAGAATCAAGCAGGAAGCACGTTGTAATGGCAGTTAAACAATTATCTAATCAGGTAGGGCCTTTCATTTGGCATTATTTGAAACATAAAAAAATATACTTAATCGGTTTTTTTCTTGTTGCATGTATTACAGCACTTGAAATGTCTTTAAGCCCATATTTATTGAAAGTCATTTTAGATAAAATTTCACGTGCTCCAGCTGAGCATTCCAATATAATCGCAGCACTTTTTTTGCCAATATTGTTGTATATTGCTTTATCATTTTTTTTGAATGTCAACTTTCGTTTTAAGGAATACCTGAATCGCAGCTTATATCCAAAACTTCGAGGAGCCATGCAAAAAGATGTGATTCAGCATTTGTTAAATCATTCACCGATATTTTTTCAAAATGCTTTTTCTGGAAATTTGACCAAAAAAGTCATTGATATTGGTATGAGTTCTGAGCAAATCATTCAAATGCAGATTGATGCATTTCTTCCTCGATTACTCTCCTGCATTGTTGCTAGTGTTTTATTGGTCAAAGTGGTGCACCCATTCTTTGGTATTGGATTGATTTTATGGACCATTATGTTTGTTTGTTTTTCATTCATTGTGGCAAAGCGCTTTGTTGGTTATTCTAAAAAACGTTCTGAAGCCATGAGCCAATTTGCAGGAAGTGTCTCAGATACCTTGTTCAACGTGATTAGCACAAAATTATTTAATAATGTTACACATGAAATAGCCTATATCGACAAATCAGTTCAAACTATGACTGACTCTGATTGTGCTGCAAGAAAATACATTTCAAAAATTAATTTTTGGCAGTCCTGTTGGACCTTAGGGCTGCTGATTTTTATGCTTTATGGATTACTCTATGGAGTACAAGGGGGTTGGATAACGGCAGGGGACTTTGTATTGGTTTTGACGTTATCAATGGCTTTTATGCAATCAATTTACTCTTTATGTAACCAAATGCAAAATTTTTCTAATGCGCTTGGTAGTTGTAAACAAGCTTTAGGCATACTTAGAACGCCTTATGAGATTATAGACGCCAAAGAGGCAAAACCACTTATGATTTCAGAAGGGGAAATTAAATTTGATAGAGTATCGTTTGGCTATAATCAGATGAATCTGTTATTTAAAAATCTATCGGTAACAATTCATCCAGGTGAAAGAATTGGACTGGTTGGGCACTCAGGCGCAGGAAAGTCAACTTTTTTAAAACTCATCCTGCGCTTAATAGATACCATGAAAGGCGATATTTTGATTGATGGGCAACCCATCAAATCCGTCACTCAGGATTCACTTAGAGACCAAATAACAACCATTCAACAAGAGCCAGAGTTATTTCATCGGACCTTGATGGAAAATATCAGGTACGGTAAGATAACAGCGAGTGATGAAGAGGTCATTGAAGCAGCTAAAAAAGCAAAATGTCATGGCTTTATCATGGCATACCCCAAACAATATCAAACATTAGTTGGTGAGCGAGGCGTCAAGCTTTCCGGTGGCCAGAAGCAAAGAATCGCGATTGCACGAGCCTTTCTTAAAAATGCACCTATTTTGTTCTTGGATGAGGCTACCTCAGCTTTAGACTCTATTACTGAACGTGAAATTCAGGATGCCCTATCTCATTTAATGAAAAATAAAACCACCATTGTAATTGCACATCGCCTATCAACTTTAAAAAATATGGATAGGATATTGGTGTTTAACGAAGGAGAAATAATAGAAAACGATTCATTTGATGCCTTATTTAAAAATGAAATAGGACATTTTCATCAGCTATGGAAGGCCCAGTCTTTTTCTGTAACTCCAAAGTTACATCAAGAAGAAGCCGTTGTATAACACGGTAAACGCTGATATAGGCGTTTTACGTCAAATTGGGACGCGTCCATTTCTGCCTCATAAAAAGCAGTAATAGCTCAAAATTAGAGAGCTGTGTCAATACTGTCTGACGAAAAACTTAATTCAAAAAGTTAATGCTGAATAACGGATTAACAAGGATTTGCTTGATTTGTTTTCTTCTAGATTTTAGGCCTAGTCGCTGATTACTTATGGATGTTGTATCATACTCAAAAAATACCTGATAGTTGTCATGTACTTCATGATGGTTGTGGGTTGTAGCTTTTGTTTATGCCATAGCCTCATAAGCTCTTGAAAATGTTGCAGGGTCCATATATGTCAACAAATGAAATGGACTCGACCATTCCCGATACGGCGTCATAAAATGCGCCAAGAGTGATGAAGAGTCATCATTCGATCAACTGATGAATGGAGGAGTCCGGAATGCATATTAAACGATTAGCGATAGATTTAGCAAAAAATGTTTTTCAACTATATGGTGTTGATAGCAAGGGCCATAAAGTACTTGAGAAACGGATATCAAGCCGAGAAAAGTTCTCTGAGTTTATAGCTAAGTTATCACCTTGCGAAATTGTGATGGAAGCGTGTGGTAGTGCAAATTATTGGGCACGAACATTTAAGGCTTATGGGAGTGAAGTAAAGTTAATTTCTCCTCAATATGTAAAGCCTTATATTCAACGAAATAAAAATGATTTTCGAGACTCCAAAGGTATTATGGAAGCCTCATATTGGCCCAGTATGCCTTATGTTTCTCCGAAAACACTGGAGCAGCAAGATATTCAAAGTTTATTGCGGATACGCACAAACTATTTGGAGATGCGAACCTCTGTAAGCAACCAAATCAGAGGTTTAATGAAAGAGTATGGTGTTTTTGTGAGAGAAGGCTACAAATATTTACGTGCGGTACTGCCTGGTATCGTTGCCAGAGATAATGAAAATGGCCTGAGTCCGCTGATGAAAGAATTAATAGAAGGGCAATATACGATGTTGCTTGTGCTTGATGAAAAAATAGATGCGCTTGATATACAAATAAAATACCAAGTAACAGCAAATGAAGCGTGTAAACGTTTGCAATCTATAGATGGTGTAGGACCAATCACGGCACTGGCCATTGTTGCGTTGGTTGGCAATGGAGAGGGCTTCAAAAATGGTCGACATTTCGCTGCTTATTTGGGTTTGGTTCCTAAACAGCATTACCAGTGGTAATCGAGAGTGTTTACTTGGTATTAGTAAACGAGGTGACAACTATGTGCGCGAGATGTTGATTCATGGTGGCCGAGCCGTTGCACGTACCTGTAGTAAAAAAACGGATAGTAGAAGCAACTGGGTGAATCGCATTAAGGAACAAGGTGGATTTAATAAAGCAGCTGTGGCTGTAGCCAATAAAAATGCTCGTATCGCTATGGCTATGCTTTTATCAGGTCAAACTTATCAAAAAGCGGCATAACCAAGTTTAATGATGTAAAGTTAGGTGGGTTAGAGACAACAACTGAATTGCGAAGAATAATCAACATAATGTCAAATAGGTAAGACCAACGCTTAAAAAACCTGATAGGGCCTGCGGCAATTTAATATGCCGGTCAACAGATGAGGAGTAAGCGTGCAAATTTCATTAGGGCACGGGAGGAACAACCCCAATAGAATCTATAGGGCCTTACCAGATGTCGGATATAAGACTGCAATCTTAACCTTTTTGTCAGAAATGGAGATTAGCCTTTGACAATATGGTCGAGTCCATATAAGGCCCTAGTAGTTTGTCTAACCCATTTTACGCCTCAAGCTCTCTTTAAGTAATGGTATGATTGCTTCTTGTGAAGTAGTTGGGTCGTAGTGATAATTTCCCGGCAATGGTATGGTATCCTCGTCTCCTTCTCGCATTAACTTTAGGAGTTGGCTGTTTTCCACGCAGGTTTCAAAGTGAGTGCCTGATAAGAAAAGACCTTGTTCTTTTGCACGAATCATGGCAGGCATCGATTTCACATCATCTTGTGATGATTCATTGGGTCTAAAAAAGGAGTAAGCTGAGCAGTCACGATACGTGTATACAACTTGATAGCGTTCACTTGCATGCTCTGTTACGGACTTGAAGTCAGGCCCTCCTGCATACATTTGAGAGACAATATTGTTGTCTAAAGAATTACGAAGTGTTACGCAATAGGGTTTTCTAAGCATGGGATTAGCCCTTTTTTCTGATGGAACGGCGCGGTAAGCATCGTGTGGTATAAAGGGCCCCATTGCTTGATAATCAGAGACAATATTCAAGTTATCTTCGGAGGACAGAGAGAACCCGTAGGGAAGATGCTTGAAATTTCCATCCGGTTGTAGGTGATATTGATTATGAAAAATATCTGCCTGACGGGTTGCGAGGTAGGCACCAGCACACACAAAAACGCCGTTACATCCTCTTTTAAAAAAATCTTTAATCTTTTCCCGTTTTGGGAAAAGAGAAGCTGCCATACCGAAAACAGTTCCTCCCGGCAGTATGATTGTTGTTTCTTTAGGTGATAGTCCATCAAAATGATGATCAAAAGTTGTAAACCGAACGTCCACTGATGGATAAATCTTATAAGCTTCGAAAAGGTGCTTGAGATCATCTCGAGACTTTGGCCCAACACCAGAACCATTGTAAATTAAAACATATTCAGTCATTTTAAAATTGAGTTCAAAAAAAACCAATGGGCTATTATTTTATCATAAGAAAGCTGTTTTTGATTAATTTTTTTTATCACTTGATGACTCGACTTTAGCCATTTAGGCGGCTAAGGAGAGCTGATAAATCAAGGTGTTCACTGTATCTTCAGGGTATTTTTCAAAGTTGGGTTGATTTGTAGACTTTGAAAAATACTTATTTGACCAAATTGATCGCCTAACGATCGC
>JASBUZ010000065.1 GCA_030147635.1 Gammaproteobacteria bacterium
CAGATTAGATGAAGCTCAATTTATCCCTTGGCTTAAAAATTGCCTAGATCAGCTTGCTGCCAATCCTAAGACTGATCCTTATGATTTATTACCCAAGCCTCGAGAGCCCGATATACCCACCATTCACTGAGGCATTACAAACAATACTATTTATCTCTTGACACCAGGGTAGGGTCCATACATGACAAAACTTAGGACACTTAACATTAGATGTATCCACCATGTTCACCTTGCTTTTTAGAACTATTAATAGTACTATAAAGGTGTGGTCTTTTTGGATATTACAGCATGGAAGAGCGTATCAATGCCTTGGTTGAGAGGATGAGGCACACCCCTAAAGGAATCCGTTTTTCAGAATTAGAAAAGGTTTGTGAGTATTACTTTGGCGCTCCGAGACGGAGCGGAGGAAGTCATTGTATTTATAGGACTCCTTGGCCGGGAGACCCTAGAATAAACATACAAAATAGCCAAGGAAAGGCAAAAGTTTATCAGGTGAAACAAGTGTTGCTGGCAATTGAAAAGCTAAGAGAGGCTAATTATGAGCGATAGATATGCTTATCGTGTGATGTGGTCAGAAGACGATGCTGAGTATGTCGGTCTATGTGCTGAATTTCCTAGTTTGAGTTGGCTTGATAAATCACAAGATAAGGCTTTCAAGGGGATCAGAAAGTTGGTGCAAGATACAATCGATGATTTAAAAGCACAGAGTGAGCCTGTTCCTGAGCCTATTTCTACCAGAAAATTTAGTGGTAAGTTTGTGGTTCGCGTGCCCTCTGAGTTACACAGAAAGCTGGTGCTAGAAGCTCGAGAGTCACATGTATCATTGAACCGATATGTCAGTAATAAATTGGCAAGTCGTTCTCAGTAGGTTTTTAATGTGAATTTAGCCACAATTTTTCTCATCCGGTGCGCTCGGGACAACCACTTGAATATTAATGCCTCGAATAGTTGGGCTGCGTCTCGCCTTCTTCAGGTAATTCACGAGCGACATGTCACTGACTTTTTTCTTCAGCAGTGAGGCATGACGGAAGCGTAGCTGACCATTTTTACGAAAGACAAACCCCATATGCGAAATATTGAGTCTTGAGCCGATTTGTTTTTCTAAATCCCAGTTGGGGCGCACAATTTCAATGATGGCGCCATTTGGAATTTGGTTAAAGAGCGCGTAATTCGGTCGCCCTTTTTTATCAAATAAAGCCGTCAGTGGAATATAGGGTACTGATGCGGTTTCGGCTTTCAGATTTTTTCCTGCTTGCTTGAGCGCTTCAAATTTCTGCGTTTGTTCTTTAGGGGATGCATCGGGTAGGCGGATGCGGGTTCTTGAGAGCTTGCTGTACCAGTTGGGTTTATTAATCAAGGCGGTTGCTATCTTTGCGACAGGTTTGTTATCTTCATCCACCAAATCTTGGGTGATATCTTTGAAGATACCGATTTTTTGATTGTTGCCATTCCAGTCTAGGGAGGCAAAATGATTTCGGGTGACAAATGAGACCTGCCCATTCTGATAGCGGATATGTTTGATGCATTGGGTGAAAGCATCAAAGTTGGGTGAAAGGGCAATGGCAACGACTGTGTCTACGTAAGTTTCACAATCAAAAATATCCGTGCGGTATAAAGGTCCCTGGTCGTAGCAAGCGCCAGGTCCTTCACCAAGTGCGTTATATCGGTAGGGTTTGTTTAAAAAGTAGCGACTGACTTGGTTCAGTCGGGTAGGCATGGGTGTCGGCTTGCCATTCAGCGTGTGGTATAGTTTCTGAATGGTTTGGTTTGCTTCCGTGTGGGCTTGTGTGTCAGTGGCGGGTTTGGCTGATGCCAAGCTGGATAGAAAACTGAGGCATGAAATCCATACAATTTTATAGAGGAAATACGTTTTGTTGCTCATGAGTATAAATTTTGTTAGAAACTTATGGCATAGCATAGCGCGTTATATGATTAAGGGACAAATATGTTAAATGCCATTTGGCTATCAATGATGGTGTTATCGGTTGTGGTGGGCGCGATACAAGGCCGACTGAGCTTTGTGGTGCAGGCGGTGACAGACTCCGCCAAATTTGGTTTTGAGATGGCGCTTGGGCTTGCCGGTATCATGGCACTTTGGCTTGGTATTATGGGTATCGCACAAGCTTCTGGCCTGGTTCACAAAGTAGCACGTGTATTGCGTCCGGTGATGCACTGGCTCTTTCCAGAAGTGCCACCCGAGCATCCCGCGATGGGGGCTATGATTTTGAATATTTCTGCCAATATGCTTGGTCTTGCTAATGCGGCAACGCCGTTTGGTCTGCAGGCGATGAAAGAATTGCAGCGCCTCAACACCCATGTACATACCGCAAGTAATGCGATGTGCACCTTTTTGGCGATTAATACCTCGAGTGTGCAGCTCATTCCCGCAACTGCCATCGCACTGTTAGCAGCCAATGGCAGTGTGCAGCCAAGTAGTGTGATTCTAACTGCACTGATTGCAACCAGTGTTTCAACTTTTGTTGGCATTGTCTCAGTAAAGCAGCTGGCAAAACTGCCATGTTATCGTATTAAGCCGGAGGACGAATAACATGGGACCATTTCTTACCCAGTTGATGAACTGGATTATGTTATCGTTCGTGGTGGGTATTCCGCTTTATGCAAGCTTCAAAAAAATCGATGTGTTTGATGCGTTCATCACAGGAGCAAAGCAAGGGTTCGAGCTTAGTGTGCAATTGATTCCATACTTGGTCGCAATGATGGTTGCGATTGGTATGCTCCGAGCGTCTGGTTTTTTTGATTTGGTGTATGGATGGTTGGCGCCTTATTTAGGCAAAATAGGAATTCCTCCTGAGATTTTACCGCTGGCCTTAGTGCGACCTTTTTCAGGCAGTGCCTCAATGGGGGTGACTGCTGAAATCATTCATGCCAATGGCGGTGATGCGCTGGTCTCTAAAATTGCTGCAACTATGATGGGAAGTACAGAAACGACTTTTTATGTCGTGGCTGTTTATTTTGGTGCGGTGAGTATTAGACGCACACGTCACGCAATTCCAGCGGGGCTTTTGGCTGATTTAGCCGGCATTATTGCATCGGTTTATGTATGCCGTTACTTTTTTACGTAACTTGTTTTTGCGGTTCGAGTACGCGCTCTAACTCAGCAAGCTCGGTGTTGGCATGATGCTGAAACGCTGCTAGTTCACTCTCTGGAAGAGGGAGTGCTGCAGGCAGTGACACAGTGGCTGGATTTTTAGGCACATTATTGACACGAAACTCGTAATGACAATGCGGTCCATCAGCAAGACCTGTTTGACCAACATAACCGATGATATCCCCTCGATTGACGAAGTCTCCGCGCTTGAGGCCTTTTTTGAATCTGAGCATGTGAGCATAGAGTGACTCGTAAGGGCCTGCATGGCGCAATTTAATTTTATTACCATAGCCACTGTCGTAGCCAATGCTAACGACTCGTCCATCACTGGTTGCACGAATCGGTGTACCAATGGGGGCCGCTAAGTCAATGCCACGATGTGGTCGTCTTTTCTTAAGAATTGGGTGCATACGCGATAAATTAAAGCTTGAGCTAATATGGCTGAACTGAAGCGGGTAGCGTGAAAAGGCTTTTCGAACACTTTGACCACTGGGAGTGTAATAATCGACTTTGCCAGCTTTGGTTTGATGGCGAATGGCTTGATAACGCTTGCCTTGATTGGTGTAAGATACGGCTAAGATATCACCCGTTCGAATACGCTCATTGTTGATGTAGTGCACTTCGTAATGGATAGAAAATTGGTCGCCTTCTCGTAAATCTTTGGAAAAATTGATTTGCCAGGCTAAAATGTCAGCCATTTTTTGAATGAGCGCATAAGGAATGTGGGTTTGCTTTGAGGTTGCAAACAGCGAATGATGAATCGTGCCTGTGACCGTTTCTGTTTTGATATGGGTTTCGTGGGTTTCTATTTGAGTTTGATATTGGTTGTTGTGGTATTTAACGCGAATAGATTGTGTTTTTGAGAGAGGTAAAATGAGCTGCTCAAGCTGACTACCTCGAATTAAAAATTGAACCACGACATTTGGTTTGATTTGGGTGAGTGCTTTGGCATGTGGGTTATTGTGTAATAGTGCGTTTAGGCTTTTGGCGCTGAGTCCCATATGGATAAATAACGTGGCGAGCGAGTCACCTTGTTCTGTTTTAATGTCTTGCCACTCAGGCTCATCTGCTATTTTATGTGATAGTTTATGGGGTAGGGAAAGCGCTTGTTCGCTGATTAAGGTAGAATGGCTTCTGTATGATTTAAAAATACCAACAGTGGACAGTAAAATCACAGATGATGCGAACAGAGCCACTAATTTAATGTGTTTTTTCGAGGGGTATTTCATTCAGTGCCTTGACTGCGGTTATCGAATAAATTAGAGATAGCCTGGGGCGAATATCCGGGCTAAGATACCGGTTGTAATCAATAAGGTCAATATTTAGAGGGTAATTGGGCCATGACAGAAGAAGTTGTTATTCCAGAAGAGTTGTTACGAGGTGCGGAAGAGATTTTGCCGATGGACGGTTTAGTTGAAAAATTAAAAAAGGGTAAGCCGCTGAAAATCAAAGCAGGATTTGACCCGACTGCGCCTGATTTACATCTTGGACATACGGTTCTTTTGAATAAATTGCACCAGTTTCAATTACTTGGTCATGAAGTTATTTTTTTAATCGGTGACTTTACTGCAACCATTGGTGATCCAACCGGTAAGTCTGTCACTCGAATGCCTTTGACGCCTGAGCAAGTGATAGAAAACGCCAAAACCTATGAACGACAGGTTTTTAAAATATTAGATAAAGAGAAAACCACCATTTTATTTAACTCGGAGTGGCTTGGAAAATTAAGTGCTGCTGATTTAATTGGACTGGCTGGAAAAGTCACTGTAGCTCAAATGCTTGAACGGGATGACTTTAGTAAGCGCTACGGTGCTAATCAGCCGATTGCATTGCATGAGTTTTTATATCCACTCATCCAAGGGTATGACTCGGTGGCACTCGAAGCCGATGTCGAGTGTGGTGGGACCGATCAGAAATTTAACTTATTAATGGGGCGTGAGTTACAAAAGCAATTTGGCCGTGAACCACAAGTGGTTATGTTAATGCCACTTATAGAAGGTTTAGATGGTGTTAAGAAAATGTCTAAGTCCTTAGATAACTATATAGGAATAGATGAAGATCCAGATACCATGTTTGGTAAAGTGATGTCTGTGTCTGATGATTTGATGTGGCGCTACATTGATTGTTTGAGCTTTAAAAGCAATGCTGAAATTAAAATTTGGAAAGATAAAGTGGAATCTGGTGGTAATCCGCGTGATGTGAAGCTTGAGTTTGCTGAAGAGATTGTTGCGCGTTTTCACTCAAAAGAAGCAGCACAGAAAGCTCGAGAAGCGTTTATTAATCGCTTCCAGAAAAAAATTATTCCTGAAGATGTCGCACTGCAAGTGCTGAAATTTTCAGACATGCTTCCCATACCACAAGTCTTAAAGCAACTCACACTGACCGCGAGTACGTCTGAGGCAATGCGGCTCATTCGTAGTGGTGCTGTGCGCATTGAAGGTGAGAAAATTAGTGATACCGGATTAATCTTAGCACCAGACGTAGAATATTTAGTTCAAGTGGGTAAGCGACGCATCGCTAAGGTCAAAATAATCCAAGAATAGTTGTTGACAGCGGTCTTAAAATCCGTAGAATGCACTCCACGCTTTGAGGCGAAGTTCATTGGAAAATAAGAGACAAACTGAGTGGGCACCTTTGAAGAATTTGAGGGGTCTGCACCGTACAGAAGTATAGATGAGTAATACAGTTCAAACTGAAG
>JASBUZ010000002.1 GCA_030147635.1 Gammaproteobacteria bacterium
TCAAGTGGGCTCGAGACCTTTCTTACCCAGAACAACGTCATGTCGAGCCTTGTAAGACATCTCCTGAATTTCAGGAGATCCTTCCCAAGCCTTCGGCTTGAGTCAGGATGACGGGGCCCCACCATTTACTTAGGCATTACCTTAAAAACTTTATCCCCGTCGAAATTTTTTTCACAAGTGGCTACTTTGGGTGGTGGAGGGGAAATTACAGAGAACGACAAATTAGGCCCTGCTGTTCGCTTGCCACAAACCGGTTTGTATTCCTGAGATTGATTATATGGCTCATTGCAAACTATGCTACTTGAGGCCTTTGATTCGGCAAGAATCGTTGTACTGAATTTGGTGGGCATTTTTCCTTGGTACTTTCCAGGCATCCAAAGCTGTGCTAACTTGGCAGTAAATTCTTCATACGTATTTTGCTTGTAATCGAACGGTGTACCCTCACTTGCATACCGACTCTTTAAATTCCATGAGAATATAGGAGAAGCATCGTCCCCTTTTTGAATTCTAATTTCCCCTCCACACATAATTCTAAACGTATCGTTGTAGTTCGGAAGTCTATCTTGCCTGCCTAAGGCGCCATGCTCTGACTCAAAATGTCCTTTTTTTCCTTTCTTAATATCCTCTTCACTAGGCTTTGTAAACCTCATAGATTTAAGTATCAAGTACTGTACAGGCTGGTCCTCAACGACTCCTGCCACCAAAAGAAAAGCATACCACCCCTCTAAATCCCTTAAAGGTTGCTTTCTTTTTCCATAGATACAATTTACTAGCGTCTCAGGAACCAGCACTTTTTGGACATTAAGCTCAACATAAGAAATTAGTAACGGAAGAGAGGCCCGAATAGGATTCCCCTTAAATAAGGCATCATATGAGTCTTGTCGAAAAAGCATATCCCTTGGAGACTCGGCTCGAACCTGGGGCTGTTCCACATTTTCAGATGTATCAGCCGTAGGAATATCCTCGTCTTTAGCAGCGTTTAGTTCCTGCTCTCTTGACTGGCTTGACTGGCTTGAAGTTAATGTTTTGATTACTCTAGAGTGTGTGCAATCCATACCTTGTACGCTACAAAATTAACTGTAAAATATTTTATCATAAATGTACACAAAAAAACATTTATTTTTAAATTTATTCTATTTTAATGTTTTTGGTTAATCTTTGTTATATTTCGAGCAATTAAGTGGCTTTTTTTGATGGTTCCTAGTAAAAAAGACACGAATTAAACCACAGTGGTCAGTAGAGTACACGGGGATATTTTCTGCTTTGTAACGTGCTTCAGCCTTGGGATGTGGAAAATGATAACGATTATCAAAACCGTAAGATGCAATCGCGGCCTTAGGCGAAACGCACCGCAAAAAAGTAGTAGAAGAAGATGAGTTACTTTCATGATGTGGCACCAGTAAAAACGAGGATGAAAGCACATCTGCATATTGCTGCACTAAGTAATGCTCTCCCGAGTTTTCAATATCTCCTGGCAGTAATATACTGCCAAAATCAGTTGTCACTTTGAGTACACAGGAATGATTATTTTTTTTACGTGAAGTGAGTGGCATGGGTAAAAACTCAAATGCCACACCATCCCACTGCCAAGTAGGGTACTGATGACAGCTCTCTCCTCGGTGATAAAATATTGGATCGTCTACCACAAGTTCTCGTATCACATATGATTTTTCTAAAGATTTAAGTCCGCCCCTGTGATCTAAGTCTGGATGACTAATCATAACCATATCCAAATCTTTTACTTTTAAAGTTTTCAAATAAGGAACCAGGGCCAGCTGCCCCATATCTCCACCATGATAAAATTGCACGCCGGTATCATAGACCAGGGTATGATGTGCAGTTTGAATCACAACAGATAGCCCCTGTGCGACATCTAGTACATCAATATGCGCCTCTCCCCAGTGTATTTTTTCAAGCTTTGGGAATAAACCACACCCCATAAAAACCAAAATAACAGGTAAAAAGCGCTTAAATGGCAAAATAAGTGCAACTGCAAAAGCAAGCATAAAAAGGATGACGGAGCCGAGCTGATTCACTGAATAATCCAGATTGAAGTACGCAAATCTATCTACCCAATTGAGCACAACGAATAGGATTGAGACAGCTTTGTCCAAGACAAAGCTCAGCACATGTATCGATAAAATGGGCCCTAAAAACACACTAAGCAGCCCTATTGGAATAATGACAAAGCCAACCCAAGGAATAGCAACAAGATTTGCAAAAAAGCCATTGAGCGAACCATAAGAAAATAAAAGCAAGGTGAGAGGCATAAGCCCCAGAAGGCAGGCAAGCTGCATTAAAAGTGTTTTTTGAACCCCTGTTTTTATGATCAACTGATTCATTAAAATTAGAATGCCAACAGCTAGAAATGACAAATAAAACCCAGGCATCAAGGCAGAGTGAGGCTCAAATAAAAGAACAGCCAATAAAGCATATCTAAATGCTTGCCACACACTAAAAGAAAGTGTGCCAATGTGTCGAAATAGCATAAAAAAGCAGACAATAAATGCACGCTCTGCCGGCACGCCAAATCCAGCTAAGACGCTATAAATAAACGCCATGACCAAAGCCACAATGCTTGCGATACGCGGCGCAGGTATTTTGTAAGAAACGCTCCCAAGCCTTAGCCAAAGCAAGCGGACCAAAGCATAGGTGAGACCTGCAATCAGCCCAATGTGTGCCCCTGAGATAACCATTAAGTGTGTTGTGCCCGTCCGTCTGAAAAGCGCCCAGTGCTCAGGACTCATTTGTTGTCCCAGCCCAAGCGTTAATGCTTGCAGTACACCCTTAGTATCTGCTCGCAGTGTCTTCTGGTTTAAAGTGCTTGAAAAGTAGCTACGAATCTTAATCAAACCTAATTTAATACCTCGCACCTCTCCCAGATACTGAGAAGCACCTCGGCGTATATAACCTGTCCATTCAATATGACGCGCACGCAAGCTGCGCACACGATTAACGCCGCCTGGGTTACCAAGGTTTTGCGGTTTTTTGAGCTTCACCCAAAAACGCCACTTTTCTCCTGCAGACACGATGGGACAAGAGTCAAAACAAGAAAGCAGTATTCGGGCACGCACAGGCCTTTTATTTAAAGATTTCAGCTCAAATTCAAATTGCGTTTTCTCAGGCGTAATGGATGGAATAGAGACAACAACACCTATTGCATCGGCATGATCCATAACAGGCTGCTTGGGCATGCCCACAGGTGATACCCAGACGGCATGGAGCAGAGCGAAAAGCGCCCCGAGACTAAAAGAAATCAGCCATAGTAACCGGGGCCTCAATAAAGAAGCTGCACAGAGCAAAATCAGGGGATATCCATTCTTCCAGTTAAAAAATGCGACCCCCGAGAAAAAACAGAGGATTTCCATTGTCGCTTTTAGGTTGGATGCGAACCCAGAGACTACCTCAAATGATTAGGAAAATCATCTTTCGTGTTTGGATTCACCTCGAGTGAAACCACCATCTTTCGAATCGATGGCATTTTCTCACCTAATTTCCAAGTGTTTTTTAAGGTGCTCAGAGGTTTGCTTATAAAAAGAAACCATATCCTGCAACTTTTACTTTTAGCACATGAAATAGGTTAAACAGTTGGTCTGAGTCTAATACCTCGCAAACTCAGCAAGTACACCACTCAGCGCCACCACCACATGACAAACAGGTGGCTTCGTCCTGGTTGCAATAGTCTGAGCCAGACGAACCACACTGATTCCAACTACAAAAACCAGTTACCCCTGGATGGTTTGTGCAGTACTCATTGCTTAAGATAGGCGCATCTCTGGTTGCAGAAATAGATGCTTCATAGTTTGGAATACTCTCTGACACGTTACCACAGTAGCCTGATGAAGGCGTCTTACAATCTTGCATTTGCGTAGTTGTTGCTGTGTGAATGGCTGTAGGTCCACTAAAGTCTGCATCGGTTAACTTTGAAACTGGAATCAGCTCCACAGAAACACCTCCTGTTCCAATGGTTTGCACAGAGCTTGGCAAAGCAAGACCTGTTACTTGTGTCAGAGCAGTTGGACAAGTCACCGGCACAAAGCTAATGTCGGTAAAGTTTTGGGTATTAAAGCCACTCACATCACTAGATGCAAATGCACAAGCATCGAGCAGTGTTTGTTTTGCAGGATGCTTCGTGCCGTCATAAGTGACTTCATAAGGTGTATCAATGCTATCCGCATTAGCAAAATAGCTAGAACAGGACGAGCTTAAAATATGATCGGTCCAGTCAATAGAGTCTGTACCCCAAAACGCTTTGCAGGAATCACAAAATGCGCCACAACCACCACCTGCCAGATAAATATCAAACGAGTTTTCATTAGCAGCAATATTTACCGACTGGAAAATCATGTAGGGATAATTTTGTTTGCTATTAAATTTAATGGCAAAGCAATAACCATTCAATGGATTACATCCACCACCGCAATCGCTATAGCCATAATAATTACCAAGTGCTGCAGTCCCCACACCATAAGCTGTTTTATCTTTGAAGCTCGAAGATAACTGTCCTGCTGCAATATCATCGGCTATTGCTTGTAGCATGGCCCATGAACCAAGCATGGTTTCAGGAGTTGCATAATAATCACTTGTCACACAGACATTCCCTTCTGGGGCTTTGCCATACGGAAAAGTGGCGTCAACAGTCGTTTGAGTTTGAATATTCACAGCTGTAGAGGCTCGTGTACAGCTGGTCCCATTACACAGGGAAAATTGAAATGATGCAGGTCCAGTAATCGCCAAAGATAAAACACAGCTTTTTTTTGCGGCTAAAGCCAAAGGCATACTACAAGAGCTTGAAGCATAGAGCCTGGAGGAGAAACGGCTCGTTACATTCGACGGAAGATTGGTAACACTATATCCCTGACGCATACTTGAGGTTAAATTTTTAATCAAAAAATGTGCGACTACTGTATCACCTGGTCTAGTGACGCTTGGTAATACGCCCAAAGGCTCAATCGAAAAGTTTCCGGCAGCAAACATATTAAAACTTACAAAAAAAGTAAAAGCGGCAAGTAATTTATTCACGATAAAGTCCTTTTAGTCCATTCCATTACACAGCGTAGGTCAGTCGGGCAAGTAGTTGATTCGCATATAAACTTGATACGTTCAGATTAAAAGGCACTGTTCTTTGAACAGTACCTGCAGAAATCCACCCCTCTCCGAGTGAAGCTTGTCCGAAGTAACTAAAACGATACCCCAGCGCTGCTCGTACATGACTCACGACTTGAGTCTCTAACCCCAAACCAAAAATATAACTTAAGCGCGTGGTACTTTCATTGGCAAAATTGGGCGTAGCGTTTAAGCTACCTATTTCTGTAGTGCTCACTTGGTAAGCACGTGCCCGATTGAGAGCGATACCAAGGCCCGCTTCTCCATAAGGATGAAGCCACTGGTATTTAGTCGATAAGAGTTTAATGCCGCCAAGAATCTGCTCTGTTTCTACGGTGTAGCGATAGCTGTATTGAGTAAATGTTGCAGAATCGACCCCGACCGTATTTTGGCCTTTTAAATCAATTTTACCGAAAGCATTATATTCAACACCAAATTGCACAAAAAGAGGATGGCCAAAAGCTTCTTTGAGAAAACGCTCACCACCTACAAATGCCCCGATAAACCCTGAGTCACAACTAGAACCACTTGGGGTATAGACAAAAAGATTACTGTCGTCTCCAACAAAGCTTAGGCTTTTACTGCTGCTTTCAATACAGGCATACCCCCCTTGCAAAGTTATAATTGGATGTATCGCAGGGGGATTTAAAGCCTCACCCATACTACCTGCAAAAGCAAGCGAGCCTGAGCTCAAACATGAAAGTACACTTAAACCGTATGAGGCTGCTATCCGTTTCATTTCAGTTATCCTAACTCATCAAACGCTCTACCCAGACTATACTTAAAGCAAAACGAAAGCAAAGGGAAAGCATGGATTACCAAACCATCCATCGTAATATTTCGAGACGCGTGCGTGATATCTTACCGAGCCATATTGCGCGCCTAGATTGGTCGCGAGAGAAAATTGATGCTTTTCGCTTAAAACAGCTAAGAGTTCTTTTGCAGCATGTGACCAGCCATAGTCCTTATTATCAACGCCTTTTCCAGAACTATGATATTGAATCCATGACGCTCGAAACGCTCAGCCAAATACCGCCACTTACTAAAAAAGAAGTGCTAAAACACTGGGATGAAATCATTTGTGTTCCAGAGATTACCAAAGCAAAAGCTGAAGCACACTTACAAGCGCTGCGGGATAATCCAAAAGCGAACCCCTTCTTTAAAGATAAGTACTACATCACAGCAACCGGTGGTTCATCAGGACTACGAGGCTTGTACGTTTGGGATTTGAATTATTTTGCAGATATTACAGCGGTTGATTTCAGGCATCAAGTTCGAGATGATTTAGTAAAATCTGGCTTTATACCCAGAAAAGTTGCTGTACTCACAGCCCCCTCTCCAATTCATGCCAGCACACCACTTTGTACGACAAGGCTCCACTATCACGATACCATTGAGCATCTGCCAGTTAATTTGCCGCTTCAAGAACTATGTGCTCGACTCAACGTCCTACAGCCCACACAACTGATTGGATACGCATCAGTCATCACACGTCTTGCTAAAGAAGCACTGCATGGCAATTTGTCTATTCGACCCAAACGCATTACCACTAACTCAGAGCCGCTCAATGATGCCGCCAGGAAAACAATTTTTGAGGCCTTTGGCGTGGAAGCCAATAACACCTGGGGCAGTGTTGAAATGGGCATTGCCGGCATTGAAGATGATAGACATCAAGGCTTAATTTTATCAGAAGATATGATTCTCTTTGAGCCGGTTGATGAAGATTTGAAGTCCGTACAGCATGCAAAAGATGCCAAAAAAATTATGATCACCAATTTATTTAACAAAACTTTACCGCTGATTCGTTATGTAGTGGATGATGTTATTGAGGTGCAAGAAGCGCCGTTTACTGCCTATCATGTGATTCCCAATATTGCAGGGCGAACAGATGACTGGTTTAGCTATCCCAATCAAGTTGAAATACACCCCATGGTGTTTTGGAATGTATTTGAGCTGGAAGGCACTATTAGTGAGTATCAAGTTCAACAAACTGAAGATGGCGCGAAGATTTACATCATTCCCTATGACAGCTTTGATGCTGAATCAGTTAAAAAAAGGCTTAAAAAAGACTTAATAGAAGCAGGTTTAACCCATCCAAAGTTGAACATTGAACAGGTTAAACACATTAAACGCCATGAAGAAACCGCAAAACTCAGGCGATTTGTACCATTATCCTCCTAAAGCGAAAGTGCTTTGCATATCATCTTTCATTTCACGTGCTGTTTCTTTCAACTGCTTAAAGCCTTCTGTTTCCGGCTTTTCAAAGAATAAATTTGCATAAGTGCCAACCCCTTGCACAAATGGCCGAATGGCCGCAGTGACTAAGGTGAAAATAACACCCATCAAAATCATTAATGCTGGTTTAATGACGTCGTGCCAAACCCAGTTATCTTCAGGAAAGGCATTTTTTTGATCGTCGAGCATTTTATCAAACCATGAATCAAACTCGTCAAGCTTTTCTTTAGTGGGCTTGTAATGCCTCAGTGAATGGTGGGTATATCGGGCTCTCGAGGCTTGGGTAATAAATCATAAGGATCAGTCTTAGGATTGGCAGCAAGCTGATCTAGGCAATTTTTAAGCCAAGGGATAAATTGAGCTTCATCTAATCT
>JASBUZ010000027.1 GCA_030147635.1 Gammaproteobacteria bacterium
GCAATTCTAAGGGAACTGGCAAAGCTTCTTGGGCCACAGTTTGGGATGGATGGTTCAAATTAAATGAGCGAGTAAAAGGCTTTTTACTCGCTCAGGAGCTGATGAGTGCTGGGAAATTAGACTTGTGATCAAGAGACAGGCTTCATGCGAGGTACCCAGTTAAGTTTGTTCATTAAAAACTCTGGATGGCTCGCATAAAGCGAGCCAAGTAGGCATAGTTAATAAATCTTGAAGTTCGCATTTTGAAGTTTATTGGGTATAGCATTTCTCTGTTGCCGTTTTTGATATGCTCTAGTTTGCGTTATGATACTGTCTAAGCTCTCCATGAGATTCCCCTAATTTTCAAAGTGTGCAATTTTAATACACTAAGTTCGTAGTGTCAACGTCAGGTATGAGGAGTAAGGGTGTTATTGAGTACCGAGTTTAAGCAAGCATTGAAGTTGAGCATTCCAACTTTTTTTGCCTATTTTCCTTTGGGCATTGTGTTTAGCGTACTATGGCTCAAAGCTGGGTTTTCCGGTTATTGGGCACCTGTTATGAGTGCACTTGCATTTGCGGGAGCTGTGCAGTTTGTCGCACTCTCTATGATGCAAGAGCATGCGAGTGTATTGGCCATTGTGCTTGCCTCAAGTTTTATTGCTTCGCGTAATTTGTTTTATGGGCTGAGCTTTATTGAGCGTTTTAAACATAAACCCAAACTTCTTCGAATATTTTTAATTTTTGGTTTGGTGGATGCAACTTACGGTATGCTGACCGCAAACCCAGAAAAACCTGAGCGAGAGGATACGCGGTTTTGTTTTTACGTGACGTTATTTCCCTATATTTACTGGGTTACAGGAACTTGTCTTGGTTTGGCATTATTTTCCAGCATGCCAGATGTTAAAGGCTTAGATTTCATGTTGACCAGCTTTTTTATGATTTTGGTGGTTGATTACTACTTGATGAGTCGTGATAAATTAAGTTTAATTATGCCGGTTGCCTTTGCTTGCTTCAGCTATTTACTTTTCCCCAAGCAGTATTTGTTACTCTCTATTATTTGTTCTGTTTTGTTTATTTATACCAGCGAGACACGCAAAGAGAAAAAGGCTGAGGGTGATTTATGAATACGTATACCTTAACGATTGTTTTAAGCTTATGTGCACTGACTTTGTCGACGCGCGCTTTTCCTTTTTTGTTTACTTCAAAGCTTACAGGGAATGCGAAAATGCAAGTGCTTGGAAAGCGCCTAACAGCCTATATTATGCTGCTTTTGGTGATTTACGAAGTAAACCCTACGTCATTTGAGTTTTCTCCGTATGGCGTGCCTGCGCTACTCAGCTTGCTGATGGTGATTGTTGCACACTTGCTGTTACACAGACCACTGCTCAGTATGATTTTGGGGACTACCTGTTTTGTGTTTCTAAAGCAGTTTTTGGGGTAACTGATTGTGTGGTTGCTAAGAAAAAGACATGCCTGACAATTCCATGATTTTGGGAGGAGAGGCAATGTCTTCTCTATATAGCAGTGGGCTTGGAGTATAACGGGGGGTTACCATACGACGAAGCTCATGCTCAGAAAATTGTAATAACATACTCTCTGCCATACTTTTTAACTCTGTCTGAATAGCATAAAATCCATTGCTATTTATCGGAGATAAATGATGGTGCTGTGCATAATAAGTCTTGTAGGTTGGAGATTGTGAAAGTCTTATATACTCTGGGTTTAATGTATCCCAGGGGATTGAGTATAAAGTCTGTTGGTGCTCATCCATACAGGTTGCTTTTTCGAAAACAGACGCATGTAAATCCTCTTCGGCTGCTACAAGACGTGCATATTGTAATGAAAATATAGAGCAGCTAAATTTATCCTTTTGGACTCGAGAAATAGTTGTTGCATTTGGCGTATCCGCTCTTAGCAACTCATCAGGGATAAGATATTCATGTTGTGCTACGTAACAAAGTTTATCAATGTATGGTGAATAGTTCACAAAGTCACGCAATATCAACTCTTTGGCGTCACCTGCTGCATCTATCACAAAGCAGCTACGCCTGGCCTTATCTATATCGATAGGTGTATAGTGTTCATTTTGCCTCACAATCACCTGTATCCTACCTGATTCTGACGTATCATTTGCAATGATTTCATTTAGCCGGTGGTAAAGTGCTGCAATCGATGGGATTAAAATCGCTCCTTCGGGCGTTGTCATTGGGGGGAGCGTTTTAAGTTCTGGGTTATCATTGTTCATCAAGTAACCGTTGAACCGTCCCTCTTGGCACCAGTGCGTCATAATAAGTTGTACAAATTCATCTTTTTTAACAGGATCATCATCAACACTCTCAATCAAAAAGTTGAGGTTGTGTTTAAAGTCGAACTGAATGAGCTGATACAACTCGTTAACAACTGCACCTGTACGTTTTGTGTGATTGACGTAGTCTTGAATCATTTTGATCAGTTGCGAGACATGTGTATCTTGATTTGCTGCCATACGGTATAACTGACCTAAAAAAACATGATCTGCTAGTTGCTCGTCACGCTCTGCTGCCATATCAAATAGGCCATCCAGGTGATCAAATAACTCATCTTTAAAAGTTGCTTTACTAAATGTAGTTAAAGGCATAGTTAAGTTCCAGGCAGATCTTAATATGATCAGATTTTAACATTATTGTATAATATTGATCAATAGTGCCTTTGCTTCGTTATAGGCACTGCATGTCAACTTGATTTTGGGGTAACTGACTGAATCCGAACTATACTTACTCTTAATGAGTGTATAGAGGTCAAGCTATGAAAGCGTCACAATTGGAACAAGAAATCACATCTTTACGCGAAGAGCTTGAGTCGTTGCGTAAAAAACAGCCCAAAGCAAAACCTCACTCTAAAAAAGCCACTAAAGCCAACACAAAAAAGCTCGAGAGTGAGGTTAAAAAGATACTTAAGGATTTATTTGTCCAAATTAAAAAAGATTACGATCAATTATCACCAGCAACGGCTTTACTCTTGTTTACCTTAGGCGCATTACTCGGCGCTCTTTTAGCTAAGAATAAAGGAGGTCGATAATGTGCGAGCAATTTGAAACGAAGCTTCGCGTATATCTAAAAAGCGAACGCGCCATGTTGGATGTTTTAGTACAGAATAAGTTGCGCCAGTGCTTTTTGATAGGCATAGGATTGATTACGCTTTTAACGGCTCTAGTGATGCTTGATATTGCCTTATTTTTTAAGCTAGCTGCTTACCTTTCGATTTCAAATACAGCACTTGTTTTAGCAGGCGCGAATGCGCTGCTTTTTTTAGTTTTTCTTTTGTGTGCAAAAATAAGGAAACATCGAAAGGAAGTAGAGGCACTGCGTGAAATACGGGACTTTGCCAAAGAGGAAGTTGCAAAAGATTTGAAAGAAGTCGGGCAGTCGGCGCACCAAGCGGTACACAGTGTATCTTCAATTTTCACTGGCGAAGCATTCAGTTTAGCTTCTGTCTTAGCGGCAGTGCATCATTTATTACAGGATAAGAAATAAATGGGAAAGACCCCTTAAAGCTGATATGGTGGCCAGACCTGGAATCGAACCAGGGACACAAGGATTTTCAGTCCTTTGCTCTACCGACTGAGCTACCTGGCCACACAGGTGGGTATTAAACGCTGAGATGCCTCGAGAGTCAAGTAAAATCTAACTTTTTTCTTCAGAAAATCCAGCTGGGCGCTCCGAGCCCTCACCAAAGAAATACTTTTCCATTTCTTCAAGCAAAAAAGCACGTGCTTTGGGGTCGACCATAGCAAGTCGATACTCATTGATGAGCATGGTTTGATGACTCAGCCAGTTATTCCATGCTTGCTGTGAAATGTGCTGGTAAATTTTTTCACCCAATGGTCCTGGAAAAGGAGGCGCTTCAAGTGCATCCAGTGTTTGCTTTAATTTTTGGCACATGATTTGTTTGGTCATAGCGATACCGCCTATAAGCAATTAAGAAGGCCGCCATTATCTAATAAGTGGTGCTTAAAGAGCAACTCTGCTTTAACTTGCTGCTTCTTTAGCTTTGTCAGCTTCTGCACTTGCTTGGTCCAATGGAATAGACGTTGCAGGTTCTTTGAGTGCCTCTTCAAGGGTAATGAATTTGTAACCATGCTCTCGATACATCTTGATGATATCACCCAGGAAATGACTATTGAGCAAGTTCGCATGGAGTAACAGAATGTGCTTCACTGGCTTGCCCTTCGCTCTTTTTTCAGCACGTAAGGTTTGCTTCCAAATGTAATTTAAATATTGTTTTTTTAGTTTTGGAAGGTACTTGGGACGTGCCCGGTAGGCAACGCGATAGAGTTGGCTATTAAACCGAAAGTCCTTGGTATCAATCGTCACAGGTGCTATCACATAATCATGCTCTGTAAGGTATTGTTGTACCCGAGCTTTTTTTTCACCACGACCTTCTGCAAGATATGGATATCTAAAATATCTAGGATGAGACATCAAAGGATTTAGAATTTTGTCAGCACGTGCGACGTTTTCGATGTATTTTTCACTCGACATGCTGTTTAGGTTGGCATGAGAGTAGGTATGGTTCCCAATGGTAAATCCTGCATCATGGAATGCTTCCAGAAATTCCCACTGTCCTTTTCCAATAGAGCCTGCAATGACAAAACCTGTTGCAGGCACTTGGTTTTCCACGAGTGTATCTATGATGCGGTAAAAGCGATCGTGCTCGCGTCTCAGAGCTGCCTCATTATGACCTGTTGAGCCGACTAGCGGTAAGTCATCCAGCGTGATAGCGATTTCACGAATAGGAGGCTCTATAACTTCTGCTTGCTTTGCAGGCTCAGCAAATAAAGGGGAGAAGCTGGTTACCACCAGAAATGCAAGGCTCGCCGACACGGTTTTCAACATGATGGTCTCTCTTATTTTTTAGCAGTCTATCTTAAGAGCCTAGCAAGAAATGAAGTAGTTTGCAGGAATGGGATTTTTTGGTCATGATGTGAAAATAAAAAAGGAGTGAACTCAATATGATAACGGTCGTAATTTCTGTGTTTAATGAGAAAAATAATCCTTACTTAAACAAGATATTGAGTCAATTTCAGAAAGATTCTTTTTTTGAAGTGATCTGCGTTGATGGCGGCTCAACCGATGGCACGGCTGAATACATCAAAAAGCAAGGTTTTACCGTACACGTCCTTAAAAACTCCACTCGTGCTGTACGTATCAACTTTGGTGTGGCGCGTGCCAGTTATGAGATGATTTTACTGCAACATCCACGCTCGCTGATTTCAGACGAAGGGATTGCGTTTATGAAGGAGAGTGATGGACAAGTCACCTGGGCAGCCTTCACACATCAGTTTGATAATCCTCATTTCTTTTTGAAATTTGTGTCTTGGTATTCCAATCGGGTACGGGTTAAGAAAAAATCCATTGTATATTTGGACCATTGTATGCTTTTGAAAAAGGCTTATTTTGAACCGATGCCTGATATTGCAATTTTTGAAGACACAGCACTCTCCGAGCGTTTGAAAGTGACTTGCCTGCCTACGCTCTTACCTTTTGTTGCAGTTACTTCCGCTATTCGTTTTTTAGATAGAGGTATTTATAAACATTTTTTATTGAATCAGTGGATTAAGCTTTTATACGCTTTAAACGTCGATAGCCAGAAAATCAACCGTTTATATGAGCGACGGTTGAATCTAAATCAAGAGAATTAGGGCTCAAGTTGCTTTATAATCTAAGCTAAGTTATCAAAGCGTATTATTTATGTCGAAGATTGTCCCAAATAAAATTTATGCACTTCCAGCGCGTGAGCCGATTCGTGCTGGAGATGAGATTACACCAGAAGAGCTGATAAACTTACTTGATGCTATCAAAGAGCATATTGATGAGTCACAGCGAGCAATTTTTTCTAGTCATATCACACGTCATATAGGAAAAGACTCTACCTACGCTCTAAAAAGTGAGGCTTTTCAGGGGCTTAAAATTATTCATGACCGATTTATGGATAAAGAGACTAAAGCATCTGAAAAGGCAATGATTGCTCTGAAGCTTCAGGAGCGCGCTGAAGAATGCACGCCTGGATTTCATAATGGAATTAATGAAGTTTTGGATGGTTTTTTTCTAGCGAGCCATTTAAATGATTTGATGTATCGTATGCGGCAAGATATTGTGGCTCGCACAGCGACAAGAATCAGTGATGATACCCATGTTAATAATCGATGCTTTGTAATTGCTGAAACTTCTGGTTATGGGGTGCATCCCATCAATAGGAATGACCAATATCTTAATCATAGGAATGACGAGTTTCCTAATAAAATGATTGAAGAGGAGCTCGAGAAGTCTTTTGATAAAGAGCTACGAATATTTACTGTATTACAAGGTCTTGAAGACCAGCTTCGTGGTCAGCTCAGCCGAGCAGGTTATGAGGGGCTTAAAGTGGCAGGTTATCAACTTGAGGAATTTGATGGCATTGAAAATCAACTGCTGTTGCTGTTTCAAGATGTTCCAGAAGCGCAAGCTCTACTACAAGCCAAAACAGAGCTACAGCAAAAACTAGAATTAGAAGCGCAAAATAGAGAAACAGCCTTTACCGAGATGCGGCGTTTTGTTGAGGCACACCCTGAGGCATTCACTGCATTTAAGGTTCATACAAATCTTAAGCTAAGAGCGCTATTGGGTGAAGGTGGTCTTCTTCCTTTCGCCTCAACGTGGGCGAAAGAGGCACAAAATCGACTAACGGCTGAGGAGAAAGTTGAGTTTTTTAAAATAAAAGAAAACTTTGAAGCAGCTCAAAAAGCGTCGCGTATGCATGAAGTACGTGAAAAGCTTCATGAGGCACAGAAATCATTTTATCCACTCTTTTTCTTAAAAAGCGGGGCAGGTGTTACAGATATCAACTGGCCTCAGGTTCGGCAACTACTTTGGCAAGGTATCAAGAGACAACAGTATTTTGAATCAAGCCCAGAACAGTACATTGATGTGATTATGAACCCCAGTACCTCTGACATTGAAAAAGCGGATGCTTACAAAGTCTTACTCAGGACACAGAATCTTCAGGACTTGCTTGATCTCTTAGTGTCTGGGCATCCTCCGGAACATCTTATCTCAGCCGCGCTCAGTGAATATTTCTCAAAAATGCCAGGCGAGCCATATCAAGCATTTAAAAGCATATTGAGTTCTGGTCTAAAGCACGAAGTGAAGCGTATATTCTTTCAAGCTCATTTTTCACAATTTCATGCAGCCATCAAAGAAGATACGCCTTTCTTTATAGAAATAATAGTGTTCATGACGCAAGAACAGCTTGTTCAGGACTTACAGGATGCTGCATTGCTACGTGTGATTCTTGATGAAAATATGCTTGTGAAGCTTCTTAGAGAAAAAAAATTAGATAACTTCAAATTGCTGATTCACGCGATTTCCCAACTTTCTGCTTATATCGGAAAGGAATTTTTAAAGCGCTTTTTCACTCAAATAGATAAGGATGGACGAAATGCGCTTATGCGGGTAGTAGCTGATAATCCCGCATCCATTAAGTCCTTGATTGAGGGGATGTTACAGCTTCCTGAGGGTATTAGAGAGGAGGTTTTAGAGAGGGTTTTTACACAAACTGATAAAATTTCCCGAAATGCACTTATGTGGGTAGCAGCTTATAACCCCGTAGCCATTCAGTCCCTGATTGAGGGAATGTTACAGCTTCCTGTCGGTATCAGAAAGGAGGTTTTAAGGAGCGTTTTCACCCAAACTGATATGCATGGCCGGAATGTACTTATGCGGACAGCAGCTTATAACCACGTAGTTATTCAGCCCCTAATGGAGGGAATGTTACGTTTTCCTGAGGGCATCGGAGCGGAGATTTTAAAGGGTGTTTTCACTGAAATAGATGAGGATGGCCGAAATAGGATTATGCTGGAAACACACTATCGCCCCGCATCCATTCAGCCCCTAATGGAGGGGATGTTACAGCTTCCTGAGGGTATCAGAGAGGAGATTTTAAATAGCTTTTTTACTCAAACGAATAAGGAGAACCGGAATGTGCTTATGCGGGCAGCAGCTACTAAACCTGAAGCCATTCAGCCCCTAATGGAAGGGATGTTACAACTTCCTGAGGGTATCAGAGAAGAATTTTTAAATAGCTTTTTCACCCAAACAGATAAGGATGACCGGAATGCGTTTATGCGGGCAGCAGCTACTAAACCTGAAGCCATTCAGTTTCTGGTTGAGGGGATGTTACAGCTTCCCGATGGTATCGGAGAGGGATTTTTAAAGCACTTTTTTATCCAAACAGATAAGGATAGCCGGAATGAGCTTATGGTGGCAGCAGCTACTAAACCTGAAGCCATTCAGCCTCTGGTGAATGGGATGTTACAGCTTCCTGCTGGTATGAGAGAGGAGGTTTTAAGGAATGTTTTCACTCAAACTGATAATGGTTATGACCGGAATGTGCTTATGGTGGCAGCAGCTACCAAACCTGAAGCCATTCAGCCCCTAATGGGGGGGATGTTACAGCTTCCTGTTGGTATCAGAGAGGAGATTTTAAAGAGCGTTTTTACCCAAACGAATAAGAATGACAGGAATGTGCTTATACGGACAGTAGCCAATAAACCTGAAGCCATTCAGCCCCTGATTGATGGGATGTTACAACTCCCTGATGATATCAGAAAGGAGATTTTAAAGAGCGCTTTTACCCAAACTGATAATGATTATCATTGGAATGTGCTTATGTGGGCAGCAGCCGATAGTCCCGAAGCCATTCAGCCTCTGGTGAATGGGATATTACAGCTTTCCGATGGTATCGGAGAGGGATTTTTAAAGCGCTTTTTTATCCAAACAGATAAGGATGGTCGGAATGCGCTTATGGTGGCAGTCACCTGGGAGCTTGAAGCCATTCAGCCCCTGATTGATGGGATGTTACAACTCCCTGATGATATCAGAAAGGAGATTTTAAAGAGCGTTTTCACCCAAACTGATAGGTTGGGTAAGAACGCGCTTATGGTCGCTTTGGAGCAAAGGCCTGAGGCTGTTGAGCCACTGAAAGCCTGTTTAAGCACACTCCCTGGGGATATTAAAGATAAAGTTTTTCAGCAAGCCAGCCGCTCAGAGAAGCCCGAAGTTGTTCAGCAGTCATCAGCTATTCAAAAAGAACTGACAGCCTCAAATATAGAGAAAACCAAAGACATCAAAAAAGAGCTTGAGCAACTGGATAAGGGTCCTACATCTCAGAACAATAATCATAGGCCTCGGAGGGGATAGGTGTAAAAGTAAGTGGAGGTTGATTGCATTTCTCTCAAATTGCACTACTATTAGTGGTGTGGTTTTAGACTGCCATCTAGGAGAATCAAATGAAGAATGCCAAGAAATGTGGAATGAGTTCGGAATGTTGGTCAGGTTTTGTTGGAGTGCTTGGTGCCGGATTTATTATTGTAGCAACCATTTTAACTCTGGTTACCATGAATGGTCTCGGCATTTTAGGAATGTTCATTGTAGGGGCAATGCTTTGTCGTCGAAAGCATATGTGCTGTGACTCTCATCATGGACATCATGATGACATGTGCTGCTGCGCTGAAGAAAAGCCAAAGCCTAAGGCTAAACCTAAAAAAACAGCAGCTAAGCAATAAATGAAGAAACATCATTTTCTTTCTTGGTTTTTATTGAGCTGCTTTTTATCGGCCGATGCGTTCTCCTCATCGGAAGAGAAGTTATTTGATGCACTGACTTGTGCGCGGTTTGAGGTGACACTGCCTGCAAATCCAACCACGGGCTTTCAGTGGACACTTCAAAAGTATGATAGAGAACGCTTCAGCTTTGAGAAAGACATTTATACGCCTTCGAAGCCTGAGATGCCGGGAGCCTCTGGAAAACATACTTTTTATTTTAAACAGAAAGATAATACTTCTTGTCCTAAATCAACGAAAATACAATTCAAACATGCACGCTCTTGGGAAGCTGATTCTGCTGCGTGTGTGGGTGTGATTGTGCGCTTTACTCATCAAGACAGCTAAATCTGAAAAATATACTACAATTAGTTTGTAAATTAAACTAAATGGGGTTGCGTCATGGTTTGGCAGCATCTGAAAAACAAGATGAGCAAGCATCAGCTTCGAAGGTTGCTGGAGACTGCAGCTAAGAGTATGGCTTGGAAAGCGGAGCGTGCAGTCCCTCGAACTGAGCCTGAATATGAGCAAATGAAACAGAATGCGAAGCTAGTCACACAGCATTTTGTACCTGAAGCACTGAGAGGACAAACGGATATTCAAGTGTTAGAGCCCATGTTCCGCAATAAAGTCATGAATAAAACTCCCAGTAGGATTTTCCCAGGCAATTAAGGATAATTTTTTGTCTATCAATAATATTTGTAACCACTTGTGCCTGCGCATTGATAATTAAGACGCTGATCCCTTGAAA
>JASBUZ010000028.1 GCA_030147635.1 Gammaproteobacteria bacterium
TCAAGTGGGCTCGAGACCTTTCTTACCCAGAACAACGTCATGTCGAGCCTTGTAAGACATCTCCTGAATTTCAGGAGATCCTTCCCAAGCCTTCGGCTTGAGTCAGGATGACGGGGCCCCACCATTTACTTAGGCATTACGTGGGCTTAAATGCAAGACCATCAAGTTGGTCACGTATTAAAGCTTCAATCTCAGAAACTTTTGCTTGATGCTTGGTGTTTTTGACCTTTGTTTTTAAGTCGCCCATCGAACCGGTAACTTTGCTGTCAAGCTTAGTTTTGAGTGCTTCTTTAGCTTCAGCCCGAGGCCTAATCCACTTTTCTGCAAGGTTTTTCCGCAAAACTAAAGTACCACGAGCCTTTTTGGCTAGTTCAATAATACCTTCCATTTGCTCAGAGGTGTAGGATGTATCAGGAATAGGTGATGAGGGTGGTGGTGGCGGATTAGGGTGGAGACTCGGTGTTAGTGGGGCGGCGGGAGAATTATCTCCACCATTTTTACCACTCTTTCCGCTACCTGTAGTAAATGACATTGCTCTACCTAACTTCTTTCTCCACCCATTATCGCCTCCTGCTTCAGGGGGGATTGAGCCATCCTGTGCGCTTTTTTTGTGTTTGCCTTTGCCCATAATTTTCTCCCTAAAATTAATCCATTGAAATCTCACCTTACGTTTTTTTTACAAAACTGTAAACCATTTATGTCACGGTAAGCGCGCATCAAAATCCCTGCTACAATGGTAACCAACAATGTTAAACTTGGCTTAAAAAATCCAAAAGCATTTGATATAATTTTGGCAAACGCTCCATAGTATAACATAAAGCAAGTTGCTCACTGTTTAAACTTGGAAAGTACCACTTAAGCAGGCGTCGCGCTTGGAATAAAGCGACTTTTTCACTGACTTCGAGTTTTGCCAACTGATTAATGTGTATTTGAAACAGCTTTAAAAGCTCAGGCGCTGTTGGCGCCACACTGCTCCCCAAGAGATTCTCGAAAAGCCAAGGCTTACCAATGCTGGCGCGTGCAATCATAATGCCCTCGGCACCCGTTTCTTCGAAGCAGCGCTGCATACTGTCTACATCAACGACATCACCATTGGCAATTACCGGGATTTGAACAAGTTCAACCACACGCCTTATTTGCGCATAATTTGCTGCCACATCATAATTTTCGGAATGGTGGCGGCCATGTACAATAATGGCATCGGCACCCGAGCCTTCGATGATTTTAGCCGCTTCCAAATAAGCTTTATCCTCTGTATTGCCTGCCACTCTGATTTTAACCGTGAGGGGTAAATCAATGGCTTTTCTCATCGCCGTGACAACGGCTTCTAGGACCTTTGGCTTATCCATCAGGGCTGATCCCTGTCCTCTAGCACGAATCTTAGGCTTAGGACAACCACAGTTTAAATCAATCAAGTCAGGCTGGTAGCTGTCTGCAATTTGTGTTGCTTGATAAATTAACTCTGGGTCATGGCCAGACAGTTGTATGCACCAAGCACCTTCTTTGTCTGAGCGAGTTAAATACCGTTTGTTGAGTGTTTGGTGGCGCAACATGGAGTGCGCTGAAATCATTTCAGTCACTGCATAGGCAGGCTTCGTGTATACCCCAAAGAGCTCACGAAACGGCGCACAACTAATCCCCGCCAGAGGCGCTTGAATAAGACGATGTGCTAGCTTGAAGCTGCCGATTTGAAAAGACATCTGAATTCAAATAAAACGATTGTACTGCCACAAAATTCGTATTATAACTAATAAAATGCATCAAGTACTATTCGACTATTCGTTAGGAAGCTTCGCAACATTTGCGTTTGCAGCAACTGCTGTGCTCGCACTAAGTGACCGCGACATCGATATTTTTGCCGCTTTTTGTCTCGGTGTGATTACAGCTATTGGCGGCGGGACAGTTCGTGATTTAATTTTAGATGTCCCGGTGTTCTGGTCGCTCGATCAGTCCTACATCTGGATTGCCCTATTCGGTAGCATTCTCACTTACATCGCTATCTCTTTTTTTAAACAAAATATCGTCTATAGTTTACTTTTATATTTGGACGGCCTGGGGGCTGCTCTATTTGGTATTATGACCACCCGCATGGTGTGGGAGCGTGGCTTTTGCCTCCCACTGGGGCCTATTATGCTTGGGGTACTTACAGCAATTGGCGGTGGCATCTTACGCGATGTTTTAGCCGATCGGCCTAATCTTTTGATGCGAGAAGACTTATATGCCATCCCTATTTTGCTGGGCTGCACCCTTGATTATGTGCTAATCAGTCACTTTCCAAGCCATCAGTTTTTAGCTGGATTCTCCTGCGTGCTATTAACGTTTATACTACGTGCCTCAGCCATTCACTGGGGACTTACTGTGCCCCACTGGCTTAAAAGAGAGCCTAAGGTGTAGGAGTGATAGTTTATGCACGTACTTGTTATCGGACCCGGCGCGGTTGGTCTTGCCTTTGGCGTACTTGCTGAAAAAAGTGGTCATACCGTTTATTTCCAGTCTCGCCAAGCAGCAGAGGGGGATGTACAAATTCACTTTCCTGAATTCAATCAGACAGAGACTTTAAATAGCCCTAATATACACCCTGAGCCCTCACAGTTTTTTAAGCCACCGGCTTTAGATGTCATCATAATTTCACTCAAAACCACTGAAAACCATTTACTAGAAACGTTGCTTGCTCAGCACACCATCACGTCCAATACGGTTGTACTCATCTTACAAAATGGCATTGGCAATGAAGAATTTGTAGCAAGTTTACTCCCCAATAACCCAATTGTGGCCAGTGTCACAGACATTGCGGCAGTCAGGGACGATGTCCGTACGGTGACTGTCAAACGACTAGGCTTACTCAAACTTGCACCACTTCGAGAAGCGCAGCGAGACGCTATACAGCAAATTAAAGCGCTTTTTGCAAACGCGCCCGTGTCGGTCGCCATAGCAGAGCGTGACAGTCACAAGCAAATTCGCTGGGAAAAACTGCTATGGAATATTCCATTTAACAGCCTCTCTACACTATGCCGAGTACCAGCCAGTCATCTGTTAGCAAATGAGAGCTCCGAAGCCTTTGTACGAAGTCTTATGCTTGAAGTCATTCAGATTGCAAAAAGTCATGGAGCACATATTGAGCCCAGCGCAATCGACACCCTATTTGCAGCAACTCGCAAACTCGGTGAATACAAGCCCAGTATGTATACCCACTTTTTAAACGGACAAGCACTCGAAAGTGAATACATCATTCAAAATGCATTAAACATTGCAGAGCGAAATCACGTAGATACACCACACTTAAGCTTTGTCAGTGAGTGCATCCACAGGCAGCCTATACCGGAGTTATCTGCAAATGATTTGAGCTTAACTCGGACAAATCCAGCGCCTTAACAGCACTAATAGCTTGGTCAGTAGGATTATCCTCTTGCTCAACTGTATCAACTACTTCTACCGCTGGACGTGCCTTCCTATATTCAGCGACACACCATAGCTTGAGCGTAGCGAACAGTTCCTCAAAATAAGTGCGTTCATCAGGCTCAGTAATTTTTGAGCATAAGTTTTGAGACATCTCACCAAGTGTCCAGTGTATGATTTTTGCAATCAGCAAATGATAATACGCTTCTTGTCTCGCAGATAAAGTTAAGGTTTCTAACCCTGTAAATAAATGATGCAATGCAACCCAATACTGCTTTTCATCAAGGGCTTCTTTTAATGAGGCTGGCACAAAGCTCATCATTTTAATGCTTTCAAGCTCTGTATCAGGCATATCTAAGCAAATATGCGCTATATCTTGCGCCAGAAACGCTTCACCTGTTGGCAAGTTAAAATTAGGACTAAATGCCTCAATGCATGCCTTATGTTGCAACACGACTTGCTCTTGTATCCCAATTGCTTGCTCAAGATGTGCTTCGCGAGCCCCTAAGCCTAAGTCAATTTCCACGTCTTTCCTACTTTGCATGTGCTCCATTTTTGCCAGGTAGTGGGCATTTGCAGCATACAAATCAACCAGAGCCTGCGGTACCACAGCTGTTACAATCGGCGTGCTACCCAAGCCTGCCTGAGAGAGGGAGGTTAAGCAGCCCACCTGTCTTCCTATATTCATTAGCTCTTCTGAGCTAATCATATAAAGCCTCTCTTTAAACGCTTGCTCCCTTTTTTTCTCGCGCTTCAAAGCTGCCTCACTTGCGGTAGCTACTTTGGGTTTAAATTTATTTAACACAAGGAATATATTTTTGACTTCTTCAAGGATTGTATGCTTGCGAGTAGCTGTATACAATTCTTCTTGATGGCTTGCTGTATCACGTAAAGTTAGAGGTCTATTTAACATCGTTCCAAAGCAATCATCACGCAATATAGAATAACGATTTTGTTGGTACTCTCGTAACATTTTTTGCAACAGTCTCCCCTTTTGATTGAGTGCATCCCCCAAATTGACTCGTTCCTGATGAAGAAGCTTTAACATAGGCTGGTTATTTGTGCGGCTTGCCAAGCTAAATACATTATTTAGATGTTGATTCGCTAAGTCGAGATGCTGTCTTTGCGCCTTGGGCAGCAGTGTTCTTAGCATCCTATAAGTTGCAGCGAGCTTCATCTCAAACTCTACAGCTCTTGCGGGTGTGTATTTTCGGCAAAAGTTCAAGAGCAACTTGTGAATCGTTGTCACCTGATCAAAATACTTTTGACCTTCCTCAATTAAGGCTGTTGCATCACGCCCGTAGGCAACTTCAGCATTTGCGGCTTTTAACTTATCCGAGCCCACTTGAGCCATACAAGTTGTAAGCGCTTCGCACACGCTATAAAAATAAGCTTGGTTATACTCATCAATAAAAATTGTGCGAGAAGTATCAAGTATACGAGTGACAAGATCTTGATTGCGAACTAGTGTTTCTTGTGGCCCACAAACCAAATATTGAAGATCTAATAAAATCAGATAAAAACACAAGCTCTCATTTTCTTGTGCCTTTTTTTCCGCTTCTTCAAATGCAATTTGGGCGAGAGAGAGTTTTTGCTGGCTGCTATAAAGCATACCTTTCTCAATCAAAAGCCTTTGCATTTGAGAGGTACGTACTCTCTTATATCTATCGTCTGCTTCTGGTGCCATATGTTCCCAAGCATTATTGACGCAATCCATCGCCTCGGTAAAATTTCCGGTACAGCGCAGCAAAACGGCTTTATTTAGCCAACCATCAAATAACCCTTTATTAATCAAGATCTCATCTGTAATACCTTGTTTGGCTGCATGTTCAATCCAGTCATCGAGTAACTCTTTTGTTTTTTCAAAGTCAGGTGGAATCGCCTCGAGCGATTTCAATACTTCCTCCTTACGTGCTAACCACCCAGGCGCCGACAAGCTGGTTTGCTCATATCTTTCCTGCACCCCTTGCCAAAGCGTAAGTACTGAGCTCTCTTCTACCTTTTGCTCCTGCTTCTTTTTTCTTTGCTTTGCTTTTTTCTGGGCCGTTCTTGAACGTTGATTCGTTGGACCTGACGGAGCTTCGGTAGTTTTAGGTGGCTCGTGCATGCCCGTCAGTGTACGTTCTTGAACTTCAGTGCTCACTGCAATTTGAGCCTTGGCGTGCACGAGCTTTTGCTCTGCTAAAACTCTAATCAGTGGAGTGACATACTCTTCTCGCTCTAAAATCGCTTCACAGTCACTTTTAGAGCGCAACACATTTGAGGCTACTTGCGGCTTTAGTAAATAACGATAAGTCTCAAGTCTGGTTTCAGAAACAAAGCGTGCACTCAGTAGAAAGTGGTCTTCAGTACTCCCTGGCATCACACCGTAACGCAGTTCATCCAAGTGGGCAATAGCTGTCGAGTAATAAAGCTCTAATGCATTTAACAAATCTAAACGTGCTCTTGCCGCTTCTGTAGGTGCCATTGTCTCTATTTGTGAAAGATTTATTTCATCGCCTGGAATTGCATTATCTGCATATTGCACATAAGAAGATGGCGGGTTCTCTTGAGGCATTAAACGCATCATCGTGTGATGCAAATAAAAAGCAGCTTTTTGATACAAAGGAGTAAATGATAGGTTTGGATAACTCAACTGTATCTGCTCTAATTCATCCTTTAAATTTTGATACGTATCAAGGGTTACTGTGAAATTGGGCACCGCTAAGAATGTGACATGCCCGCCACCCAACATGTTTTGATAGTTTGCACAGAGTGCGCTTAACCCTTGTTCTTGGCTATCGGCATACTCGCTTTTCTTTGCTTGTGCTCGCGCCTTCTCTTCCGCACTAGTCACCTCTGACTTGCCAATATGCTCACATGTAAAGATGTTATCCACATTAGAGGCCTGCTTCTCCATAAATTCCTTCATGTCTAGAAATTGCTGCTTGCTCTCATCAGCCATATTTGCGCGCGATGCATACTCATGCAAAGTTCTGAATAAACAAGCACTGCTGTTATATGCCTTAGATAAAGCAAATAAGTCTTTATGCTGTCTTAAATAAGAAATATATTGAAACTGGACTTCTAGCGCAAAAAATAAGGCCGCAAAGATTTCGTCATTTGTATTGTATCGTCCGCGTAACGGATTCATTTCTTTCAACTCTTTGATATGATCAAAAGTATCCGTTTGCAGCTCGGCAAATGCTTGTTTTTTACGGGAGGAATGTGCACGCTCTTTTAACCTATCAAGTCGAGTACTTAACTCACCTGGACTATTACTTAGAAAGCCAGAGACCAACTGACGCTCTGGTAGGTGCATATCTTCAAAAGTCAGGGTCGGTTGATTTTCAGTCAGTTTTGGGGAGGGCCGTTGCTCAGAAGACAGTTCTGCTGGCACTAACAAATTGACTAAAGCATGATTTCCACTGTACTTCGCATGGGTTGCTATATATTGGATCAGTAGTGTTCTATTCTGTCTGTCTTTTCTTAAATAGAAATCCTGCATTCTTAGTGCACGTAGGAAGAATGCTTGATGCCGAGCATCAGCTGATAGGTGCTCAGTGCAGGCCCCTGCAATTTGGGCACATAATTTCAGTTCAAATGCCACGGTTTTTACAGGCTCAAGCTTAATGGCATGAAACAGCTCATACGTCACCTGCAAAACCGCTTTAGCGCTACTTGGCTCACCCTGAACACGCGCGAGTAATTTTCTTAAAATCTCTAAAGCTGTGGTTTTAGCATGAATGATATCTGCGTTATCCTGTTGTATACCAAGGGCGCGTTGAATCGCAACAAGCATAAATACTCCTAATTATTAACTAAATAGCGGCCTGAGAGACCACGAGCCTTGAATCAGACAGCAGCTCAAGTGCCTTAAGCGCTTGCAGGGATTGCTCGATATCAGCCTCTAATGGTTCCAAGAAACCATCCGAACGCGCTTTGCCAAATGCCGTTTTACAGCGTGTTTTTAAAGTATCAAACAAGCTTTCAAAGTATTCTCGTTCAGAGCCTTGTATTTTGCAGGATAAAGTTTGAGACATCTCTCGCACCACCCAATGCAATATATGAGCAGTCAAAAAATGGTAGTAACACTTTTGCTCTGGCGTTAAAATAAGATCAGAGCTAAATATTGCGCGCTGGCTCTTTTGTACACGCTCAGCATTTTCCGACTGTTTCAAATCCACAAGCAAGTAAGACAGTGAAAGCCAAAAGTGCTTGAACTGAAGCTGAGTAAGCGCAGATTTAAAAGCTTTCGGCATAGATGGTGCCTTCTTTTCAAGCATTTTCAGTGCTTTTGGAGTCATACCTAACTCAATATGTGCCATTTGCTTAACTAAACAGTCAACAACTGTTGGGATAGGGACGTTGCTATTAGTTTCTTGGTAGGCATCTAGCATGGCTTGGAGCTTTGCCAGCTCATCCAACTTCTCTGCATGAGAGCCTTCTAAATTTTCTTCGAAAACTTGCACACCAACTGCTTTTGCTGATCTCGTTCTTTCCATGATCTGTTTCAAGTTTGCCAAGTGCTGCAGCTGAGCAACATAAAACCAAACAAGCGTATCAGGTGGCGCACCTGTCATCGTTTTTTTCGGTGCTTTGGCTAAATCTGGCATGTTTCGTAACTCGACTTCCCAAAGTACTGTTAAATATCCAAGCTCTATACCCAGTTGAGCGACCTCTTTTAAACCGAGATAAGAAATGGTTTCTTCTAGCGCTTCCATCGGTTGTGTGATATCTAAGCTAGAACCATCTAAAAGCAGCTTAATCTTATTTAAGACAAGCAGTACGTTTCTTATTTCCTCGATGGTGTTATGTCTGGCAATTGCTTGTAACATAGCCTCTAGGTGAATTTGTGGTGCCTTGAGCTCAACAGAAGAACAAAGACGCTTCGTCTCAGCTAAACACTGCATACGTTGCAAATGGTGTCTGCGCGCCGACTGATTAAACAGCGCTTGCTTAATCATAAGCTGTTTTTCATTCAGGGCAGCATCCAGCTCCCCTTTTTCACGCTGTACCAAAGCATTTCTGACCTGACTTAATATACCTAAAGAGCGATTTGCGACTGTTTTTGCATGCTCTAGATATTGATTTGCTGTTGTTAAATGCTCCCTTTTCGCACTAGGCAAAAATTTTCTTAGCTTCCGATAGGTGGCGGCCAATTGCAGCGTAACATCGAATACTCTTGTGGGTGCATGTTGCTTACTGAATTCAAGCAGCCTTTGATTGATTTCGATACTCGCATTAAACTGGTCTTCTCCATGCTTTAACCAGTAAGAAGTTTTTTTTCCTGACTTTGCTTGAGCATTTGCTTCTTTCAACGCTTCTTCAGCGACCTGCTCCATTGCAGAGCTTACTTCTTTACATACTTTGAAAAACTCATCATGACTATATTCATCCACAAAAATTGTGTCAGAAGTATCTCTCATACGCTCAATCAAAGTCTGACTGTACTTAAGCTTGGCTGCTGGATTTTTAATAGCTTTAAGATCTAATAAAACGAGACCAAAACACACTGTTTTATTTGCTTCAGCCATAACCTTAGCTTCTTGAAATGCAATAGTTTTAAGATCAGGCATTCCCCAAGCCTCATAAATTCTTCCTTTCTCGAATAAAAGCTTTTGCTTTTGATAAGTATGCATGCGCGCATACTCTGGCGTTTCTGGTGCTACACACGTCCAAGCTTTACCAATGTATAGCATAGCCTCTTTATAATCCTTAAGCGCTAAAAAAATAGTTGCTTTATATAGATACGCATCAAATAATCCTTTGTGACATAAAAATACATCCTCATCACACTCTGCTTTCGCTTTTTGGGCTTGGATCCAATCATCCAAAAGCGTATGCGCTTCTGCATAGTTAGGATTTTTACCCTTTATGGCTTCTGCAACCTCAGCCTTGCGCATTTTCCACTCAGGTTCTGATAAGCCGGTTTGCTCACTCTTTTTTCTAACCTCACTTAAAAGTTCAGCAAATGAGCGATCATTCGCTACCTCTTGTTCGAGTGCTTTTCTCTTTTTTTCTTTTTGCTTTTCTTTTTTCCTTTGTTTGGCCGACTTAGGTAAACCTTTTGGGGGGGCAATTTCTGAAGACTCATTCATTTGCTCTAAAACTTGTGCTTGAACCTCGGGGCTTGCTTGAAGCTCCTGATTGACTAGAGTAAGCCTTTGTGATGCTAGTGCTTCTATCAGTGGTGTAATAACAGCTTCATTACCCAAAATAACTTTGCAGTTCTGTTTTATTTGTAATAAGTCAGTTCCAGCCACAGGTTTTAGTAGGTAGCGATACATCGCTAATCGAAGCTCCAATTTGTCTAGCTGAGTATATAAGTCGGCTTCATCTTGGCCACTCCCCTGAATGGCACAAAGTTTTTCATTTAAGCGACACCGTTTAATGTCGTAATAAAGCTCTAAAGCTTTAAGTAATTCCAAACGCCCCTCTGCTCCAGCTGGCACCATCCAGTTGGTATGAGAAATATCAGCGACCTCACCCTCAAAGTGATTATCTGCAAGTCTTACATAGGGCAAGAAGCTTAAGTCCAGTTCTCCAGAATTATCCTCTAAAAATATCTCACCTGGCGTCTCAGTTTGAGGCATCAAACGCTCCATCACACTACGCAAGTGCGTGGTAATATCCTGATATACAGAAGAAAACGACTGACTTGGGTATGCCATTTGCGTCCCTAAAAACGCTTGATGAATTTCTTCAAAGCTTTTAACTGCCCCCGGTGGAAAAGTGGCAACTTCAGGCTCAGGCGCACAAAATACAGGCCCTCCGACTATGGCATGATAATGAGCAGAAACCATAAAAAGACCTCTTTCTTGCTCATCTGCATAGCTTCTTTGAACTTCCTCTGCTCTCCCTTTCTCGGAGGTTGTGGTCGCCTTTGATTTTTGCACGTGCTCACAAGCAAGTAGGCTCATGACATTAGAAGCCTGTCTTTCCATTAATGCTTTCATATTTTGAAAGTATACTTTAGTCTCTTCCTGCATATTGGAGCCTGCGGAGTACTCACATAGCTGTCCAAATAAAAAAGCAGCATTTTTGAATGCACTGGATAGCCCTAAGTTATCCCGAATACTTTTTAAATAGAAAATATGAGAAGCTTCAACGTCTAATGCAAAATGCAATGCTTGAAAGATATCGTCCCCCAGACGATAGGTTCCAGGTAGCGGATTCATTGCTCTAAGTTCATAAACGTGGTCAAGTATATCCGTCTGTAAATCGAAAAAGTCTTCTCTTTTCTTACCGGAATGAGGACGCTCTTTTAACTCTGCAAGTCGCACGCCTAATTCTTCTGCGCTATGGCTTAAAAACCCTGATACTAAACGTCGTGCCGGTTGGTCAATATTAATAAACTTTAACGTTTCTGGATTACTTGGAAGAACCTCTTCATCTTGTTCTAAAAGCGCGCTTGACTCATCTAATAAATTAAGTTGATTCGAGTTATCACACTTCCTCTTAGTGTCTAAGAACTCGCTCAATATCGTTCTGTCACGCCTATTTTTTCTGAGGTAAAAATTTTGCATTCCCAATGCATGCGAGAAAGAAACCTGATACCTAGTCTCGTGCTTCATATGTTTGGCGCATGCTCCAGCAATCTTTGCACACTGCCAAAACTCATAAGCAACTGTGCGATAAGACTCAGTCTTAATCGCATGAAATAGTTGATAAGTAGCACGTAACACGTCTCTGGCAGCCTTTGGCTCTGAATTGGCACGCTCAAGCAGTTTATCTAAAATGGCCCGAACCGTAGTTGTAGACTCAACAATAAAAGAAGCACTCTCTTTTTTGCCTAGAGCACGCTGAATAATAGAAAGCATGGATACACCTGGTCAAAAAGTGGGATATTACATGAGGATGTTATTAATTAAAACAACATGTTTTTGAAATATCGTTACACGTTTGGTGCTCCAGCTGCAATGTCGTATGTGAAATCTCAAACTGCGTTTTTAAAAGCTGATTAATTTCAGCAATAAGTGCATCATGCAACACACTTTTAGTCACAACCACATGAGCGGTGAGGCTGGGTTTATCGCTTGCGATTGCCCATACATGTAACTCATGCACGTCTTGCACCTCAGGGAGGGCTAAAAGTGTTGCTTTAATTTTGGGAAGACTCAAACCTTGTGGAACCCCTTCCAATAAAATATTGGTACTCACTTTCAAAAGACACCAAGTCCTTGGCAAAATCCAAAAACCAATTAACACAGCAATGACAGAGTCTACCCATAGCCAGTTTAAGTACTGAATCATTAATGCACCCGCAATCACACCTAAAGAGCCAAGCATATCGCTCCATATCTCAAGATACGCGCCTTTTAAATTCAGGTTTTGGTTTTTCCCAGGGTGCAGTAACCACATCGAAATCAGATTCACCACAAGCCCAATCACTGCAATCACAAACATGGAGAGTGACTGAATTTCTGGGGGGTACTTTAGCCTCTGATAAGCTTCATACACAATATAAAAAGCGACAAGAAATAATAAAATCGTATTGAGCGCTGCTGCCAAAATTTCAAACCGGTGATAACCAAACGTTCTATATTCATCGGCTGGCTTTTTGCCAAGTTTAGTAGCCATGAATGCAATTAAAAGTGCGGTTACATCAGTCAACATATGAGCCGCATCTGAAATCAATGCAAGACTGCCCGTAAGCACACCTCCTACAGCTTCAACAACAAAATATCCTCCAGTTAGTACCAGCGGAATTAAAACTGCGCGCTCAGTGTTCATGCCTTCTCCCTGCCTGCAAAATTCGCTTATCTTGCCAGATTCTCTTGAAATCTGCAGCCTCGTGTGAAAAAATTTGTTCAAAATGACTTTTTATAAACAATATGCAATTTCTCGTTTTTGGTCACATTCTACTGCTTACCTTAAGTAATGTGTTGGTGCAATATCCATTTGCTTGTTTTGGGTTTTATACCACTTATGGCGCATTTACCTATCCTGCCATTTTTATTCTGACTGATTTGACCACACGACTACTCGGCCCCCAAGCGGCTCGAGCAGTTGTTTTTCGCAGTATGTTGCCAGGGTTAATTATCTCATATTTGATTGCAAGCTTTATCGAAGGCGCTGATGCCGAAAGCTTATATGGCATTCACCTGATACCACTTCGTATTGCCTGTGCTTGCTTTACAGCGTATGTAGTAGGACAGCTTCTCGATGTTTTAGTGTTTCAACGTTATCGAAAACATGAAGCTTGGTGGCTTGCTCCAGCACTCTCAAGCACTGTTGGAAATTTAGTGGATACCATTTTGTTCTTTTCGATTGCCTTTTATCACTGCAGCCATCCCTTTTTAAGTCAGCATTGGCCAGAGATAGCTGCCGTGGATATAGGCTTTAAGGTCTTAATCAGCCTGGTTGGATTTGTGCCCATTTATGGGGTATTGCTCATAACTTTGAAAGAGTCTTTTGTATCACTACGGACATGACACTTGCCATTATGTGCAATGATTTTTTGTAGATAGCCCTCAATTTTATCCCGTGTCACACGATAAAACGCTATCTTTTGGTTGTAGGCATCGGGGATATCCTCTTCTACACCGTTAGCACACTCACTGAGCAAATACACATTATGAGCTCCTGGTGCAATATTGGTTGTTATCTGATCTTTTTGGGCTTTAGTCATCGTTAAAATCAATTTGGCACGCATCACATCTTGTTTGGTCAGCTGTTTCGCGCGATGTTTACTGACATCAATATTAGACTCTTTTAACACGGATGCTGCATGCTTTTCAGGTTTGGTTTCATGAGCTCGAACACGCACACCTCGAGAATTAATCCGATACCTACCAAGCGTTTCGTGCTCTGCGATATAGGCCGCCATCACACTCCGACCCGTATTGCCTGTACAAACAAAAGTAATGAGTGGTCTATTTAGATATTCTGTCGAAACAACATAAGCAACGCCTAAGAGCACTACGGAAACAACACCAACCTTCATTCCCTTTTTGATGAGTACGCTATTCATACGATTCCCTAGTTGATAAGTTGTCAGTACAAGCTAAGTATAACCTGAGTTCTGGATAAGAAAACCTAATGTGACTGCATCTCAACCTATCTTGCTAGAAATTTTGAATTCCCTTTTGCAAAACCGGCGGGGCCGATACATGAGGTTAGGATAAAATATAGTCTATAATTAAATTAACTAAACAATCATTTGGATGAAATAAAGTGGAACATTGGGCTCGATTTTTGGCTGAAAAGGATAACTTGTATTTGGAATGCGAGACAAGTGAAGTGGCCATGTACGTTACACATGCCTTGAAAGCTGAAGGTATTGAGTTATTTAGCGCCTTAAAAGGGGCTCTCTGTACATTTAAACATTTTTCAAGAACAAGTCATGAGGGCTATTTTATCTCTCAAGAAGGCCGCATAGGACTATCGTTTCGTTCGGAGAAACATAAGTTTTTTTTCGTTAACTTAGTGCAGCTGAGAGGAGAATCCTTTATGGATATGGGGCCTGGGTATGAGGCACAACTTCACTTTAATACCAACGTGCTGGCATTAAGTAAGCCTGTTTCTGTACAAACCATAATTGAAGTTGCACCTAAAAAAGGTTAGTACCTATGCAAGGGCTTATTCAAATACAAGATATCTTAATTCAGGGTAAACATGGACAACGAGGCGATACATACCACACCCCTGTAGATAGCGATGTATCATCGGACCACCGTGTTAGGCAAGTAGTTGAGTTAATTCACGCTATTGCAGCGCATGCTCAGGGTCAGCATACTCCAAATCAAATTACGCGTGCAATCACAGATGAGTTTAGCTTTTATACCGAAAAACAAGCGTTTACAGTCGACGAATATAAAGCAATTATTCATGAAGTGGCATTGATTGCGAAGGATTTAAGAGCTGATGTACACCTTGTGCTGGCAACGTTTCCTGTCATTTGGCCTGATGGAGGGATTCATAATTGTGGCTTATATGTGGAGTCTCCCAAGGCGCCTGACGAGCTACCAACGATACACCATTTTTCAAAACATTGGTTTGCAGCAGGTAACGACTATACATATTTAAAATCCGACGGTAGTGAATATCCGCTTACATCTGATAAAAACTGCTCGCCGGAACAACTTCCGGAGACAGTACTCGTCGGAACAGAAGTATCTGTAGGGGATCTAAATCAATACAAGTCAGCATTAAACATCACAACATCCGATGGTAAGGGCTTCCTTGTAAGTCTTGGTATTTGTATTGATCACGCGGAGGGTGTTGAACGTGAGCAGGGGCATGGTTTAATTGAACAATTACAAACATCAGGACATGGAGGATTGCCACTTCATTGTAGTCACGTGATTACATCGGGTAGTGCGGGTAGTGAGTCGAAACATGTCTTGTCTACCTTGTCGCATGCTGATACACAGTCTGAAATACGTCAAAAGTCAAACGATTACCCTGGCCGCGCAGGATTTATATCTGGCAAGGTGAGTAGCAATTTTTCGGGTGAGTTAACCACGGAAACGTATCCCCCTAAGTTAATTGGTACGGTACATAGTGATTTATTCCAACATATTGCTGCTAATCAAGCAGATGTAGCTTTAGCAGAGACATTAAATCAAGCACAAGATGAAGCAGGGAACACTTTATTGCACCAAGTACTGTTAGAAACACACTTTGATACAGAATTAATGGCAAAAAGATTATACATTATGATTTTAAATGGCGCTGACCCTGACTGCTTGAATGCGCGGGGCGAATCTGTCCGGGCGCTGGTTGAAGCAGGTGAGCTTGGTACAGCCTCTAAAGAGATGGGGCAAGCAATTTATGCAGCTTTAGAGCATCGAAGCCAGTTTTTAGAGGCAAACCAAGTGTCTTCAAACGATAGAAAAACTGCATTAACACGCGCCTTAAGTCAAACCGATCTAGATGAGATAGCGCTTAAAAACTTAGTTTTAAGCGGCGCAAACCCTTATTTAAAAGATGGATTGCACCAAAGTGCAATGGATATAATTGAGCGATTTCCCCCTGAAAAGAAAGAAGCGCTCAAGGATAAAATGAAAAGTTGGCAGCTTGATGCTCAATATAGTTACAAAACATTTCCTGAAGCATTAGTTAGTCAAATATATCAGGCTAGAGCACGTATACAGGATTATCGTAACTTCAGGGAGAAAGTACAAACAAACACTGTTACATCCCTTGACTTTGTGACGGCTTTTGAAGCCCTTCGGTCGTTAGACGAAGTACTAAGCGCAGATGCACTTGGGCAGTATAAGTCAACGATGTTGGATAAGATTCGCGCCATAAATGATTTAGATGACTCTGTAGAAAATAATGACACTTTAGTAGGGATGAGGCAAACAATTTTTAATGCATTTATGGCATTTATTTCGAATCATTCACTGCAACTGGAAGCGCTACGAATAATTGTGCCTATTTTATCCCAGGTGCAACGAGAAGAAGCATTCAACATGCTGATGCAGCAAGATTTTCATAAGATGATTAGCCAGCCATCTGATATTTGGATATTAAAGTCTTTTTCTCCCGAGCAACGCTCAGAGGTATTGAGTCAAATGGGGAATAGACTTCATGAGTTGTACACAAGTGCAGAAGGTGAGAGAGGACTCCGGAGGCTAAGAGGTGCGCTTGCCAGTTTTGAACTGAAAGAGACTGCACTTCAGGTGCTGCTTGAAATCCTACCGCACACTGTGAGTACAATAAGCGACGTTGACTCCCTTCTCTCGGCTTGTAAAGAAGAGCAGCAGCGTTTGGCTGTATGGAGTAAAATACAGGATGCTGCTGTGAATATACTATGTGCCTTAAGTGAGGAAGAGGTAGATGAGTGGATTGGTTATCTAAAGCCATGCTTAAAGCCTGAAGAAGTTTTGTCTTTAAGAAAAAATTTACAAGCGGCAAAGGCTGCATCCGAGAGTGCATTAACGCAGAGTTTTAAAGCGCGTTTGAATGAGCAAAAAGCAAAAACGGATAAGAGCAGTCTACCAAGTACCGAAGCAGATAAAGACAGTGCGCCAAGTACGGACGCCGCGTCCTCGGAGAAGAGGACGCCTGGTTAAGATGTATGGAAGCACTTTGTACTCAATACTTCTCCTGACAGGTATTACAAAAAACAGTACTTCTTTGGCCCATTTTCATCGTATGCAAAGGATTTTCACATTTAATGCAAGGTAGACCCGCACGGCCGTAAACTTGTAAGGCTTGAGCAAAATACCCAGGCTTACCCTCGCTATTGATAAAATCTTTGACGGTTGTACCACCCTGCTTAATTGCAGCACTTAACACTTGCTTAATCGCTGAAACAAGGCGTCCACAAGCAGGCTTAGGCAGTAAATGAGCTTCTGTCAGTGGGTGAACTTCAGCTATGAATAAAGCTTCTGCAGCATAGATATTCCCTACCCCAACAACCACTTGGTTATTCATTAACAGGGTTTTAATCGCTGTTTTACGCTTCTGGATAATTTGATACAAATAATTTTCAGAAAAATCACCTGTAAGTGGCTCTGGGCCTAAATGCTTAAGTAGTGCATGTTCTGAAGGCGCTTCATCCGTCCATAACAAACAGCCGAAACGACGCGGGTCGGTATAGCGTAGTGCTTTGGTATTGGAGAGTATGATATCAACATGGTCATGCCGCATAGGAGGCGCCTCCCTATCAACTACACTTAAGCTGCCCGACATACCCAAGTGAAAAATAATATTACCCGCCTCAATAGGTATTAATAGATATTTTGCTCTTCTAGATAAGGTTCCAATAGGTTTTTGGCCGATATGCTGTAGCAAATCACTTGGAATGGGCCAGCGCAATTTCGGCTGACGTACAACGACATCTGTCACTGTTTTGCCTTCAAGATGAGGTTTTAAACCCTGCAGGACAGTTTCTACTTCAGGTAGCTCTGGCATAACATCAAAAAGTGTAGAACTTTAACATTAGAATAAGATACTGTCATTGCTTGTCTCTTATCCTTCTGATAATTTTAAAATAATACCTACACAACCAGTAGAGGTTACGGTCATGACCCCAAGGAAAATTTCATGCTTCGCATTAGCTCTCGCTTGCTCAAGCCTCACTTTACCCGCATGGGCTATGAGTGACAACTGCATACGGCAAATCTCCATGCACTTTACTGCAGAGCACTGGGTCAACTCAGAAACATCACTGGTCAGTGTTGGACTTAGTGCTTCTGTTCCGGCCAAAGACGTAGACAAACTCACAGATGCCATTAAAACCAAACTCGCCTCAATTTCAAAAAACGAGAATTGGCGTCTGGTAAATTTAGTACGCAGAGAAAATGACTCGGGCCTCATCACTGTCACAGGGCAAGCAGTTGCTCGATTAAACCACCAGGCACTCAATACTCTACAAACAGAACTCAAAAGCCTAAATAAACCTGGCGAAAAATATCAAATTGATAATATCGATTACCAGGCAGATTTGACAACTATTAATACGGCCAAGTCCGAGCTTCGGAAAAACTTATATCAGCAAGCACTCAGCGGCGAGAAAGAGCTTAATGATGCCCTACCCAATGCAAAACCAGCTTATCAAATTTATAAAATTAATTTTAATGATGGTGCCACCACAAAGCCCGTAACTTACATGGCAGCCTCCATGCATGCCAAGCAAAGAAATAATGCGTCTCAAGATACAAGCCTTTCTGAAAAAATGACGATGAATGCTCACGTCACTTATGGTGCGCCTATTGAAAACTGCGGCTCAGAGTCAGATTAAGATGAAAAAATGGCTTGGGTTTTTGGCGATCTTTGTCTCTCTCGGCGTTTCGGCTAAAGAAACGACACGTGTCCCTGAGTTTTCAAACGATAAGGCGCGTGTTTGGAAAACAGTGATTTATCCAAGTAGCAAGCAAAAGCTCAGTATGCACCGACATGAGTTTGATAGAGTAGTGGTTGCTTTAAGCAATGGCACCTTAAAAATAACGAACAAACAAGGTAAAACTCACTATATGAAACTCAAAAAGAATCATGCCTACTACTTAGAAAAAGATCCTCCAAGCGAATTACACAATGATGTAAATGTAGGTAAACACCCGATTACTGTTATGGTGATAGAGCTTAAATCCCATGTTCCGCAATAAAGTCATGAATAAAACTCCCAGTAGGGTTTTCCCAGGCAATTAAGGATAATTTTTTGTCTATCAATAATATTTGTAACCACTTGTGCCTGCGCATTGATAATTAAGACGCTGATCCCTTGAAA
>JASBUZ010000031.1 GCA_030147635.1 Gammaproteobacteria bacterium
CAGCAATTCCCGCTTAAATATTATGCCAGCTTAAAAAAATGCGGGTATGCTTTAAAATCAACCAAAAGTAGTTTTATCATCACCTTAGCTCCTCTTTTCAAGCAAAGTCTATTGCGCTCTTTTTTATCAAAAGAGCGTCTGGAGGCAATAAAAACCACGGGTGAAGTAGTTTTCGCCCTCTGGTTTAAGTTATTAAGTAACCAGTCCCAATCGGCGGTGGTCTAGATTTTGGAGCACCAATGAAGCTGTACAGGTGATGCCAACTGTCAAAAACACCAAATCCAATGAATACTCTTACCCGTTCAAATAAGCTTGTTAAGCGACCAACATGCTTTCGAGCCCTCTGATAGACTCTACAACATAAGAGCTGTACTTGGTCTATCAAGAAAGCAAGCATCATGAGCATGGTCATGACGGAGCATAAATTTTTGTACCCATGGCCGTAGTTATGGCCAAAATTGTAGCCTTGATTTTTAAGTGTGTTGAACGTTTCGTTCTCGATTTTCCAGCGAGAACGCCCGGCACGCATGACCTGATAAACATTTTCTTGGGTTAAAGGAAGTTTTGTGACCCAGCTGAAGTGCTGTTTGCGCCCATCCTTTTTTGTTTCCCAATATTCAAGTACGTTCACGCGGTAGTTATGGTTAGCATCATTCAAAGGCACATCCGTATAAGCATGAAACGCATGCTGAATCCCTTTTTCATCGGTTTCATGGTGCACCATCGGCGTTAAGTCATTCATCCAATCAAAGAGGTAACGATGGTCGCCTCGTTTCACCCCAATGATGTACTGCATGTTTAATGTGTCGAGTAAGGTGAGATGTGGCGCATTGGAAGCCAAGGCATCTTCAACGATAAGGACTTTTAGGTGAGGATGTTCTCGCCGTAAATCGGTCAATAAGCGTTTGGCAGCGTTTCGTTCACAATCGTTTTTTGATTCACCATCGCCTTTAACAATGGGTTCAGGGGCTAAAGGAATCACTTCACGGTGGTTTGGGTGCACCAAAACGGCGCCTAACATGTGGTGGTAGTATTCAATCTTTCCATTGCGGTGGTGTTTTTCACAACAAGCATCGCAATGCACATTTTCAGATGAAAATTGACCCGTACCATCCAATGAAACAATATAATGGCCATCGAGGTAACGGTAGGATTCTAGGGCCTTTCCTCGTTGCAAATAGGCAAAGATTTTTTTAAAGGGACGCCTTAGTTGGCGAGGTGAAATAGTATCGAGCCGCTCGCGCATGCATGTATCACTGGGCGCTGACTCAACACCATACAGGGTTCGTAAATTGCGCCTTAACATGGGATCATCCGCTTTGCCTTTTTCAAATTGCAGCAAAGACGGCACTTTAAAGCCGAATACAGCGAGTCCTGACATGAGGCAATCCTGCCAACTGTAGGTTGTATTTTTCAGAGGTTTAAATTGCTCCCGAAGAAAGCTGTGCTTCACGATGTGATGTAAACCATCTGCCGACAAATTTTTTCTAAAACCCATTGTTCTTCCTGAACCTTAATCGTAACTCCTGGCATGAACGTGGCACTTAAGCTCCTTCTCCAAAAACGCATGAGGAGCACTGTTCATACTCCGAGTTGGGAGAGGGGGTATCCGTGCCACATTGAGCTCGGTACCACCCTTCAAAGTGTGAGATAGTTTACGAAAAATTTTTCAGAAGTACAGCCAAAAACGCCTAACTCACTGAATTTTTCTTATGACCGGGAATTACTGCCCCGAAAACGGGGCTTTAATACAAACTATTTACTACGCTCCGGCAGCAGGCAAACAACTTGTAAATACTTCATCATCCAACTTCTTCTGGAATTCCTTACTCTTATCAGTTTCAGGACCTGAGAAAAATTTGATTTTGAGCCAATGACCGTGGCCAGGTGACACCAAAAACAGAGGTGAAGTAATAATCGCAACCAAAGCACCGAGTAATGCAAGACCTGCAGCCGTCACATAATCGGCAATTTCTGATTTTCCTTGCGCTCTAAAAGCAGTAGAAAACTCATTCACATGAATTCTGAATGCTTTCTTGAAAGCTTCTACATCAGCTTCCTCGCCTTTGCTGGCCCCCAACTCCGCGGCAGCCTGGATTAGCCTCGCTTTAAAAAGCACAACCGGTAACAACTTGCTAGCACACTCTTCAATCCCCTGGGTCATAACCGATAACGCTTTTTTCAAACCTTCAGGAGAAGTATCGGTCAGGTCTAGTTTGCTCTCCACCGCTTTCTTATTATTCCACGCTCTTAAGACCTGCTCATCAGCATCTTTAAGCTTTTCATATTGTGCTTTCTGCTCCCCTTCTCCAGCTAAGGTATCAGAAACTTCATTTAGAGCGTCTTCAACTTTTTGCATCAAAGCAGCAAACAACTGCTGCCTTTCTGAATCTTTTGCCAATTTAACCATCTGTACATCCCCACGACTTCATTGAAAAATCAAGCATCGCGATCATAACACAGTTCTAAAAAATAGACAATAATCTAACAAACTGATACCATCCAGCGCTTTATTTAACGACTATTTAATACAATCACTGACCCATGGCTAAAAAACTATTTATTAAAACCAATGGCTGCCAGATGAATGAATACGATTCATCTAAAATGCTCGATGTATTACATCAATCTCATGGTCTTGAAAAAACAGATAATCTGCTTGAGGCTGATGTTATTTTATTGAACACTTGTTCTATTCGTGAAAAAGCACAAGAAAAAGTTTTTTCACAACTTGGGCAATGGCGACGCTACAAACAAGAAAATCCCCATGTAGTCATCGGTGTTGGAGGCTGTGTGGCAAGCCAAGAAGGTGCTGATATTATAAAGCGTGAGCCACTGGTTGATTTAGTCTTTGGACCACAAACTCTACACCGTTTGCCTGAAATGCTTGAAAACCATTGGAACACCAAAAAGCCCGTGGTTGATATCAGCTTTCCTGAAATTGAAAAGTTTGATCACCTCCCAGCCCCTCGCGCTGAAGGCCCTGTTGCATTCGTATCTATTATGGAAGGTTGCAGCAAGTATTGTAGCTACTGTGTAGTACCTTACACCCGTGGTGAGGAAATTAGCCGTCCTTTCGACGATGTCTTAGCTGAGTGTTATCAACTAGCAGAACAAGGCGTTCGTGAAATTAACTTACTTGGGCAAAACGTCAACGACTACCAAGGCGTGATGCACGAAGGTGAAACAGCTGATTTGGCACTGCTCATTCAATACATCTCAGCAATTGAAGGCTTAGACCGCATTCGCTTTACCACATCACATCCACTCGCCTTTACAGATAACTTAGTCAATGCCTTTGCAGAAGTGCCTGAGCTTGCCAACCACTTACACTTGCCTGTTCAAAGTGGCTCAGACAGAATTTTGGGTTTGATGAAACGTGGTTATACAGCGCTTGAGTTTAAATCCAAAATCCGAAAACTGCGTAAAGTACGCCCTGACATCCGACTCTCAACCGATATTATTGTTGGCTTCCCCGGCGAAACAGACAAAGATTTTGAAGACACGCTCAATCTGGTTCACGAAATTGGCTTTGATATCTCGTTTAGCTTTATTTTTAGTGCGCGACCAGGTACGCCCGCAGCAAATCTGCCAGATGACACACCAATGGAAGTGAAAAAACAGCGCCTTAAAATCTTACAAGACCGCTTACTCCTGCAAGCCAGTCGTTATAGTGCCGCAATGGTCGGTGGCACGCATCGCGTCTTAGTCACAGGTCCTTCTAAAAAAGACCCCAACCAGTGGGCAGGTCGCACCGAGTGTAATCGCGTAGTGAACTTTGATGGACCCGCAGGCCTACAAGGCCAGTTTGTCGATATCGAAGTAACCGATGCACAACCAAACTCTCTCCGTGGTCGTTTAGTTGCTGAGTCGCTCTGTGTCGCATAAAGAAACCTTAATAGTGCCAGAAACGATGGCAGGCGAGCGCGTCGACCGCGTGCTCGCTGTGCTTTTTCCAAGTTTTTCACGCGCGCAGCTTACTACCTGGCTCAAAGAAGGTTTCGTGACTGTAGACCAAGAGGTCCTCAAGCCTAAAACCAAGCTAAAAGGTGGGGAGTGCATCATCCTTAAGCGCCCAGAAACAAGTCCTATACAAGATTCAGAGCACATTCTCCCTGAAGATATTGCACTTAATATTGTCTATGAGGATGAGTTTTTACTCGTCATTAATAAGCCTGCTCATCTCGTGGTACACCCAGGAGCCGGAAACTCTAAAGGCACTTTAGTGAATGCCCTCTTACATCATGACGAAAAACTCAATCAACTGCCGCGCGCTGGCATTATTCATAGACTCGATAAAGACACTACAGGGCTTTTGGTCGTTGGCAAAACCCTTGAAGCCTACACAGCACTTGCCAAACAAATGCAAGCGCGTGAAATTGACCGCCACTATGTAGCATTGGTGCAAGGCCATATTGTCGCTGGACAAACCATCACCACAGGTTATGGCCGACACCCGCGTCATCGCTTAAAAATGGCCATTTGTACCGGTGGCAAAGAAGCAATCACCAGCTACTCGGTGAAAAAACACTACCCGAAAGCACATGCAACCTTATTGAACCTCAAACTTATGACCGGACGTACCCACCAAATTCGGGTGCACATGACTCATATTCACCATCCTATTTTAGGCGATCCTCTATACGGTGGCCGACCTAAACATCCTAAAAACTTAGACGATGAAGCACGCGAGTTATTCTTAAACTTTAAACGCCAAGCCTTGCATGCTGAAACCTTAAGCTTTATTCATCCAATCAATCACGAGCGCTTGACTTTAACGGCACCTCTGCCTGATGATTTCCAAAAGTTAATCGATGCACTGGATGATAACGAAAATGGAAAAAGCTCACTACCTTGAAGCAAGTTGGCCGGCACAAAAACACATTCGTGCACTCACCGTCACCTACCCAGAAGACTTTGACGGTATAAAAGAAGATTTAAACCTGCCGGCAGAGCCAATTTGGCTAAAACAAATTCACACCAATATTTGTATAGACACTGAAAAGGAAAGCGTGCGAGAGGCAGATGCTGCCTATACCCGCAGCAAAGCACACCCACTGGTAATCAAAACTGCCGACTGCCTGCCCATTTTATTGTGTAACCAAGCAGGGACTGAAATCGCTGCCATTCATGGTGGCTGGCGTGGTTTACTCAACGGGATCATTGAAAGTACACTCGCAAAATTTAAAGCATGCCCATCGGAAATTATGGCATGGACGGGGCCTGCCATTTGTAAAAACTGCTTTGAGGTGGGCTCTGAAGTGCCTGAAGCATTTATTGAAAAATACCCGTACACTGAGCAAGCATTTCGCCCTGGAGAAAAACCCGGTAAGTATTTTGGAAGTCTTGTAGAAATTGCAACCTTAATTCTTAACAATGAAATGGTTACAGACCTTTACCACTCAAACGCGTGTACCTTCGAAGAAGAAAATAAGTATTATTCCTACCGAAGAGGCAAACAAACCGGTAGAATAGCAACTCTCATTTGGTTTGGATGACTGATATGATTTCAATGACACGTAAAATTCGAGCCGTACTCAGCATCGCGCTGAGCTTGGCCTGTACTTCTCCCTTATTTGCAGAGACACAAGAAGAGCCTACCCCCACTTTGGCACCGGTACTCAAAAAAGTTGTCCCTGCCATTGTGAACGTTGCGGTTCAAGGGATACTCCCTAATGAAATTCCTATACCTGATGAAAGCGGTGGACCACCAGGCCCTGAGCGAAGACCCGACCCACGAGAGATGCCAGATGATGGCCAACCTCGAAAATTCCAAAGCATTGGCTCAGGTGTCATTGTCGACCCAGAGCATGGTATTATTTTAACCAACGACCACGTGATTCGTAATGCAAGCCTTGTAACCATCACCCTAAATGATGGCAGGCGTCTCAAAGCGCGTATTGTCGGTAGCGACAGTGCAACTGACGTCGCTGTACTCAAAATTAATGCTAAAAATCTCAAAAGCCTACCCATTGGTGACTCCGATAAAACCGAAGTCGGTGATTTTGTGATGGCGATTGGCAACCCTTTTGGACTCAATAGCTTTGGCAATAGCCAATCTGCAACATTTGGGATTGTCAGTGCAAAACAACGCAGCGATCTCAATATTGAAGGGATTGAAAACTTCATTCAAACCGATGCGGCCATTAACCCTGGCAGCTCCGGTGGTGCCTTAGTGAATACCAAAGGGGAGTTAATTGGGATTAATACAGCCATTATTTCGCTACATGGCGGAAACGTGGGGGTTGGTTTCGCAATTCCAATTAATATGGCCAAGGACGTGGCCCAACAAATTATTAAATACGGCTCAATTCACCGAGGTCTAATGGGGGTTTTCGTACAACATCTAACGCCTGAGCTCTCCCAAGCAATGGGCTATTCGCAAGACTTACAAGGTGCATTGATTGCCCAAGTCAACACGGACTCCCCTGCTGAAAAAGCAGGACTGAAACCTGGGGACATTATCGTCAATATTAATGACACCAAAATTACTCAGGCCAGTCAGGTCAAAACTACCATTAGCCTCCTGCGCGCCGGCAGCAACGCTAAAATTACCGTAAAGCGTAAGGGTAAAGATATGGTGCTGACCGCAACCGTCACCGATATGAAGAAGCAAGAAAAAGAGATGCAAGCTTCTAATCCGTATTTGTACGGCTTGTCATTACGGGAGTTTGAACAAGATTCACCACTGCATGGTCACATTGAAGGCGTTCAAATTGTAGGCGCTTCTGAAAACAGTGCTGGCTGGCGAGCAGGTCTTCGCCCTGGGGATGTAATTGTTAGTGCCAACCACGAACCCACCAAAACACGCACTGCACTACAGAGCATTGCTGGGAAGCAGAAAAAACAGTTACTGGTCCAGGTGTTACGCGGTGCAGGCGCACTATATATCTTAATTATATAAGCCACACCTGCCTGCCCTGTTTCATGCGGGGTAGGCAGTTTATTGCCGTATCAAATCAAGCAAAAACCGCTCATCATGCCAATCAAATGCTTCAGTCGAGCGATATGGATTAATATCGAGCCCGCCACGTCTGGTATAGCGACCATATACCGTTAAACTTTCAGGACTACAATACTTTGAGATATCCACAAAAATATGCTCAATGCACTGCTCATGAAATCCCTGATGATTACGAAACGAAACAATGTATTTTAAAAAACTCTCTGGCGCAATACGTGGACCAGTATAGCGTACTTGCACACTTCCCCAGTCTGGCTGATTGGTCACCGGGCAGTTAGAACGCAGCAAATCAGAGCACAAAACCTCCTCAACCACGTCCTCTTGTACTTCAAGTAAACTTGCATCAACTTCATAAACCGAACAGGCAACATCCAACCCATCCACACAAAGCCCTGAAAAACGAGGCGTGATAAGACGTGTTTGGCTTGCACTCAGTGGAAAAATATAAACTTTCACCTGAGAACCAAGGCTTGCCGTTAAATCTTCTTCAATAAGCGCTTGTAGCGCTTCTGTTGATTCGACCTCAGTTTGATTCAATGAATTAAAATAAAGCTTCAGAGACTTTGACTCAATTAAATAAGGCGAAGTACAACCATACATAATCCGTGCCACCGCAACACACGGCTTACCTTTAGTATTGAGCCAAGACACTTCATAGTGATTCCAAATATCGACGCCTTTAAACGGTAAATCCGTGGGATTTAGGCCAAGCTCTTCTCGTTTTGGGGCTCGTGGAATTGGGAATAAACGCTTGGGGTTATAGGCAGTATCTCCAACTGAAGTTTGACCTAATTCACCATACATACCGAGCTCCACACTAAAAAATGGCATTCTAACATAGTGTTTACAAAATCAGCTATACTTAATGGTGATACATAAAACAAATGGAGCTTAAAATGGGCGATTTAAAGTCTAAACTCCCTGACTTGCAGGAAGTAACCGGCATGCTGGGTAAACTCTATAAAGACATGAAAAAAAGTGTCATTGAAATTGCAGGTGCATATAAAGAAAAGCACAAAGACACTGAAGAAAAAGCACCTGAAACCAAAAAAGCTGAAACTTCTGAGACTACTCCTAAGGCAGAAAAGCCTAAGGCTGAGACACCTAAAACCGAAGAGCCACCTAAGTCAGAATAACAGCTTATCGGTGACAGGTGATGCGACTAAACCCTGTGCACGCCTGCCCAAAGCACAGCGCGCCGCTACCAATTGTGCGCGTTGCGAGGGCGTCTGTCGATTTTTCGTAGCTATTGGCGTGGCGATAGCCTTGCTGTCTACAAAAGGCATCTGCGGCACGCCTACCGCATCCTCGGTGTGTCTTATAGCACCAGTCCACTCGGTAGTTATCAAAACGTGGTACAGGGAAATCTTTCAAGCGATAATAATACTCTGGAATTGGCGTTTTCTTTAAGCTTTCTTCGCAGGTAATCAATTTAAATCCGTCACAGCGCCAGCCTTGGCAGTTTCTATCTGTTAATGGATAACGTGTCACCCCAACATTATGATCAATCATAATTCTTGTGGCTTTATGATACCCCATGAGTTCACAATATTTCGAGGCGAGTCTAAGTCCGCACACCTTATGATTTTCAGTACAATAACTCAAACGTGTGCCATGAAATAATGGATAAAAGAAATCGCGATACCCAACTACACCACGCCCACCTTTACCAATCACGGCTTCAACTTCTTCTTTTCCTCTCTGAGCTTCAAGCGTCTTAGCGGCAAGCTCAGCTGCTCTCGCTTTATCTCGCTCTGCTTGCTCATCGACCTGGAGCACCTGTTTGGCTGTTGGGTCGGTACCTGCCTCGAGAGAAATCGACGCTTCATCAGCAGCAGATAGAGGTGAAGATGAGGTTAGGTCATCCGTCACACTCATCGAGCTATCAACAGCAAACGTGACACCTGCAACAAAGCATATGCCCGCCATCATTGAGTATCGGCCCCATTTAAGCATAATCACGAATCGTTAATCCCCCATAGCTCCATCTTAGCCTAATTCATTCAGTATAAGAAACCCTAACGCAGTTTAGTTCATGCACAGCAGGTCTCCGCCCAATATGCTCATGCTCTACTGTAACGGTTTTTTTGAATTTGTACTATGCTAAAAACAAACGATCTAATAAATCAAGGTGAAGCCAAAATGTTTAACTTTAAGTCATTCAAACATAGAAACATGGAAATTCTTCACTATGGTACGAATGCGGAAGAAGCAGGTCCTGAAACACGTGAGGGACAAACTCTAAATGACTGGGATAGGTTGGCAAAATCTGGCCAAGCATGCACCTACTATATTAATGGTCGAAAGCTATCTGATTTAGCACCTGATGGTTTTGCTTCAGAAAAAGAACTCAAAGACTTTCTAATTGAGCACTTGTTTCGTGAAGCAGAAAACCCTAATTTACTTGCTGAGGCAGCAATTAAACACTGCCATCAGGCAGGCCTGCCTCATGCCACTAACTATTCAGTAACGCAACAAAATCAAACACAGCACCAACCTAGAGATCCAATAACTCGTATTAGTTTTAGCTGGAACAACAGCAACTCAAATCAGGGCTTACAGATAACAGAGGAAAACACCTATAAAGAGTGGATTCATACCGGAACTGGGGCAAAGCATCGATGCACTGACGCAGAGCCTTATTATGCAGAAACCAAAACGACTTACTTATTAACACCTGACGCTAAGATAAAATTAGTCGATCTTCAAATCGACTGCCCAAGCCAAAATCTCGCAGAAGTATTTGATAAAAGAGAGGCAAGTGAGCAACCCCTCAGAGGAAGCCTGAAAAACGCAGTCAAAGTCTTTATGGATATGATGCACATCAAGCAAGAAGTTATGGATACAAGAGCCCCTGAGCCACGTACCATATATGAGGAAAATGGGCCTAAGCAACAGTAAGTGCTTCAGCAGGTATTCCGCCGTGAAACCGAAATACATTATCCTCTTTGGTAATTAACTGTCCTTCCACTTCTAGAAAAAACTGTACCCGCGCATCAATGGTAACCGGGCTGTACAGCGCAGCCAAGCGCAAATAATCTTGAAAGTGGCGTGATTCAGCCTTAATCAACGAGACGTAAAATTTTGCCAATGCTTCGTCTTCTAAATACGGCACCAGTGCATGGAAGCGCTCACAGGAGCGCGCTTCAATAATTGCCCCAATAATCAACTCGTCGGTGAGTTGCTGTAAGTAATCGTGCTTAATCACTTGCTCCCGCATAGCTTGCGCATAGCCAGAGGGCTTCAGTGGACCATATGCAATACCTCGCTCTTCCATCAATCGTATTACTTTCTCAAAGTGTAATAACTCTTCTCGTGCAAGTGGTGACATCACTGCGACGAGTTCCGCATGCTTTGAGTATTTGCACAAATGATTTAATGCCGTTGTTGCTGCTTTTCGCTCGCAGTGAGCATGATCGAGTAGCAAGGTAGGCAGCTGATTCGCTGCATAGGTTAGCCATGCTTCAGGAGTTTTGACCGCAAGAAAGTCAAAAATGGGTTGAATCGCGTCGTCACTCATCATCTTTTTAAAACCGTGTCAATACTCAACAGATACACTTTCAGGCGTTAGTATCTCAGTCAAAGCATCGAGCAAGTTATCTTCTGGGAGCACACGAAACTTGGCTGGCAAAGGCAGTAATTGCTCGGTTTCACCATTTTTATAATTGATATGAACCGCACACTGACCTGGATGCTGAGACAATAACGCTTTCAAAGGCTCGAACTGCGCGAGGTTATCAGGGGTCACCCGTAAAAGCAAATGCTTTGAGAAGTTGGCGCGTGCTTGCCCCACTGTATTTAAGTGGGTCACTGTGAGCCTGAGACCACCGGTGAACTTATCCTCTCCAAGCTCCCCATCTACAACTAAAATTTCACCTACGGTTGGCAACATACCACTCGCATCCACAACTTCGGAAAAGGCTACCCCATCAATCATGCCACTGGCATCTTCTAGGGATAAGATGAGCAGTTGCTTGCCACGCTTGGTCATCACCCGGCGCAATCCGCGTATTAATCCACAGATTTTCACTTTCTTGGTCAAACGAGCATTTAAACTCGCAATAGGCTGAACTAAATCCCCAAACTCATCGTGGTAAACCTGAGCTGGATGTCCACTCCAGTAAAAGCCAAGTGTTTCTTTTTCACCATTTAAGCGCTGTTTCGCCGACCAATTACGCACAACCGTGTACGGCGCTGGTTGGTTATCTTCTTCAAACAAATCAAAGAGACTCGCCTGACCATTGCTTTGACTTACATGATATTCAGCCCCTTGCTGCATCGCTTGCTCAAGTGACGCGCTTAAAGTCGCACGCTCAACGCCCCAATCATCAAAGCAACCGCTTTTAATCAGTGCTTCTAGCACGCGACGGTTAGCACGACGTAAATCGATTTGGCAACAGAAATCGAACAAGTCTTTGGCCGGGCCATTTTGTGTGCGCGCATCTAAAATAGATTGGATCGCCCCTTCACCAACCCCTTTAATCGCACCCAAACCATAAATCAGGGTGTTCTCACCAACCGCGGTGAATTCATGCTGGCCATGTTGCACTGACGGCGCTTTGACCTCAAGCCCCATGCTTTTGCACTCGCGAATCAGTAAATCCACCTTATCCGTGTTATCCATATCCGCTGAAATCACAGATGCCATAAAGGCTGCCGGATAGTGCGCCTTTAGCCAGGCAGTTTGATAGGCAACCAGAGCATAGGCTGCAGAGTGCGATTTGTTGAATCCGTAGCCTGCAAACTTCTCCATCAAATCAAACATGGCAGTACTGACTTTCTTCTCAATGCCGCGCTCAGTCGCCCCTTTGGTAAAAATTTCACGCTGCTTTGCCATTTCCTCGGGTTTTTTCTTACCCATCGCCCGTCTCAGCAAATCCGCAGCTCCTAAGGTATAATTCGCGAGCACCTGGGCAATCTGCATTACTTGCTCCTGGTATAAAATCACCCCGTAGGTTGGTTTTAGAATAGGCTCTAAATCAGGATGCAAATAAACCAATGGTGCACGTCCATGCTTTCGATCGACAAAGTCGTCGACCATACCGGATTGCAACGGACCAGGCCGGTATAAAGCAACGAGTGCTACAATATCTTCAAACGAGTCTGGTTGCAGCCGATGCACTAAATCTTTCATACCGCGCGACTCGAGCTGAAATACAGACGTGGTTTGGCAGTCTTTTAAGAGTGCGAATGTTTTTTCATCGTCAAGTGGAATATCTTCGACGCGAATCGGTTCAAGGCCTTCTTTTGCACGCTCTGCATTCAAGGTTTTTAGGGCACAATCAATGATTGTGAGCGTTTTCAAGCCTAAAAAGTCGAACTTGACCAAGCCTGCTGCTTCAACATCGTCTTTATCGAGTTGACTCACTTGTTGTGTTGAACCTTCCTCGCAGTAAACCGCGGTAAAGTCAGTGAGTGCTGAAGGCGCGATAACCACCCCACCGGCATGTTTTCCTGCATTTCGGGTAATCCCTTCCAGCGACATTGCTAAATCAATAAGGTTTTTAACTTCTTCTTCTTCGTTATAGCGCCTGAGAAGCTCTTCTTCTTGCTCCATCGCTTTTTCAAGCGTCATTCCAATTTCAAAAGGCACGAGCTTTGCAAGCTTATCAACAAAGCCATAAGGGTGCCCCAGAACTCGCCCCACATCTCGAATAACCGCCTTAGCGGCCATGGTACCAAAGGTAATAATCTGAGAAACACTTTCACGCCCGTAGCGCCCAGCAACATAATCGATGACGCGATCGCGTCCATCCATGCAGAAGTCGATATCAAAGTCGGGCATCGATACCCGCTCTGGGTTTAAAAATCGCTCAAAAAGCAAATCATATTGCAATGGGTCTAGGTCGGTAATTTGCAACACATAAGCAACCAGCGAGCCTGCCCCAGATCCCCGCCCAGGCCCCACTGGAATTCCTTCTTGCTTCGCCCACTGAATAAAGTCAGCCACAATCAAAAAGTAGCCCGAGAATCCCATATCATGAATGACTGAAAGCTCGACGTTCAACCGCTCTCGGTAGGCTTCATCGACTTTGGCAAGACTGGTTTGTTTGGTACGCTTCAGGAGTCCTTCTTCAGAGAGGTGAGTTAAATAAGTTTTCTCAGAAAACCCCTCCGGCATTGGGAAGTTGGGTAAATAAACTTCACCCAAAGTTAGTTCAACCGTACAGCGCTTGCTAATTTCCACTGTATTTTCAACAGCTTGTGGTAAATCAGAAAATAAAGCGCACATCATATCCGCTGAGCGCAAAAACTGCTTTTTACTATAGTTTTTAGGACGCCTATTGTCTGCAAGCGTATAGCCTTCATGAATACATACACGTGCCTCATGGGCCTCAAAGTCAGACTCATCTAAAAAGCAAACATCATTGGTTGCAACAAGGGGCAGATTAAGTTCATCAGCAAGCTTGACCACGCGCTCGTTGTAAAGTTCTTCATCTTTGCGTCCGGTGCGCTGTATTTCAAGATAAAAGCGGTTAGGAAATTGCAAAGCCCAGCGCTTGGCAATCTCACGCGCCTTGTCTTCGTCTCCAAGTAACAAAGCTTGACCAATTTCACCACGACGCGCTCCTGATAGTGCAATTAGCCCATCGGTACTGTCTTTAGCAAACAGCCAATCATATTGAATGCGCGGCGTGCCTTGGTATTGTCCTTCTAAGTAGGCTCGAGAGACTAAACGAGTTAAATTGCGGTATCCTGTTAAATTTTGGCAGAGCAAAATCACAGAGGTAAATTCAGCGGGTTTTTCTAATCTATGGCAAGGTAAATCAGCTCCTAAGATAGGCTTTATGCCTGCATTGACTGCGGCTTGGAAAGATTTAACAACTGCAAATAAATTACAAAAATCGGTCACTGCAACCGCATTCATGCCGCGCTCGACTAAGGATTGCATCAAAGGCTTGATACGCACCATGCCGTCCACCATCGAAAATTCAGTGTGTACTCTTAAGTGGACAAAACGGGAGCTACTCATCTAAACACAATCCTGCAAATCAATACTAGTAACGAATTGTACCGACTTCCCTCATGAAAGAAAGCCAGATAACCAGCAAAATTTAGCAGTGCACTAAATTTCTTGCCGTGGATCGAATGCATCGCGAACCGCATCAGCAAAGACATTACTCGACAAAACCAACATAAACATAAAGCCAAAGGCTGCCAAAATCGGCCACCAGACAACAGGTTCACGAGAAAGTTCAAGCCGAGCGGCATTAATCATATTCCCCCAACTAATCGTCATAGGAGACACCCCAACGCCCACATAGGCAAGCAAGGCTTCAGCCAAAACTAAAAAACTAAAATCCAGCACCATCGTCACCAGCACCAAATGCATCACGTTAGGCAGTAAATGCTTACCCATGATTTTTAAATCACTGCTGCCAAGTGCTTTACCTGCTAAAACAAAGTCCATCTCGCGAAGTTTTAAAACTTCAGCCCGTACTAAGCGACACAAAGTGGTCCAACTGGTCATCCCTAGAATAAAACATAAAGCCAAAAGCCTTGCGTCAGCATCAGCCGACAAACTGGAAAAACGCTCTGGATGGTTGGCTAAGTAGGTTTGTATAGAAAGTACAGAAGCTGTAATTAATAAAACCCCTGGAATTGAGCTTAAAGTGGTGTAAACATACTGCACCACATCATCCACTCGTCCTCCCCAATAACCTGAGGCCACACCAAAAGAAAGCGCTAAAGGCATCATAAACACCGTGGTTAAAATACCAATCACAAGGCCTGTGCGTATGCTTTTCACTGCATGATAGAAAATATCTTGGCCAATTTTGCCGGTCCCAAACACATGCAAATCTCGCGATAAGTAATACAGCGTAAGTACCACAGCAATTCCGAAAAAAAGTGTGATTAATATTGCAAAAAATGGCGCACTCGGCACAAAATTCGAACCACGGCCCAGCATAAAGCGCCCGCCCCACACCATCGCAGCGAGCCCAAAAACCAGCATAAAGCTATCTAGAAAAGAAACTTGAAGCACATCCAAACAAAATGCCTTGACATCCGATACTGTTTTAAAACGCTCGGGCGGATAAATAAGCCTTGGATAAGTTTGTTGTGCCTCCCCCTCTTCCCAAATAGTTTCCGTCACATACGCATGAAGCGCTAAAGGTGCTGAGTATGTTTTTTCATCGACAACCCCAAGAGGCGCTAAAACCGTATCCAGCAAAGTTACATGGCGTGTATCCGTAGCATCTGAACCTTTTTTTATGGCTGCAGGAATCGAATCCATCACGGCAATCACCAAAAAAAATAACAGCAGTATCAAAGCTCCCATCGCAACCGGTTTTTCAACCAAACGCCTAAACGCAAGCCTGTGATGCAATTTTCGACACGCAAATGCAATAAATAGCGCACTCACAACCAGTACGCCTAAAAAACAAATATCACTCCACAGCCAATCGCGCGTCATGCAAACCTCACTCGAGGATCAAGCCAAACATAGGATAAATCCGTTAACATCAAACCTACCAGATAGAGCACGGAGCCAAGGAATACCATAGCACGTACAATGGCGAAGTCTTGTTGATAGATGGCATCAATCATGTAGCTACCCAGCCCTGGTATGCCAAAAAAAGATTCAAGTACTAAACTTCCCATAAATAAAGACGGAATAATCACAACAATCCCTGTCAAAATCGGTAACATGGCATTTTTTAGCACGTGACAAAAGAGCACACGACGCTCAGAAAGCCCTTTGGCACGCGCCGTTTTAACATAGTCTTTATGCATTTCTTCTAAAAATAGAGTACGGTACCAACGACCACCAGCGCCAAGCCCGCTAATTACTGAAACAATCACAGGTAATAAAATAAACTTCAGCCCATCAAGCCCCTGGTCGTAGCCTGATATCGGGACCAGCTTTAATAGCTTACCAAACAAGTACTGCCCGCCCATGATATAAAACAAGCTTGAAATCGACATCAAAATAATACAGAAAATCACCCCGCTTAAATCTAAATAAGTACTTCTAAAAAAAACGAGCAACATGGCAAACGCAATATTCACCACCAACCCAAATAAAAAAGACGGCAGTGCGATGGCAAAACTTGGCCACATTCGAGTGGAGACATCGGCTTTGATATCACGGCCTGCATCAGAAAATCCAAAATCAAACACAAACAGCCGGACTGATTTTTGAAAAAATAACGTATTTTTAAAGCGGTCCACACCTTCGGCCTTGTCATTATAAAACAAAGGAAAATCGTAACCACGCTCAACCTTCCACGCCTTAATAGCTGCATTAGTGATATGCTTTTGCCCAAGTTGCATACGTGCCATATCATCAGGCGAATTCACCATAAAAAATAATGCAAATGTAAGGATGTTAATCCCTATCAAAATAGGCAGTGCATACAAAATGCGTCTTAAAAAATAAGCAATCATGTCTCAACTCTCAACGCAGGACTCCGCTGCCGCTTATAGTAAGCGTGCAAAAACGGTAATAAAAACAAAATACATAAAACCACAAAGCCCCCAATCGGCCACCAAATAGGCTGATTCCACTCAGCACGCAACTGATTGCGAAGCGGCACATCAATGGCAATATACTTTAAAATATCACTCACCAGGGAATCGGACTTCATTGGCGAGGTCCACTGTTGACTCAACATAATGCTTTTACCATGCAAGCCAAAAATCCACGGCACATCATGACGCAAATGCTCAACCATCTGATTAATCAATACTTGGCGCTCTGCGTCATTGGCACGATTTTTCATTTTCAAAAACAATCTATCGTACTCCGCGTTATGATAATTGCTTGAATTCTCGCCTCCATGCGGGTAACGCGCATTGGGTCCATAAAATAAAAACAAGAAGTTTTCTGGATCAGGATAATCAGCAATCCACCCCCAAGTAAATATTTGTGCACTTCCTGCCTGGATTTTTTCTTGAAAGCGATTGAAGTGGGTCGCACGCACATCAAGCGAGATACCAATTTTTCGGAACTGCTTACGCATCCAGTTAAGCGCTGCCTTCTCTTCGGGGCCTCCTGTTGCTGCCACATCGTAATGTAAAATCAAAGCGCGCCCTGTTTTAGGATCTCGTCCGCCAGGATAGCCCGCTTCTTTCATCAGTTCTCTTGCCTCCTCGACTGAGCGACGCTTAGGTCCATGCTCACCCCAGGTGTAAACATACGGGTTAATGCCATCTTTGCCCTCAAGACTGCCAAACACACTCGGTGGAAGTGGTCCCTGTGCAGGTGTTCCACGCCCATTCAAAAAAATAGCGATGTTTTCTTCAAAATTAACCGCAAGCGCAATAGCTTGTCTTAGCTTCCGGGCTCGCTCACTTTTCCCACCTACAACCGGATCTAGCATGTTAAAACCAATGTAACGAATCATCGGCTCATTAATTTCGGTTAAGCGAATGCCACGCTCACGCATTTCTGGAGTTAGAACAGGCTCGCCTTCACTGGTAATTTGAACTGCTGAGTCAAAGCTATCTGCAGTTAAGCCCGAAAAATCAAAATAGCCTTGTAAAAACTTAATCCATCTTGGAATAGCTTCTTTCTCAAGCGTATACACCGCCTTATCGATAAATGGCATTTTTTTGCCTGCATTCTTCAAATAGCCATTTGCTTTATCTGCATCAGACCCTTCCGTTGGAAAATATACTTCTCGATAATGTGGGTTTTTCACCAGCACCATACGACGACTTGGATTATTCTCGACCAGCATAAATGGTCCGGTACCCACAGGATACCAATCAAATCCTATATTAGTGTCTTTAAGGCTTGGCTGCGAATAAAACCTATCGACTTCCCAAGGAACCGGCGAAAAAAACGGCATAGAAAGCCAATACATAAATTGGGCATATTCACCTTTAAGTCGCACTTCATAAGTGTATTTATCAAGCGCATACGCCCCTTCCAAAGGATAATCCCTTAAGTCCAAATAACGCTTCTTAACATGGCCGTGATTCGGAAGCTTATCTGCATACGTCTTAAAACCCGCGATGTACTCACCCATCAGGCCATAAATCGGTGAGCTCACTGCAGGATTGGCCAAACGCTTAATTTCATAGACATAGTCCTCAGCCACCAGCTCACGCGTCCCCACTTCTTTAAAATCAGAAAGCGCTCTGATGCCATGAGTATCTACAAAATCTTTATTTAGAGGATAATATTGGTAGGCACCATCTGGTGTTTTTGCAAAAGCAGGATGAGGCTGATAGAAAGTACCGGGCGTGATATGGATGGTGTAAATACTTGCGATGACCCTGCCGTCTTTTGTTTCGTAGCGTACTTCAGGGAGTTTACTGACTGTTCGCGGTGTCAGCTCATATGGCCTTTTTAGGTAGTCATATTGTAAGGTTGGCTCATAAATTTGTTCGGTGAACAGTAGCTCATTCACAACATAAGAGCGTGCAGGATCAAGTGTTTTGGGTTGTTCTGTAAACGAGCTATAGTAAATGCGCTCTTTGGATTCCCTTGCGGGATATGGGTCGTTCAGTATCCAGCCAGCACCAGCGTGCAACAGTCCAACGCCAAACAAAACAAACAGCATCATGCTAAATCGTCTTACGCGACGCATTGAATCCCCTTTCTATGTAGCCTACCTATCATCCCTAGAAATGTTCAGAAAAGCAAATATACTTAAAAGTAAAAAGGGAAAAGGGAAAATCATGAAAAAATTTAACTTCACCTGCCTGATGCTTATTGGAGCACTTACCGTCACCAGCTTAAGCAGCTGTTGCAGCAATGAAAGCTTTGAGCTTAAAAAGATTAATTTTAGCAATCTTGTAAAATTATAAATCTATTAGTATACTTAACTTACACAAACAAGAGCATAGGACTTTTTATGAAAACCTTACGTGTCATGTGTTTACTAGGTGTATGCTTTTCATTTCTAGCAGGCTGTTGTAATAGCGATATGTCTTGCGCCAATTTAACCACTGTGGGCTGCTGCTCAAGCTGTGATTACTGCAAAACCAGCCAAAACATGTGGTACTAATCACTTAGCGCTGAGTCCGTAACGTTAATACATCGCTCGGCGCATGCTCCACTAAAGTACGCGCAGTACTCCCTAAAATTTCTGACAAATCGTGGGGCCTGTGGCTGCCTATCACAAGCAAATCACACCGAAGTTCATCGAGTTTCTCAAGTACACGCTGCTTAATTGGCCCGGCTTCCACAAACAGTTGCGAACTAGGCAGGTGCAGTGCTTCACCAAGCACTTGCATCACCACTTCAGCATCATCTTTCACGGGCGCACCAATTTCGGCAAACCCAAGCCCTTGAGCCACTTGCAGGGTCGCTGGCGCTTCAATCACATGAATCAGGTGTAGGGTTGCATCAAGTTTTTTGGAAAGTGCTACTGCTTGTTCACATAACTCGAAATGGGTTTCACTTAAATCCGTTGCATGTAAAATATTGGTATACACAACTACTCCTTAAAAATCCCTTTAAATACCGTTAGTTTGAGCATAGCACCAAAGCACGAAAACTGCATAGTATCACAGCAATTCCCGGCGAAAATAGAAATTCACATCCTATGCAGCTTTTGAGGCATTTGATTAGAAAAGTTTTCGTAGTCTTTTTTCGACGTCCCGCGGTTTATCCGCGGGATCCAGGTTTTTATCATAGGTTGGCACTGGAT
>JASBUZ010000047.1 GCA_030147635.1 Gammaproteobacteria bacterium
AACATTTTTTGCCAAATCTACCCCTAATACAGTAATATGTTTTTTCATGGATCCTCCACTTTGTTTGAATGTAACTACAACTTCATTCTGGCTCATTGCGAAGCCTTCTTAAAGTGGTAGGGTCCATACTATTATTCCTGCGAAGACAGGAATCTATTCCCAACATAACACTCCATTTTTGAACAGAAAATGGATTCCTGCCTTCGCAGGAATGACAATTCATTAGACAATTTTTAAATAAAATGCACCACGGAATTTCGTAGAAATACATCAGTTTGCGAACATAGCCAATCCCTTCAATAACCGTTAAAATACCCGCTCATCCAAGCGCTATTTTTGTTGTGTGTGTTCAATCTGAGGTACCCCAAGGTGTATGCTAAAACTGAAGCCCCATTTTTTTTACTTACTAGATACCGCCAAGCGTTAGGCATCCCCTTTCAGTTTACCGAAGACGATATTTCAGAAAATCTTCGCCGAATAGCCATCAAACATTTCCAGACCTACCCTTTCCACAGTCTTTACTTCAATTTGAAAGATGCCGATATGCCATTAGACAGAAACGCCTTAATACATCAAATGATGCTCGACGAAGGTGGTTCGTGTTATCACCATAATGCGACTTTTCAGGCAATACTTGAAGCAAACAACATTCCCTGTCACCTGGTTGAGTGCTTGGTACGCAACCCCAGGAATCCTGAAGAAACTTTTGCACTCCCCACACACATTGCCATTGTTTTTCAACATAATGATGTATCCTATCTCTTTGACCCAGGGTGGGATGGCTCGTCATTCTCTATCTACCCCTTACCATCTACTACAGGGGAAATAATTCAACACAGCAACTTCCAAGTGAGAAGAACAGATAGTCCCGATTTTCCTTTTACATTCGAAGAAATTAAACCTGATGGCACTGTAACCCCCAGGTATGATTTCAATAATAGGCCCACGCAATTAGAAAACCATGAGGGAGCTATCCATTACTTAAACTCAGAAGACTACGCTTTTCATACCCTGTTTTTATTTACCCGAATCAATCAGGACCAGCAAGCCATGCGCTTTGTTAATCGACGATTAACGATGCAAACGCTCAATGGTGTAGTGATTCAAGATGGACCTTTACCTGAAGACACTTCACCACTGCAACAGTTAACAAAGCAACTAGAAGGCTTGACGCCTTCTGACTTTAAAAACCCGGCCTTAGGCGATTTAGTGTGCCAATCTCCTGTTTCATCTTTAACCCGAGAGCTATCATGAACATTACAGTCAACAATATTGCCTTAAACTATGAAGTCACAGGCCAAGGTGCGCCTTTAATCTTAATTGGCGGTTTAACTGCAAACTGTCGTGAGTGGCAACGTGTCATACCGTACCTTGAGCAATCCTTTACGGTTTACACACCCGAGAATCGTGGCGCAGGTTCAACCACCGGCTGGGCCTCACCTTTTACGATTGAAGACATGGCGAATGATATAGCAGCGTTCATTGAGGCTTTAGGAGTTGGGCGCGCATATGTGGTTGGACACTCCATGGGAGGTGCTATCTTACAGCGCTTATGCATCATGCACCCAGAGCGCGTTCAAGCCGCGGTCATTGCAAGTTCATTTGCGCACTTTCCGAAGGCATCACAGCTATATATTGAAAACACACCTCAGCTCATCGCCGCCGGGCTCGATTTCGAGTTCATCCTAAGAACTATTTATACGCGATTATATGGCAGTCGCTTTTTAAGTGATGATGCATGTGTATCCAGTGAGTTACAACGCATGCTGACCGACCCTGTGCCACAAACCCCGGAAGGCTATCAAGCACAAGCTCAAGCCATAGCCCAATTTGATGCACGCAGAGACCTATCCCAAATCAACTGCCCGGTGCATATCTTGAATGGCTCAGAAGATACGCTCACCCCCACGTACCTCAGCGAAGCATTGCATCAAGGTATTAAAAACTCGAGCTTAAAGCTGCTCTCTGAATGTGGACATATGCTCCCTCAAGAAAAACCAGAGGAGTTTGCGAAATGCATTCTAGCCTTTCTTCGGGCTTGTTGACTGTTCATATACCACCTCAGAAGCCAGCTGATTAGACGTCAGGAAAAGGCTCTTTTGATAGGCCGTATACCCACTTGACTCCAACAGTTTTTGTTTGAAAAACAAGTGCCAGTTACGCCCTATTTTTTGCGCCAGCCCATCTGCATACGTCAGTATGTCCTGCTGACTTTTGTCCACGACCTCAATCTCATGTCTGAGCAGCCCCATGCTTTGGCCTTGCAGGCACCTAGTCAGCTTCAAAAAGTCCGCCATATTCTTTGGACTACTGGCCGCACATAAAAAGATGCATACTCTTCGAGTAACAAGCGCATCAATTTGTGCCATCATTGCCAAAAACGAGTGAGCTTCGCCTGGCACAACTGCTGAAAGATTGGATGGTGGATTTACACACGTTAAAATAAGCGCTTGAAGTTTTTCTTGCGGCCAGTTATCAGAATTTTTTAGCTCTTCCACCAACACTGCAAGGTAGATTCGCTTGGAGTAAGTAACCACCTGCTGTACATAGCCTTCAGCTAAGGCTTTGGAGGTGCTTATATCAGCAAGCACCAACAAAAGACTTGCCGTTTGCTCAGGCGCCTCAGTATCAGCCAATACGGCATTCGCAAACACAAACTTCAAATCAGATGGTAAAGCTTGACCATACCCAAAATAAATATCATCCAGAGCCTCAGCAAGCTCGAATGGACACGGATGTGCCAATGCCCTCTGAAGAATACTTAACCGCTCTACAAAATTGAATTCAACTATTGAAAGCCAATACATTAAACTTTCAAATAAACTCTCAAGCTCTGAGTCATCAGGTGCACTTGCAACCTGCTTTAAGAGCCTATGCAGTTGATTCAGACTCTTAGACACTTCTCGAGGATTACTATCACTTGGGCTCCAAGGCTTCATGCCAAATATATCGTCCATGTAGGCAGATATAAGCTCAGCTGGAAACTCCAGCTGCTCGAGAAAGAACCCAATCAATTTTGCTTTTCTTGCCAACTTTCAACTCCTAAATCAAGCAGTATGTCCCCATAGCAACGGTTCGATTGTATGGCAGTTGATAAAATTCGATATTGAAGTTAGCCGAGTAGTTTCTGACTAAAAATGCAAACAACTTCTCTTGCCAATAGAACCACAAGGTACGCTTTTCTTTGGAAGCCAGCACATTGGGAATTTCTATCATGTAACTTGCTTTATCGACATCGACTTTAAATGGCAGGTAGTCTCGCTCGCTGGCTAAATACAAAGCTTGTGGAATCGAAACCACTTCCATAAAGCCATAATGCAACGTCAGTTCACAGACCGTCTCTTTGAGGCGCTTCACCTCAAATCGATTCACCGAAGACACATATGGAATATGTTCAACGCGATATTTTACCAGCAAAATATTCTCGGGCAATGTACGATTGAGCTTTAAAAAATGCAGGAAGCTGCCTCCACTTTGATCGTAAATGTCAGTGATAAAAATCGCTGTGGTATTCGGAATTTTATTTAAGCTCTTATAATCAAACTGCCGCAAAATTTTAGAGACTTCTTCTTGTTTTGCATAGTACGTATCTTTAAGATAACGACGTCCTTTGTTCCAAGTGTACATAACAAATGCCGAAAAACTGGCAAAAGCAACAGGAATCCAGCCACCGGTTGCAAGCTTTTGTAAATTGGCGCCTAAGAAAGCCACGTCGACCACCCCAAAAACCAAAAACACACTCACCAGTTTAAGCCAGCCCCAACGCCAATACCGGAGTGCCACATAAGCAACTAAAGACAAACTCAATAAGCCTTCCAAGTTGACAGCAATGCCATAGGCATGTGTCATATCGCTTGAATGCTTAAATACTAAAACCAAAAGCAAAGTACCAACGGCAAGCATAGCATTCACTTGTGGGATATAAATTTGTCCACGCTTTGAGTCCGAAGTTTGAATAATGGAGAGATGCGGATAAAGACCTAAGAGTACGGCTTGGCGCATCAAGGAAAAAGTCGCTGAAATCACTGCCTGAGAGGCAATAATTGTGGCACACGTCGCAATCACCAGCAAAGGGATTGCAAAGCCACCGGGGGCTAAATGATAGAACGGATTATCAATCGCTTCCGGATGATTCAGAAGATATGCGCCCTGCCCAAAGTAGTTGAGTATCAAAGCAGGGAAGGCAACAGCAAACCAACTCATTCGAATCGGATTTTTCCCAAAATGGCCTAAATCGGCGTAAAGCGCTTCACCGCCTGTGACCACCAAAAACACACCCCCTAAAAGCACATACCCCTTCCAACCATTAGCTTGGAAAAATTGCACGGCATACCAAGGATTAATTGCTTTTAGGACTACTGGATTTTCAACAATTTGTATCACACCAAGTACTGCAATAGTGACAAACCAAATCAAAATCATCGGGCCAAACAACATGCCAATACGCGCGGCGCCAAGCGACTGCATCGCAAACAAAGCAAATAAAATAGTGCAAGTGATTGGTACTACAAAGCTCGATAAACTGGGCAGTACCACATTCACGCCTTCAATAGCACTCATGACTGAGATAGCAGGTGTAAGCATGCCATCACCAAGCATGAGCCCTGCACCCAAAATACCAATCACAAAAAATATGCGCATACGGTGAGTCCCTGTGTGCTTCGTGAGTGCAAGCAGCGCTAAAATGCCTCCTTCTCCATCGTTGTCTGCACGAAACAGTAAAAATAGATATTTAATTGAAATTACAAGCGTTAGCGACCAAAAAATAAGCGACAGCACACCAAGTACGTCAGTCAGGTTGATGGGTAGCCCTCCCAAAGACTCACGCATCGCATACAGAGGGCTGGTTCCAATATCTCCATACACCACGCCAAGCGCTGCAAGGGTTAATGCTGCTGAAAATTTATGTTTCCTATGATTTGACTCACTCAAACTTAACGCCTCGGTTAAACTAAACTGTCAGAGGATAGCATGCACTTTACTCCCTTTTGAAGTAAGCTATTTCGTTTTTTCTGAAAGTCACTTTCATCAACAGCAATCGTTGCATCGTCAATTAGCACACACTCAAACCCGGCTTGAAATGCATCTACAATGGAAAAATACACGCACACATCGGCGCATAATCCACAAAAATGAATCTGAGTCACACCATAGGCACGTAAAAATTCGGCAAGCCCCGTGCCCTTCTCATGCTCTGTATCGTAAAACGCGCTATAACAGTCTCGATTTTTATCCATTCCTTTTCTAATGATGGCTGCAATTTGGTGTGTATGCAGTTCTGGATGTAACATGGCACCCTGAGTGCCTTGCACACAATGCCGAGGCCAAGGGCCTGTCGGGATAAAACTCATGTGGCCTTCAGGATGCCAGTCTTGTGTTGCAACAACCAGCTCAAATTGAGTTTGCAGTCGATTCACTACGGGAATCAGCTCATCTGCTTTCGGTACAGCAAGCGCTCCACCTGGCATAAAATCAAGCTGCATATCAATAATCAGTAATGCTTTCATAAAAAACTCCCACTATTTTGATTGCAGAACACCTCTAAACTCTATCATAATAGAAATTCACTATGCCGCATTCTCTTTTAATTCATAAGATGGTCATGAACATGAAAACACTGAAGCAGCTCACACTTCTTACCCTACTTTCTGGATTTTTAAGCAGTTGCTTACAGTACCAGCCCCCGTTTAATAACTTTCAACCTGGAAAATTTCACTTGGATGATGCAGATGACTGTGAAAAACCAACCATTCACTCACGTTCCGAGCGCAATACCATTGCACGAACTACCATTCGTCATTTAGGAGCTGAAGCTATTCAGTTTGTGCAACAGGGTGAGCGCATGACACTGATTGTACCTACCGACAGATATTACTTATTTAATAGCCCCGACTTTGACGACACTGAATTTACAGGCCTCAATAACATTGCCAAACTTCTTAAACTCTTCCCATGCAGTAAAATCATCGTAGCAGGTTTTAGCGATAACGTCGGCAAGCGCGCCTTACAAGATCGCCTTTCTAAAGCACGTGCTGAAACCATGCTCACTTTTCTCTGGGCCAAAGGCATTCCAGCTCAGCGTCTCGCAGCAGAAGGCTTTGGCTCACACTTCCCGGTTGGTAACAATCAACTGATTCACGGTAGTGCTTATAATCGACGCATTGAAATTCAATGGTGGACAGGAAAAGATACAACGCCTGATATCCCAGAACACATGAAAACTAAGTAAGGCGCGATCGTGATTTCCAAACTCATCGGTGGTGTCCTTTTGATTGTTGGCACATCGATTGGTGGTGGTATGCTCGCACTTCCCATGGCCAATGCCGCAGCCGGTCTCCTGCCTTCTTCAATCGCACTCTTTGGTTGCTGGCTCATTATGACCATTGGTGCTTTTTTAATTCTTGAAGTCAACCTATATGTGCCTCCCGGTGGACATATGCTCTCTATGGCACATGAAACGCTTGGAAAGCCTGGGCTCTTCGTCACTTGGGTGACTTACTTACTGCTCTTGTACGCCTTATTGTCGGCCTATATTTCTGGTGGCTCAGACGTCCTTCAGGGTGTCTTAAACCTTGCTCAAATCAAGCTCCAGGACTGGCAAAGCACTTGTCTGTTTACCTTAGGGTTTGGCGCCATCGTTTATGGCGGTATTCAGCAAGTGGACTGGGCCAATCGATTTCTCATGTTTGGTAAGCTTGGGATTTATCTACTGCTTGTGGTACTCATTGCGCCTTTTGTCACCCAGGAACACTGGGCTCAAAGTGAGCCTTCGGCGGTGCCTGGCACGCTGATGATTTTAATTACTTCATTTGGCTTTGCCATCATCGTCCCAAACCTCAGAGAATATTTTAATAATAATTTAAAGCACCTTAAATATGTCATTTTAATTGGCTCTCTCATCCCGCTCACTTGCTACTTTGCTTGGGACGCGGTCATCATGGGGACCTTACCAGCCCACGGCAGTAATGGGCTTATCTCACTGACCAGCAACCCGCACCCCACAACCAGTCTTGCGAACCAACTAGCAAATGCCATTCATAACTCAACGATTGATCGCTTATTTCGCACGTTCACCTCTATTTGTATGCTCACAGCCTTCCTTGGCGTTGCACTCTGCTTAATGACCTTTTTGGCGGATGGCTTAAATTTTAATCGTCGTGGAAAGCAAGGTTTGGCTCTCGCACTACTGAGCTTTGCTCCCCCACTTGGCTTAGTACTATTCTTTCCCGGGGCTTACCTCAGTGCATTGCGCTACGCAGGCATGCTCTGTGTCGTCTTATTGATTATTCTACCAGCACTTATGGCGCTTTTCGGGCGTAAAAAGTTCAAAGGGCCCTTTGTATTGCCTGGCGGCGCACTCCCCCCGATACTGCTTTTGATTAGCTCTGTGGGCTTACTGTACTTGAGCTTTTAGCATTGTTCAGACTTGCAATCCAAGCACCAAAATCCATGTAGTCCGGCCAAACGGTTTGTAAAACTGTAAGCAACTTATAAGCCGCCTTCGGCTGACTATGTGCAAATTCATTCAACATCTGCATCACCATATGCGAGTTAACCGGTTTCGCTTTGCTCCCCTTCACACCATGGGTCATATCTTCAATCGTATTAGCAAAAGCCTGCTTCACACTTTTTACGATAGGCACTGTGCCATCAAACACTCGGTGGTCAGCACTCACTGAAACGGGTAGCCTGTCTTCTGGCAAAAAGGTTTGCGAAGCCTCATTCCAAACCGGCTTTTTAGCTACAGTTAATACTGTAAATTTAACGGCTTCATTCATACGCAGCGGTGATTTAACACGAGAAAACTCCGCTGCACTAATATTGCTTAACGAAATCGCTGGATGCCCTGGCATAGGGTACGGATAAATACCAGTTGCAATTTCACGCACTATTTCATTCATTTGTTCTGCAAACTGTGGATATTTTTTCTCTAGCTCAAGTCGCTTCAGATAACAAAAGTTCATCAGCTTTCGGTTGGCAATAATTTTTCGGGTGAGGCTGTCTGTCGATAGCTCATGACAGTTTTCAAACAAAATAGAGCCAAGATGATCGTCTGAGTCTGGCAATTTCACCACTAGCGCAATTTGGGTATTCTCGACTTGGTAAAGCTTGTGATGACTCAAGTAACGACGAAACAAAGGATTGCTTGAAACAGCAAGGCTTAAAGATTTTAACGCCACAACCGTTAATTTATCCGCCGCTTTTTTATCCTGACAGAGCCCGAGCTTACTCACATTAACATCAAACTCACCAACCATGGTTGGATCAATGGGGTCTTTCCACTGGGTCATAAACACTTTATGCATTTCAGAAAATGGTATTTGTTCGGTGCGTGCTTCTTGGTAATGAAGTTGTGGGAAAATCGCCGCCTTTGTTTTCATCCAAAATTGCCAAGGTACACCAGGCCTAACTGCAAGTTTTTCCAGTTGTTTATGATGTTTTTCGTTTAACCTCTCTAAGAAGCTATCTACACCATTGACTCCTAATAAAGCAGTCATCGCATTCATGTAAGAATAATTAAACAAAATATTGGACAGCAAATACTCTTCAAGTGTGGCTAATTTTGACTGCAAAATATCACGCTCCGGCAAGCCTATTTCACGGTACAAATCAGCTTCACACACATGGCGATGCTCATCTTCTAGGATAGTTTCAAACACACGAGGAGCAATATCCGCCTTGTGATACGCCCGAAATAACTCCTCAATCCAAGCCTCTGCAACCAAGTTCAGCAATACCACTGCAACTTTAGGACAATCTTCATGACGAATGAAATTACATAATGCCTCAATATCCTCGTTATAAGCTGGAGGCAGTGCATACGGCGTAATGAGCTCATATAAAATACGGGTGAATACTAGCCCATGGAATACTTCATCCAGAAGCTGTGCCCGCATTTTTTGTTTAAACTCATCCGTTGGCATCATAGATTCAAATTTAAGCGGCACCTGGATAGCGAGCACTTCAAGCTGGGCCAAAAGCGAAAAGGCATAAATATAAAGCACACGGTCGTGTGTTAATTTAAACGGTAAGCCATCTGAAAACAGTGCCTCCATCCTTACGCTTACAGCATCTTGTTCATCGATAGTCAATACATGCCAACCTTCCAAAATCCACTTTTCCGCTCCCCAAGTTGGCTTCAAAAATTGATTCAACTTATCCACGCCTTCCTTCCCATAAGACAACCTCGATGCAAAGTATGATACGCGAGGTGCTTTGGACAAAACAAGCGAGCATGCTAGAATGCATTTTTTATTTTGTTCATCACAAATAATGACAGGAGAAACAATGGTTTTAATTCAGACCTCTATGGGTGATATTCGCTTGAAACTCCATGAGGAAAATGCCCCAAAAACAGTTGCAAACTTTCTTAATTACATTCGCAGCGATTTCTACAAAGACACTTTATTTCATCGTGTGATTGACGGATTTATGATTCAAGGTGGTGGCTTAACTGCAAAGATGGAAACTAAGCCAACTGAAAAACCAGTTGAAAACGAAGCTAAAAATGCTAAGAAAAACACACGTGGTAGCATTGCTATGGCTCGTACTTCAGATCCTCACTCAGCAACAGCACAATTTTTCATTAATGTTGCGGATAATGCTTTCTTAAACTTTACAGGTGAAAATCCACAAACTTATGGCTACTGTGTATTTGGCGAAGTGGTTGATGGCATGGACATTGTAGACTCTATTGCCAAAGTCAAAACCGGCCAACGCGCAGGACACGCTGATGTCCCTGTGGAAGACATCACGATTCATGCAATCATAGAAGAATAACCCGCCGGGGTCAGGGCTTGAATTTTGAATTGGTCAATTAAAAATTCAAGCCCTGACCCCAATCACTTCTATTGGTTTTCAGAAACAAAAGGACCTATCATTAAAGATGATTGATTTGTAAAAACTGGACCAATGAATCGAACTAAACCTTTTCTAAAATGGGCTGGTGGAAAATATCGCTGCCTTGAGCAGGTGCTATATGCCCTTCCCCATGCCTCCCGTCTGATTGAGCCCTTTGTAGGTTCGGGTGCCGTATTTTTAAATGCACCACACACCCACTTTCTACTGACAGATGCCAACGCTGACTTGATTGCGCTCTACCAGCACTTAAAAAAAGAGGGCAAACGATTCATTCAGTATTGTGAACGCTTTTTTTGTGAAGCAAATAATCAGCCGGAAGCTTACTACCAATATCGCATTCAATTTAATCAAAGTACACCTAGAAGCCGAAAACGTGCTGCTTTGTTTTTATATTTAAATCGTCATGGCTACAACGGACTGTGTCGCTATAATTTATCGGGCCAATACAATGTGCCATTTGGCCGCTATGTGAAGCCTTATTTTCCTAGAAAAGAATTGGAAGTATTTTGTGAGAAAAGCCAAAACGCTGAGTTTAGCAAAGCAGACTTCAGCAAAACTTTCTTGCAAGCAAAGCCTGGAGATATCATCTACTGCGATCCCCCCTATGCACCGCTTTCTAAAACCAGTCAGTTTACCGCGTACACCCGTCAAAAGTTTGATGAGACGAGTCAGGTAGTACTGGCTGAGCTCGCCAGAAGCACAGCTAAAAACGGTGTGCCTGTGATTATTTCTAATCACGATACCCCTTTTACACGGGACTTATATCAAAAGGCACACATCACCGCATTTCCAGTACGCCGAAATATCAGCTGTAAAGGCAGTAAACGCCTCGCTGTACAAGAGCTGATTGCAGTTTTTCGCTAATCACCCCTCTGCATGTGCATGCGTTTCTTTTAAAAAGAACGTCAAAGTTGCGGCAATAAAAATACCAATTGGAATAACTGCCATCGCTAGTTGATAATCTGCCGCCGTATAAAGTGCCCGCACTTCATCAGAGCTCAGTGCATTCAGTGCAAGCTTGCCCTCGTAACGTTTCAGCACGCACCAATCCAGTATTCTGCCCACTAAAGGCTGCAGAAAGATAGCACCGAACATAACAAACATATTAGTCATGGCAATAGCCGTTCCACCTGCCTCTTTGGGGCTCAACTCACGGCCTACGGCAAATACAATTGCCTGAGCACTATATAAAAATCCAAGCACAAACATCATGGCATACAATATTTTTCCGGTTGAGCCTGGCAGATATAAAATACCAGTCATCACAATCGCAGCACCAAATGCACCAATTCTCATGGGAAGTTTGCGCTGCTTCATTCGATCGGATAAGTAACCCCAAAATGGCGCGCCAAACGTACATCCCATAAATAAGATAGAGTTGGCAAACTCTGCTGAAGCAAAGTTTAAGCCATGCGCATGCGATAAATAAGGAATACCCCAAAGCTCTGCAAACACCGTGGTTGGCAGATAAATCAAGCAGCCAAAGGCCCCGTTAATCCAAATTTGGCGATTCCCGAGTATCAGCTTGAAGTCAGTCCATATTTTTTGGAAACTGTTAACAGTACCACCATCTGCATCTAAATCTTGTTTTTTATCATGGATACCAAACCACATCACCGCCAAAAGCCCAAGTCCAAAAATTGCAGTCAGATTCACGGCATCTTTCCAGCCAATCTGCTCGACCATCGCTCCAAGCAGATTATCTCCAATCATTGCACCAATGGTACCAAGCGCTGTCGCAAGCCCTGCAACCAAGGCTAATCTGTCTTCCGGTAGCCAAATGGTTGCGAGTTTCAAAACCCCCACAAACGCAAAGGCCGAGCCAAAACCTGTTAAGAAGCGTCCTGATGCAGCAAGACTCACCATATCAGTCGCTGCAAAAAACCACGTCCCTAAAACAGACACTGCACATGCAAGTGTCAAAAGACGTCGAGGTCCCCATCGGTCCATCAACACCCCAACAGGCAGTTGCATCGGTACGTAAGAGTAATAATAAAAGGAAGAAAAAATACCGAAGCCCATAGCAGACAAGCTAAAGTGCTCGCGTAGGGCAGGCTCCATCACGCTTGGAGTAATTCGTAAAAAATACTCGTAAGAATAAAACAGCGCACCAATGCCACAAATGAGCCATGCGACTACAATAGACTTTCTAGAGTTTAGCATCACCTATCCTCCCAGCATCGTACTACTTTATTTCAAACGACAAGTATCTTTCAAGAAAAAACCAATGAGTATGACGGCAACCAATGAGGTAGGTAATACTAAGAGTGCGCGCTGATAATCTGCTGCCGTATACACCACGGCCTCTGTAATGGTACTTTTGTCGATATGCAGATCGAGTAAAAAGCCAACCAGAGGTTGGAAAATCACGCCACCTAAAGTGACAATCATATTAATGACTGCAAATACAGTCCCTGAGAGCTCAGCACCACAAGCTTCTTTTGCCATGACAAAAGCAATAATTTCTGTTCCACTAAACAACCCATATAAAAATAGTAAGGTCATGAGTTGCGTGTAAGACAAATGCTGGCCGTAAATGACAAAACTAATACAGAGGAGCGAAAGAAGCGCACCTCCCACTAAAAATAAAGTACGTCGACCTGTTCTATCTGAAAAATATCCAGAGAGTGGCGCACCAACAGCCCAGCCAAAAAACATAGCGGATACACCTTTCGCTGCTTCCATTTTGCTAAGTCCATGCGCTTGTTCAAGGTAAGACTTCCCCCAAAGCTCACCAAATACAGATAAAGAGGTATATAAAGAGGCCCCAACTATACCAATCAACCAAACCTCTTTTGAGATACATACTCGCCAAACTTGCGACAAAAACTCTTTCAGCGCATGCTTTTGCGTGTGCTCAGCACCCGGACCATCACGTACTATGCAAATAATTAAGGCGGTAAGGATAGCACCAGCAATCACTGTGAGAATGAGAACTTGTTCAAGCTCAAGCTTTGCTGAAAGTGCTGTGATTTGAATACTGCCATACATCAACCCAAGCATACCAAGCGTAGTCATGAGACCTGCTGACAGGGAGAAATAACGACGAGGTAACCAATGCATCATGAGCGTCAAACAGCCAACAAATGCAAAGGATGAACCAAATCCAACCAAAAGACGGCCGGTTCCTGCAATCCACAAGGACGAAAATGTCATGAACATGTAAGAACCAATCGTACAGCAAAAACATGCAACAGAGAGTAGTCGACGCGGTCCAAACCTATCGACCAACATCCCGACCGGAAGCTGCATTGGAGAGTATGCAAAGTAATATAGTGCTGCCAGCTGACCAAAAGTCGTTGCAGAAATATGTCCAAAGGCAGCGCTTAATTCACTTTGCAGGGTGCCTGGTAAAATACGCAGTAAAAACTCATAGCAATAAAACAAGGCCCCGACTAAACAAATCGTAATGCCAAATAACAACCGCTTACGATTTGTTAAGTTTGACTCCCGCATGCGCATGCGTCTCCTTCAAAAATAAAGTTAAAATAGCGGCAATAAAAATACCAATAGGTAAGACCATCATCGCAAACTGATAATCCGCCGTAGTGTACAGTTCTCGCATGCCATCCGTCCCTAACTGTATCGTTGAAAGCGTTTGTCCTATACGTGACACCACACTATGATCGAGCAAGCTGCCAATCAAGGGTTGCAGAAACATTGCCCCCAGCATGACAAACATATTGGTGGTTGCAATCGCAGTTCCAGCAGCTTCCTTGGGGCTCAACTCACGACCAACCGCAAATACCACAGCCTGCACACTATAGAATAGGCCCAGAATAAACATCAGGAAGTATAAGGTGTGCTCTTTCACATTCGGTAGGTACAACGCAAGTGTCATAATAATGCCAGCCCCTACAGCACCAAGAAACATTGGCAGTCTACGTTGGTGCATTCTATCAGAGAGATATCCCCATAAAGGTGCACCAAACATAAAGCCCATGAATACAAGTGAGTTAGCAAACTCTGCTGACGCCAGGCTAAAACCACGAGCATGTGATAAGTATGGAATACCCCAAAGCTCGGCAAATACAGTGGTTGGTAAATAAATTAGGCAACCATACGCGCCATTAATCCACGTTTGTTTATTGGTTAAGATAAACTTTAAGTCAACCAATCCTTCTTTAAAGCTTGTAACCGTTCCACCATCTTCTTCAAGATTTTTCTTCTTATCGTGAATCCCAAACCACATCAAAACAATCACGCCAAGACCAAAAAGTGCAGTTAAATTCACAGCATGCTGCCAGCCCAAGTGGCGAACCATTGCACCTAGTAAATTATCGCCAACCATGGCACCAACCGTACCTAGAGCTGCAGCAAGTCCTGCAACCATGGCAAGTTTATCTTCTGGCAGCCAAATGGTCGCAAGCTTCAACACACCGACAAACGCAAAAGCTGAGCCAAATCCCGTTAAAAAACGCCCAGCTGCTGCAAAACTAACCACTGAAGTACCAGCAAACATCCAAATCCCAAGCACTGAGATGGCACAGGCGAGGGTTAATAAACGCCTTGGTCCCCACCGGTCCATCAGTACCCCAACGGGGAGCTGCATAGGCACATAGGCATAGTAATAAAACGCTGAAAAAATACCGAAGCCCGTTGCAGATAAGCCAAAGTGCTCGCGTAGTGCTGGCTCCATCACACTTGGTGTAATACGCAATAAGTACTCATAGGAGTAAAAAATGGCTCCTATCCCACAAATCAACCAAGCAATAAACGTCGCTTTTTTAGAAGTTGATGACATATTCCCTCCTTTTTATAAAATCAGACTCGCTAGTCGGCGTCCATTGGCAAAGCACTCACACCACTTGCGCAGGCTGCATCATATACAGCTTTAGACACGCAGGCTTTAAGACGAGGATCGATAGGTTTAGGCAGAATATACTCTGGACCAAAATCCCAGTGCTTAACACCTGGATAGTTACGTTTTACTTCTTCTGGAGCAGGCTCGTGTACAAGCCCTCGAATAGCTTCCACTGCTGCAATTTGCATGGCTTGGTTAATGCATGTTGCACGTGCATCCAGTGCACCACGGAAAATATAAGGGAAGCACAAGACGTTATTCACCTGGTTTGGATAATCACTTCGGCCAGTTGCTAAAATTAAATCTTCGCGTACTTCCCGCGCAAGTTCGGGTCGAATTTCAGGGTTTGGATTAGACAGTGCAAACAAAATCGCCTTAGGCGCCATACACTTTAAAAGCTCTGGTGTTAATAAGTCGGGTTTTGCCACACCAATAAATACATCGGCATCTACTAATGCTTCTTTTAAGGTGCGCTCGTTCGATGTGGTTGCAAACGCAAATTTATAGGCGTTTAAGTCTTCCCGGCCAGCATGAATCACACCTTTACTATCCAGTAAACGCATTTTGGCTTTATCAGCACCCAGAGCCACTAAAAGACGCATGGATGCAATTCCTGCAGCCCCTGCACCAATACAAACAATTTTAGCATCAGCCAATTGCTTGCCTTGCAACTCCAAAGCATTTAAAAGACCTGCTGCGACAACAATAGCTGTACCGTGCTGGTCATCATGAAATACAGGAATATCAAGCTGTTCAATAAGTGCTTGCTCGATTTCAAAACACTCAGGCGCTTTAATATCTTCAAGGTTGATGCCCCCAAAAGTGGGTGCAATACACTTGGCTGCAGAAATAAAAGCTTGTGGATCTGCTGCATTCATTTCGATGTCAAACACATCGATATCAGCAAATCGTTTAAATAAAACCGCTTTTCCTTCCATCACGGGTTTACTGGCCAAAGCGCCAACATTGCCGAGTCCAAGCACCGCTGTCCCATTGGTCATCACTGCAATTAAGTTTCCTTTTGCAGTATAAAGATGAGCAGCTTCAGGGTTTTTCTCAATTTCTAACACAGGCTCTGCAACCCCTGGGGTGTAAGCGAGTGATAAATCATCTTGAGAATCGGTGGGCTTGGTAACGTTGACAGACAGTTTCCCGGGAGATGGGAAAGCATGGTAATGTAAAGCGCGTTGCTTCAATGAATCATCAGTCAAAATAGATACTCGGTTCGTTGATGCTTGGACGCAGCTTTGCTTAAGCCAACGGGCAAAAATAAGGCGCATTTCTTGCGCCTTTATTTTAAAGCCCAATCATCTTATCTAAACTGCATCGTCCCTGTTTTTATTTTAATTGGCGCCAGCCGAATCGCCAGCACTTTTAGCGCTTGGCTTTTTAATGTTGTATCTATCGTGGAAACGCTGAACTCGACCACCAGTATCTGCAACACGTTGCTGCCCGGTGTAGAATGGATGGCAGTTTGAACACACTTCAATGCTTAAATCTTTACACAATGTTGAACGTGTCTCAAAAGTATGGCCACAGCTACAAACCACTTTAATCGTTTCATAATCTGGATGAATTGATGACATCAGCAAAACTCTCTATAAATAATCACTTGGTAATCAAGCGTGCTATTTTAGCACGCACGTTGAAAAAATCAATGCCGAGGTTTGAATGTTATCAAACCATATTCAATATTTGTCATGTATGGACCCTACCCTGGTGTCAAGAGATAAATAGTATTGTTTTGCAAAATAAAGGTTGAGATGCAGTCATGTATTCGGCCTCTGGTTAAGTGAAATACGTTCACTTGGGCCCTGATAGTATCTGCGCTCTTGCTCCTCTTCATTCCTTCGGCTTAAATTAGACCATGACAAAAACAGGTTTTTCAAGAGCCGGTCTTACCTATTTTGCTATCAATTATAATTTATCCTTTGCTCTCCAGACCGTTTATAACATGTAACATTTGTTCAGATTAACCTGAAATAATTAGGCATAGCTCATAGTAACTCCTCATCTGTAGAGCGCGGCATGCCGCGTTCGGAAGATATTGTTTTAGTACGAGTTCTGCCATTATGCAGCTTTGGGTACTTCATATCGATAACTTTCCCCCGATGACATAATTGCCCATATCATCCTTACATTTTTATTGGCTAGAGCAACCGCCGCTAAATTCATAGGTTTTGTTGCTTTTTTGCTTGAGGCCCACTGGTTGACTCGATCTTCTTTCTTATCAACGTGTCGTAATGAAGCACGTGCACCATGGATTAAAAGAGACCTTAAATAACGGTCTCCACGCTTACTGATGCCGCCAAGCCGTATTTTATTACCGCTAGAATATTGTTTTGGCACAAGACCAAGCCAGGCTGCAAGTTCACGACCATTCTTAAAACAACTGACATCCCCTATAGTACCTATCAGAGCAGAAGCCGTAATCGGGCCTATACCAGGCATGCGCATAAGCGCATCTCCCATAGGATGTTGCCTAGCTTGCTGCTCAATATTTTTTTCATAACCCTGAGCTTGATTATCATAAGAGTTAAACTGCTCAAACAAACGCAAGAAAATATGTTTTGCCTGCTCTGATAATTTATCTTGGTTTATATCAAGTATCACAGGAAGATTTCTCATTGCAGTTACCCCCTGAGCCATCGTAATACCATACTCTGCCAATAAACCACGTATTTGATTCGATTGGGCTATTCTGCTTTTTATGCACAGTTCACGCGCTCTATGCACAAGCAATATATCTTGTTGCGCGATTGTTTTTGGCGAAACAAATTTCATTTCAGGACGTGCAACAGCCTCGGCTATTCCCCTGGCATCGTTCATATCATTTTTATTTGCCATAACATATGGTTTTACAAGTTGAGGTGCCATCATTTTTACTGTATGCCCGGATTCTTGAAATTTTCGAGCCCAATAATGAGCACTTCCACAAGCCTCTATGCCAATGATACAAGGGGGAAGTTGAGCAACAAATGGCAATAAAGTTGCACGGCTTAATCGCTTTTTCAAGATGCCTTGCCCCTGAGCATTGTTGCCATGTAACTGAAAAACATTTTTTGCCAAATCTACCCCTAATACAGTAATATGTTTTTTCATGGATCCTCCACTTTGTTTGAATGTAACTACAACTTCATTCTGGCTCATTGCGAAGCCTTCTTAAAGTGGTAGGGTCCATACTATTATTCCTGC
>JASBUZ010000043.1 GCA_030147635.1 Gammaproteobacteria bacterium
GCAATTCTAAGGGAACTGGCAAAGCTTCTTGGGCCACAGTTTGGGATGGATGGTTCAAATTAAATGAGCGAGTAAAAGGCTTTTTACTCGCTCAGGAGCTGATGAGTGCTGGGAAATTAGACTTGTGATCAAGAGACAGGCCTCATGCGCGGGGCTATCTACCTCACTCACAAATAAGTGACAGGAAGCTGATAAATAGTTTCTGTTAACCACATCGCTCTCTCGGCCTGGTTAATAACAAGTCCAAATTCAAGCTGATTATCTCTAATAAACTGCTCAAGAGGACGCAGTTGTTTCGGTGAATTGCTGGAGCTGTATTTTATTTCAATGGGCAATACACCAAATGGACCATCAAGAATCAAATCAACCTCGGAACCACTACGCGTTCGAAAATAATTTGCTGCCCAATTCGTAATAAAAGAACTATTCATGCCTTTGATGATTTCTTCTATGACAAATGACTCAAACGAGTAACCAATGCTTGGACTTTTAAAGAGTTCATCCTGACTTCTAATCCCAAGCATATAGTGTAATAAACCACTATCACGTAAATGTCCCTTGGGCATTTTTACAATCGACTTTGTGATGCTCTTTTCAAAGCTCAGCATTTCACGCCATATGAACGTTTTATCAGCAATACTCAAGTAATCTCTTGCGGTACTTTCATTAAACTCAAGCATGCGGCCTAGCTCTGACTTATTAATAATTGTACTTGAAAGTTTTGATAATGCCTGGATGAATCGGTTGAACTTCACTTTATCTAAGCGAGGAAATAGGCTTGCCACATCTCTGTTGATGTATGTAGCAATATAGTTTTCCATCCAAAACTCAAACGCCTGCTGATTATTACTTAATAATGGCTCTGGATATCCCCCTTTGAGCCAAAAATTTCGTACCTGGTAAGGTTCAAACTGAGCGGTAAGATAAGCAAGCTGTGTTTTATCAAGCTTATTTGCAAACATCTCATAAAAAGAGCTAAGCGGCTTTTGATAAAACTCATTACACTTAAGCGTATCAACTTCTAATATCCCCACTCTTCCTGCGAGGCTCTCCGAAATATTAGTAAGCAGTTCAGGGGAACTTGAACCTGTAATAATAAAACGTCCTTTCTCTTGTCGGCGATTATCAATAACCCCTCTTAATACATTAAACAGTTCAGGGAAACATTGTGCTTCGTCTAAAATAATATGAGATGGAAACTGAGTAAAAAATAGAACGGGATCGCGCTGAATCAGATCGAAAGTATTGGGGTTTTCGAGATCAAAGTAGTCCCATTTGGCCCTTACTTTTTGAGCGAGTGTTGTTTTCCCTGCTTGTCTCGCTCCAATTAAGACCACGGCAGGAAATACCTCAAGCATTTTTTCTATTTTCGCTTCAATATTCCTGTTTAAAGTCACTTCATCGCCTAAACTGAATCACTTAGCTTGAAGTCTATATGTAAAATTCAGGCGCTGCAACCGAATTTTACATATAGATTGCGCTTAATTAATCAATATCAGCGATACCACCGGGGGAGGGGGAGGGAGTGCGAGGAGAAATCTCTTTTTCGGCCACGTTCTCCTCAATTCGAGCCAACGCGCTCTCCTCCACTTGCTGCACTCTTCGTGTTTCATAGCTCTCCAGAGCGTCTTCAATCATTAATACGTTACTCTGAGGTGTCGGCGAATTGGGCATAGGTGATGTAGTCATAGCTTGAGGTTGCTCTTGTGTAAAGGTTGGCTGCTCTGCCACCTCAGCCCCTTCTGTCTGTGAATCACGAACCACTTCCCCTTCTTCCATGGCCAGTTGGTCTTCTTCAGCTCTATCTAAATCCCCCGCCTGTTGATTTGCTGAAGCATCCACATTCTGCTGAGTCGTATTTTGTTGTTGTGCATTTTGTGAGTTGAAATTGCCTGAAGTTAGTCTATCATACGCATCATTAAGGGCATCCAGTGCTTTGCGTCGCGTTTTTTTCCCAAAGGCATACGAATCATTGAGCATATCCAGCATCGAGTCAGCATAACCCTTTATTTTTGTATCGCCCTCCTCTTCCGTCTTGGCTTTTTTCTTTTTCTTGTCAGCTTCTTTCTTCTTTTTTCCAGCTTCTTCCTCTTTCTCTGCTTCTTCTTTCTCAGCAACCTCAGCGGAAACTTCAGGACTTGGCCCCTGCGGAATATTCATCTGGACACCAGATGAAGCTCCCATAAACTGCGCTTGCTGTTCTTCCGGATTAGCATGCTCTTCACCTTCTGCGGCTTTAACTTTGTTTGGATCAAGCTTCTCATCCTCATCATACAGCTTGTCAAGCGCTTCTTTTGACGCCTGAAGTGCCTGAAAGTCGGCCACATCTCCTCCTCTATCTGGGTGGCGCTGCAGCGCTTGTTTCCGATAATGTTTATTCAGTTCGCCCTTTGTCTCAGGTAAAGCTTCGAGATTCATAGCCTTCTTGGTGTCAGAAAGATTCGATAACCCAGATGTAAGATTCGCCTGTTGCCCTTTCGGTGTATCCACAGTCATCCCTATTCAAGTTGTTATGTGTCATAATACTGAAAGTATAGACAAACTATCCGAAATAACCTGAGCAGCCGGACCACTTCATGTTTCAAGCCAAAAATCTTCAAGACACCCGCCCTTTTTTCTTCGAAACCTGGGAAAAGCATAAAAAAGCAGAGCCACTCACACCTTTAGAAGCACAGCTCTTAGATGTGATGTTGGCACACCCTGAATATCATGAGGTATTTGAAAACCCTGAATGTTCCTCTGGCCGTGCTTATTTCACAGAACTTGGTGAGACTAATCCGTTTTTGCATATGGGTTTGCACCTTGCTGTTCGTGAACAAGTGAGTACTAACCGCCCACCCGGCATTCAAAAAGCTTATGAGCAACTGGCAGCGCTGATGCCCCCCCTAGAAGCCGAGCATAAACTCATGTGCTGCTTAGAAGACTGCCTGTGGACTGCCCAAAAAAACAACACAATACCAGATGAGTCAGCGTACCTTAAAGCGTGTCTTGCCCTAATTTGACGAGCTTAGATTTCTCCCCTATACCCATAATATAACCTTCATTTAGGAGATTTAGCATGCTTGCATCTGCAGCTGTAATGGTCCTCGCTGTATACTGGAAGCCCTCTGTTCCCCCTGATACTGGCTTAAATCCCCCCATGACCATTCAAGAAGACCAAAAACTACAAAGAAGTACAGCACAACCTGCAAGCCCCGAGCAACAAACGACGTGGGATGGCACCGTACAAGACCGAAATGATGCCGACAGAACTCCAACCGGACTTTTGCCAGACCCATCAGCAGGTGATCGCATTGTTGTTCCGCGTGAATGATAGGATTTATCACAAGATTCGGTTAATATAACAGTCGACCTAGAAAAACCGAATCAATACACATGACACATCAGGAAAGAACAACCCATTTTGGCTTTAAGTCTGTTGCTTGGCATGAAAAAGCAGCCAAAGTCGGCGATGTCTTTGACTCGGTTGCTGAGCGCTACGATATCATGAACGACTTAATGTCTTTAGGCATTCATCGATTATGGAAGCGCTTTACAGTTGCGAAAAGCCTTGTGCGCCCCGGCCAACAAGTCCTTGATTTAGCTGGAGGTAGTGGCGACATTGCAGCACGACTTGCGGAAAAAGTAGGGCCCAAAGGCCGTGTTGTTCTTGCAGATATTAATGCCTCAATGCTAAAAGTCGGACGCGATAGACTCCTCGATAAAGGTTTACTCAATACCATCAACTGTATTCAAGCAAATGCTGAAGAGCTCCCCTTTGCCAATAATCAGTTCGATTGCATAACCATCGGCTTTGGTCTGCGTAATGTGACCAATAAAGAAAAAGCATTAGCTTCGATGTATCGCGTTTGCAAACCTGGTGGTAAATTATTAGTCCTTGAGTTCTCGACACCTAATGTGCCAGGTCTAAAGCCCATTTATGATGCTTACTCGTTTCACATTTTACCAAAGCTTGGTGAACTCATTACCCAAGATTCCGAAAGTTATCGCTATTTGGTTGAATCGATTCGCATGCATCCCTCACAAGATGCTTTAAAGAGAATGATTGAGAAAGCAGGTTTTGAAGACTGTACTTATCATAATTTAAGCGGTGGCATTGTTGCCTTACATATGGCCTATAAATATTGAGAGTATGCACATGCTAAAACGATATTCCCTCCTGACCCTACAAAAAGCCATGAATCATGCTCTTGCACTTGACCCTGAAACTAAGCCAAAAATTAAAGCCCTGCATGGTAAAGTCCTCGAGATGATTGTAAGCCCGCTCGATGTGCATTTCTTTATGCATTTTAGTGGTGACACAATTGAGCTCCTAGCTGACTTTCCTGGTGAGCCGGATACCATCATCCACTCAAGCCCCATTGGACTTATTCGCTTAAGCTTTTTGCCATCATCAAAAGTCCGCTCACTCTTTAATGACCAAATTCGAATGACCGGGGACACCGAGTTTGGACAAGCCGTCAAACGCCTCTTTGATGATATCGATATCGACTGGGAAGGCCATCTCGCGCACTTTACCGGAGATGTGGTTGCACACCAAATTGGACGTTTTGTCAGGCGCGGCAGGCAATTCAAGCGCTCACTCAAAACCTCTATTAAGCATAACTTGGGTGAGTATGTACAAGAAGAAGCACGCCTTAGCCCTCCTAGAGAAGAATTAGAGGATTTTATGAATGACATCGATGCCTTAACCCTGCGGGTTGAGCGCCTCGAGGCCCACATTAACCAACAGCTAACTGCCGATGAAACGTCTTAGACAACTGGTTCGCCTACTCCATATCAACTATATCCTTGCCAAAAATGGCTTAGATCAAGTCGTTGTGAGCCTGCGCTTATTCGCGCCTTTCCGCTTTATTGTCTACCTAAATCCTTGGAACTGGTTTCGCAATAAAAAACGCACCCGGGGTGAAGCCTTAAGAGAAACTCTCGAAGAGCTCGGACCTATTTTTATTAAATTTGGACAAGCTCTTTCGACGCGACCGGATATCCTGCCAGAGGATATGATTAAAGAGCTTACCAAGCTACAAGATAATGTCCCTCCGTTCAAAACAGAGCATGCACTCGCCATTCTACAAAAAACATTTGGGCAGTCTGCACTTGAAGTCTTTGAAAAATTTGATGAAAACGTCCTAGCCTCAGCCTCCATGGCCCAAGTACATGCAGCCACATTGAAAAGTGGCGAAGAGGTTGTGGTCAAAATTTTACGCCCCAATATGAAGAAACTGCTTCAGCGGGATATCAGTTTACTCAAAAGCATGGCCTCGCTTGCACACAGATACTGGCCTGAAGGCCGACGCTTTAAACCTAAAGACGTCGTCCGGGAGTTTGAGCAAAGCTTACTTGATGAACTTGATTTACAACGTGAAGCTGCCAATGCCAGCCAATTAAGACGTAACTTTAATCGTTCACCACTTTTGTATGTCCCACAAATTTATTGGGACTATGTACACAAAAATATTTTAGTGATGGAGCGCATTCACGGCATCCCTGTAACAGATATCGAGTCTCTCAAAACTCATGGCATTTGCCTTAAAACTTTGGCTGAGCGCGGTGTAGAAATATTTTTTACCCAGGTGTTCCATGACTGCTTTTTCCATGCCGACATGCATCCAGGCAATATTTTTGTCTCGCCACATCACACACAAAATCCACAGTACCTCTGTGTCGACTTCGGCATTATGGGAACCTTGGATGAACAAGACAAGCGCTATTTAGCTGAAAATTTACTCGCCTTTTTCAACCGAGACTACAGGCGTGTTGCTGAGTTACACATTGAATCGGGCTGGGTCAAGCGAGATACACGTATTGATGCCTTTGAAAGTGCTATTCGGACAGTATGCGAGCCTATCTTTGAAAAACCACTCAAAGATATTTCATTTGCGCTTTTAGTCCTGCGCTTATTTCAGGTGGCAAGACGTTTCCAAATGGAAGTACAGCCTCAATTGGTATTGCTACAAAAAACCTTACTCGCTGTTGAAGGCTTAGGGCGTCAACTCGATCCAGATTTGGATTTATGGCGCACAGCAAAACCGTTTCTTGAAAAATGGATTCGAGAGCAAATGGGACCACGCTCGCTCTTCAAGCACTTACGCTCCAACTTACCCTTCTTAATTGAAGAGCTGCCACATATGCCGAAGCTGCTCAACGACTTACTGCTACTCAATAAAGCAAAGCACATACGCGCGCTTGAGCATAACAAATATCAGGAAAAAAAACCCACCCCCACCCTTCGCAGTAAACTCAGCGGTGCTTTGGTGGGTAGCCTGTTAACCCTCGCGGCCCTTGCAGGCTTGCAATATGCACATCTTTTAGGGGGTTAGGAGTCATGCAACACCGAGCACGCAAACGCTTTGGCCAAAATTTCCTGGAAGATTTTCATGTCATTAACAGTATTTTAAAGACGATTCATCCAAAGCCCAGTGATAAAATCATCGAAATTGGGCCAGGGCTCGGCGCACTCACCCGCCCACTCCTTAAATATGTCGACCAACTTACAGCCATCGAAATTGATAAGGACTTGCATGCATACTTAAATGGCCTGCCAGAAAGCCAAGATAAACTGACACTCATTTGCCAAGACGTTTTAACCGTCGATTTTGCGCAGTTTGGAGATAAACTTCGGGTCGTTGGAAACCTACCCTATAACATATCGACGCCATTGCTGTTTCATTTACTGCAATATGCAAACCACATCAAAGACATGCATTTTATGCTGCAAAAAGAGGTGGTCAGTCGACTTGCTGCATCCCCAGGTACCAAAGCATATGGCCGGCTCAGTGTAATGACACAAGCACAGTGCCAAGTTGACTCTCTTTTCTTAGTGCCTCCAAATGCTTTTAACCCGGCCCCAAAAGTCGACTCGGCCATTGTGCGACTTACCCCACACGAAATAAAGCACCCCAAAACCTTACTACAAACACTCGAAGAGTTACTCACACAAGCTTTTTCAGCCCGGCGAAAAACCCTTGCAAACACGCTCAGGCCTTTACTGACTCAAGAAGAGTTACAGACACTTGGCGTCGACCCCAAAGGTCGAGCAGAAACCATTTCGGTTGAATTTTATCTAAAAATAGCGAAATATATTACCAAATCGTGTAAAATGAACTAACTTGTTCATTAGCTCGGAGGCTTTGTGTTTGAACGACTACGTAAAAAAGTAAACCATAACGCGCACCTACACGGACTCACAACCGTTGTGTCTCCCAATCAGCTCATTTTAAAAAATAAGCGCCCCGAGCAAATTGCAACGCTTGCTGAAACCTGTCAGTTTGAGCCTCCTCGATTTAAAGCACTTTGCGAGCAACTGTTTTATCAACTGCTCAACTATACACAGCAACTCCCAGATACCACCAATAGCTACTTCTCAAGCCCAGGTGGTGCTTTTGACCATGCGCTCAGTCGAACCAAAGCAGCAAGCGACCTATTCCGAAGCTTTTTGCTGCAAGACCCAAACTCGAGACTCTCCGAAGAGCAGCAACTCTGGTGGTACGCTTTATTTTCAGCAGGTTTACTAAGAGGCATTGGAAAACTCCCTCTGGATTACGAAGTGGAGTTATATAACGAACATGGGCATCTCATCAAAACCTGGGAGCCATTGCGTGAGCCCTTAGTAAACACAGCTCACGCCTACAAGTTTGATACCGTCAATAACAATCGTGATGAAAGCTTCAGGCAAAGACTAAACATTATTCTAGCACAACAACTTATGCCAAAGGATGGATTTGCCTGGCTCACGAGCAACCTCGATGTCTTCGAAGTCTGGCTTGCACTCCTTCATGAAGACTCGGCCTCATCCGGCTCACTTGGACTGATTCTTGACCGGGCCGATGATATTGCCATTCAAGAAGATTTAATTAATCTCCTGCCTGAGGCTCATCGCTCAAAACATGCTGCTGGCCGTCCCAGCTCATTTATGGATCCTCAAGATTCATGGAGCGACCGAGAGCAGCTCATTGGCACTGCGTTTCTGAGATGGCTGATGGAAAACCTCGAGTCTGGAAAACTTACCTTCAACCAACATCCACTGCTCAATGTGGCAGGTGGAACCCTTGTTGGGCCAGATTCCTTCAAGCTTTTTGTGCGGGAGAGCCCCTTATTTAAGAACTGGATGGCAGTCAAGCAAGGTTTAATGTCGCTGGGGATACATGATAAAGCTCCAGGTGTCTCGGCTGAAAACAGCCTAGTGCTCAAAGGCTCTATTGGCCTACCCGCCTCACTCCAAAACACCAATGCCATCGAGGCACGTCATCCAGGTGCATTAAAACAAGTCGCCGCCGATGGTAAGTGGCATACCCATGAAAAGCAGGCCAATGCCTCTTTAGCTCCAAAGAATAATCCTTATGGCTGATTATGCAATTGGTGACATACAAGGGTGTTTTGAGCCTTTTATGCGCCTACTTAAAACGATTGCCTTTCACCCAGAAGAGGACAGACTGTGGCTCGTGGGCGACTTAGTCAACCGAGGGCCTGATTCACTAAAAGTACTTCGATTTATCCAAGCACTGCCCATCCCCCCTTATATCACGCTCGGTAACCACGACCTACATTTACTTTGCCAGATTTTTCTTTCCAACCCAGAAAAATCCGATGATACACTCGCCGATATTTTAAGTGCGCCGGACAAAGAAGCACTCGGACACTGGCTCAGAAAACAACCCATACTGTATCATGATGAGCAGTTAAACTGGGTGATGACACATGCAGGTATTGCCCCCACCTGGACACTCATAGAAGCTAAAGCACATGCAAGTGAGCTAGAAGCTGCCTTGCGTGGCCCCAGTTACCTAGACTTTTTAACTCATATGTATGGCAATACACCAACAATACTCACAGATAGTTTAAGCCATGTGGAGCGTCTACGTGTCATTTGCAATGTCTTCACTCGCATGCGTTTTTGTAATCAAGCAGGGCAGTTAGAGCTCACCATCAAAACCAAACCTGAAGCCGCACCTGACGGGTATTATCCTTGGTATGCACATCCATCCAGAAAACCCATCGAAGCTGACTTGGTCTTTGGGCATTGGGCGGCACTTCAAGGACACTGTCCCACTCCCCAAATCCATGCCATCGATACCGGCTGCGTCTGGGGTGGCACACTCACTGCACTTCGTCTGCAAGACAAAAAGCGCTTCTCAGTTCCCGCCTCAAAATAAGGCGATTTGAATTTATGCATAACCTCTACCACACTTAAATTTAATAACAATAAGCATGGCTCGAGGAGAGTAACATGAAGAAATCTACGCTTTTTTTATCGGCTTGTATCACCTGTTTCAGTTCAAGCCAGGCCTTTTCCGCACAACAAAGTTGGGCAAGCTGGCTTGCTGATGTAAAGAAAGAAGCACGCAGCCAAGGTATTTCTGAAGAAGTGATTCATGATGCCTTTGCTAATGTGCATGAACCTAGCAGGCGCGTTAAAAACCTCTCTAAATCGCAACCTGAGAAGCGTTTGAGTTATACCAAATACCGTAACTCGCGCATTGATAACTATCGTATTGCGATGGGACGTAAGAAATACAAGCAATACCAAGAAACCCTTGAGGCTATCGGTCACCAATATGGCGTTGATCCATGCTTTATTGTGTCTTTCTGGGGCATTGAAACCAGTTATGGTGGTTATATGGGAAACTTCCCGGTGATTCAGTCCTTAACCACGCTCGCTTATGACTCTAAACGAAAAGATTTTTTCAGACATGAACTCTTTACCGCACTACACATCTTGAACGATGGTCATGTCACTCTGAAACATTTCAAAGGTGAGTGGGCTGGCGCTTCAGGTCATCCTCAGTTTCTACCATCAAGCTGGGTCAAATATGCCGTGGATTATGATGGTGATGGACGCCGTGATATCTGGACCTCAAAACCTGACGCACTCGCATCGATTGCCAATTACATGAAAAATAAAGGTTGGCATGAAGGCGAGCCCTGGGCAGTTCACGTCAAACTGCCACAAGATTTTGATCGCTCACTCGAGGGTAAGTCGACAGTGAAACCCGTACGAGAGTGGGAAGCTATGGGAGTTCGTATGAAAGACGGCAGCAAACTGCCTTATCCAGACTTAGAAGCAAGTATTATCCAGCCACATGGTGGCCCAGTCTTTTTGGCCTACCCTAACTACAAAATGATTTTAAGGTACAACAATTCTATCTACTATGCCGGCGCTGTTGGTTATCTTGCAGATAAGATTTGCCGAAGAAAACCCGCTGAGTCCTAAAATTGCTGGGGTCAGGGCTTTAATTTTGAATGCGTGATTAAAAATTAAAGCCCAGACCCCCGCACTGTAATGAGTATTATTCAACGAAACGCAAAATTTAAAAA
>JASBUZ010000044.1 GCA_030147635.1 Gammaproteobacteria bacterium
CTAAAAATTTTGATTACCCCCCAACATAAAAAATAATCCGGGCCTGGGGGTCCGGGATTTTTTTTTGAACCATTTATTAAAATTTAAAGCCCTGACCCCGGTGGGTTATGCCATCTCTTCGATCACACCGCCTAAAAGCTTATGATAGCGCACGAAGCTTCTATCAGACCAAGGCTTTTGCTCATCATCGAGCAGATGGGTATCCAAACCTTCAGACAATTGCTTTGCCGTTTCAAGCATAATGGTTAAGCGCTCAGCATCGATGCTTGGACTGCCTGATGCTTCCATAAAAAGACACAGACCACGAACACTGAAAGCCCCCATGTTTTGCAAATCAAAAACGCCACTTTCTGTCGCTGTTGCAAGACTGCAAACAATCGGCCCTTGCCCATTAATGTGTTGATGCCGATGAAAAAGCTGCCCATCGCCAAAACGAAGCCCTGCAGCAAGAATGGTTTGTAAAAGCTCATAGCCAGCTAACTGTCTATCATCCTTCGCGAGTAAAAACATCATCAAAGAAAGTGGTTTTTTCTCTTTAGGCGGCACTTTCTCCTGAATCCTCTCTACTTCAGAGGACGTCTCAGAAGAATCAACAGTGGGCTCTGCTGCAGAGATAGGGGAGATGGTCTCTGCTTGCTTTTCTTCTAAATTACACTCTGGGCCTTCCTCCGAGCGCAACTTGCGCACAGCAATAATATCATCCTGCTGCAACTCTGCTTGTATGGGCTCTGCACGATACATGCGTCGTCTGCTTTTTTCCCGATGCTTCGAGCGAACCATCTGAAACAGTGCAAACACCACCCCCATCAAGAGCAACACATTTAGAATAAGACTCCAGTTTGTCATCCCCCTCTCTCCTTATTCAATTAGGCAGCTTTAGGTGCATAAGGTACATAGCTTTTTAGTTGTTCTGCAAACTGACGTAAAGCTTCAATGCCTGACTCTTCCGCTTGCTTGCACCACTGCTGCAAAGCTTCTATTAACTCTTTTTGTGATGTCGCGGTTTTTTGCCAAATTTGCTGTAAAGATTGCTTATAGTCATAAACAACTCGAAGCTCATCAAATCGCTGCAGCAAATCTTCTAGACGTGAGCTTGCACGAGGTGAAAGCAGCCCTTCACGTTTGCGCAACAAAGTACTTGCCTTTTGCAGCAGTGCTTTGTCGGCCTTATTAGTCAAATGCTGTTTTTTCTCAAGCTTAATAATGGGTCGTACAACACGCTTGTAGTACTGAGACATCACTTGAAAGCGGTTTCCAACCACTGCACGCACAGTGTCTAAATCCACTTGTATTTTCTGCTTATCTTTAAGCAGACGCGGTGGCAATTTACGCACTTTAGCCAGTCCTAAAAAAGATAAGCACTGAATATAAAACCAACCCATATCAAATTCCCACCATTTCACAGAAAACTTCGCTGATGAAGCAAAGGTGTGGTGGTTATTATGTAGCTCTTCACCACCAATCCAAAATCCCCAGGGAATAATGTTAGTTGAAGCATCTTCAGATTCAAAGTTTCGGTAGCCCCAGTAATGGCCAACTCCATTAATGACACCAGCAGCCCAAAATGGAATCCAAAGCATTTGGAGCCCCCACATGCTAATGCCGGGAATTCCAAACAATAAAATATCAATAAAAAGCGTTATCACGACACCGCGTGCAGAGAATCGCTTATAAACGTTTCTCTCCAGCCAATCATTTGGCGTGCCATGCGCATATTTTTCTATCATAGCTTTATCTTTGGCTGCATCTCGATATAAATCGACACCGCGCCAAAGCACGCGCTTAATCCCCATAACGACGGGACTATGCGGGTCTCCCTCTTGCTCAACAGAAGCATGATGCTTCCGGTGAATTGCAACCCATTCAGACGTAACCATACCGGTCGTTAACCAAAGCCAAAGTCGGAAAAAATGACTTACAACGGGGTGCAGTGTTAAAGCTCGATGCGCTTGGCATCTGTGTAAATAAATGGTCACTCCAGCAATTGTAATTTGAGTAACGATGAGTGCCGCTAACATGTAGCCCCAAAACGATAAGTTTAAAAGACCAAACATCAAAAACCTCCCTTAGCATAAAGCGTAAGCTCCTTAAGTTTCGGAGCATATAGAGCGAACATTATACACTATTTCTTTGCATTTCGTTCGTTTTTAACAGATAATTCCCGGCATGGCTTTTTTATATAGTAGTTTATCCTATGCCTAAACCATTAAAACATTTTTTTCAGCAAATGCCTCCTTTTATTTTATTGGGCATTGCAATTGCTGTTATTGTCGGTATTTTCATCGTTTTCTCTTACGTACTCGTTTGGGGGTTACTCATCGGTGGAGTCCTGTGGGGCATTCATGCCATCTCGCAATATGCGCGTACTTTCTCCCCTAATAAGAAACCCAAGCCTTCCAAAGGACGAGTAATCGATCATGACGAATTCTAAGCAAAACCAAGCAGGCCTACTCAAAACCTTGTGGCTTATCGTTGCCTCTTGCTGGCTCACGCTAGCTATGAGTATTCGCTGTGTTGTCAGAAGTCTATTTGGAAAAGTGACAAGACCTTGGGTAAATGCCCAAATGAATGATTGGAGTGGACGTATGATGAAGCTCTGGCGTATCAATTGCTCGGTGCATAACCCGAGTAATACAAAACCTCAACCAGGCCAGGCCACCATTATTATGTGTAATCACAGCAGTCTTTTTGATATCCCCATCACCTATCGTGCGTTTCCCGACATCTCGCTGCGTATGTTGGCCAAGAAAGAAATGTCGAAGCTGCCTTTCATGGGCAAAGCAATGCAACAAGCAGAATTCCCGTTTATCGATAGGAAAAACAGACGCCAAGCCATCAAAGATTTAGAAGTGATTCATACTATGTTGGAAAGCGGTATTGTTATGTGGATTGCACCTGAAGGCACTCGCTCGCCAGATAGGCATGTCGCGCCCTTTAAAAAAGGCGGGTTCATTACCGCCATTCAAACCAAAGCCACAATTATTCCGATTGGGGTTCGGGGAGCCTACGATATCCTCCCGTCTCGCACACTCAAGTGTTTTCTCAACCAAAACGCTGAGGTACACATCGGTGAACCTATCGATGCCTCAAAGTTTACCCTTGAGAATAAAGAAGAACTTGTTGAAAAAACCCATGCAGCCATTAAAACCTTAGTTGGAGATAACCGGGCTTAGTCCATACGGCTTTTCAACGCCCGCACAACGACGGGTGGCACAAAACGTGAAACATCACCTCCGAGTGCTGCAATTTCACGAACCAAAGTCGATGAGATAAACATACAGTCATCTGATGGCGTTAAAAACACGGTTTCGATTGTTTTATCGAGCTTTCGATTCATACCGGCTAACTGAAACTCGTGCTCAAAATCAGAGGCTGCACGTAACCCCCGAACAATCACCCCTCCTGCCTGCTTTTTTACAAACTCGATTAAAAGCTCAGTAAACCCATGCACTTGAACACCGGGTAAGTCAAAAACCGCCTCTTTGACACAAGCAATACGTGTTTCCAGTGAAAAAAACGGATTCTTAGGTTGATTGCTCGCAACAGCAACTATCACTTCGGGAAAAAGTTTTGCCGCACGCGTAATTAAATCGATATGACCATTGGTAATGGGGTCAAATGTTCCTGGGTAAATCGCTTTTTGCATGATGTTTCACTCTGTCATTACATTGAACCTGTGGTGAGTCTAGCGTATTGTTAATAGAATGTAATCCCATTCAAAGTATCCTGACTCATGAACATCCAAAAACACATACTCACCCTTACACTTATTTCACTGCTTGGCGCTTGTGCAACCCCAACGCCGCCAGGCACTGAAGCACCAACCACACCTGAAGATAAAAAAACTGCAGCAAAACGAATCAACGCTGCAAAGCACCTGAGCTCCTGGCGCATTACCGGTGCTGTTGCCGCTAAAAATAAGCAAAAAGCATGGACAGCATCCCTCAACTGGCGGCAACAAGGGCTAAATCGTTATCAACTGCATTTGTTCGGTCCGCTCGGGGGCGGCAGCGTGTCAGTGGAAAAAAATGGTCAGCTGGTCACTTATAAAGACGGCGCCAAAAAAGTCACAACCTCAAATATCGACCAACTTTTCTATAAAGAGACCGGTGTTCGGGTACCATTGCACAACCTATATTACTGGGTACGAGGCGTAAAAGCACCGGGGGCCGTGCAGTCTAGCCATAAAGATGGGGCTGGACACTACACATCACTGACCCAAAGTGGTTATACGATTCGATATGAAAACTATCAAACCGTTAAAGGCACCGACTTACCGACTAAACTTCGTGTAAGTGGTCCAGGCGGACAGCTGAAACTCATTATAAAACAGTGGAAAATCCATTGACAATCGCAATGAATGCCTGCAAAATACCCCCACATTTTGTAGCGCTATACGTTACTCTATTTCGTTTTTGGGGTGTCGCCAAGTGGTTAAGGCACAGGGTTTTGATCCCTGCATACCTAGGTTCGAATCCTAGCACCCCAGCCATACACTTGCTATGATAATCATCTAAAGATTCAAACTTTAAATAAAGGCTTTCACACATGTCTAACATGATGATCTTTTCTGGAAATGCTTCATCTGAACTTGCACAAAATATCACTAACCACCTAAACATCAAAATGGGGCGAGCCACAGTTGGCACTTTCAGTGATGGTGAAACCATGGTGGAAATCCTTGAAAATGTGCGTGGTAAAGACGTCTTTATTGTTCAATCTACTTGTGCTCCAGCGAATGACAACTTGATGGAGTTACTGGCTATGGCAGATGCGCTAAGACGCTCCTCTGCAGGTCGAATTACCGCTGTTGTCCCTTATTTTGGTTATGCTAGGCAAGACCGTCGTGTTCGTTCAGCACGCGTGCCCATCACTGCAAAAATCGTTGCCGACATGATGACATCTGTTGGTATTTGTCGCGTCTTAACCGTTGATTTACACGCAGACCAAATTCAAGGCTTTTTCTATATGCCTGTTGATAACGTTTACTCCACACCTATTCTAATCAACGATATCAAAGAGCGAAAACTCGACAACATTATGGTGGTTTCTCCTGATGTGGGTGGGGTCGTGCGTGCTCGTGCTACAGCGAAACTCCTTGATGACGCAGCACTTTGCATTATTGATAAACGCCGCAGTGGGCCCAACAAGTCTGAAGTCATGCATCTTATTGGAAACCCAGAAGGACAAAACTGTATTATCATCGATGACATCGTAGACACCGCTGGCACCTTATGCTCCGCAGCAAAAGCACTTAAAGATTCTGGGGCAAAAAGCGTCGGTGCTTATATTACCCACCCCGTATTATCCGGCCCTGCTATCGATAATATTAATACCTCGATGCTTGATGAAATTATCGTAACAGATACTATCCCAGGCTCAGAAACCGTCAGACATTGTGAAAAAATCCGCGTGGTGAGCCTCGCTGAAATGCTAGCTCAAGCCATCAAACGCATCAATGAAGAAGAGTCTGTCAGTTCACTATTCACTGAAAGATAAAATATAGACATAAAAAAAGCCCCTTTTAAGGGGCTTTTTTTATGTCTATATTTTATTAGTCACGTGTTCCAACGTATTTATCATCAAAATAGCGACGCAATTTCGTTCGAAGCGTTCCTCGGCTAATACCCAACATCAGTGCCGCACGTGATTGGTTGTATTTGCAGTGTTCCATAACAGCACGAAACAATGGGGTTTCAACTTCTTCAAGTACAAACTGGTACAAATCAACTGGATCTTCACCTCTTAATTCAGAAAAATACTTCTGAACTGATTGTGTGACACTCGAAGCTAAAGAGACTGCCATCTCTTCATTTTCTTGAGTAATACTTATCATCTTGTCTAACTCCTTCTTTCAAAAACAAATGTCCCGTCCACACAGAGCTCAACATGAGCACGCTAATACACGGCTGCGCCATGGACGACAAATAACACAAAATAGAGGACTAAAAGCTTAACATCCCCGAGTGAAATGGATGACCATTCACCAACAAACGTCCGGAAGAAAGCTTGAGCTCAAGTACGTAATCAGCTCCCTTGGCTTGTAAAGCCCCTAATCGAATCAAATCTTCAATTTTTTGATCCGCCTTGTGGACTGCTTGTTGATTGAGTTCAGCTATGGTCACCGGCGCTGCATTTCCATCCTCTTTTACAGCGTCAGGCTTAGCATCTGAATGTGCGGGCTCAACTGACTTGGCCAAGGCTTTTTGATCTTGTTTTTCTTGTTCAGCCATTTCATGAGCACGAAGAAGTTGCTGTTTGTACGAACGTACCAACATAGATTTAAAAAATGGAGCAGGCATGCTTAAATGCCCTTCTCCATGAATTTTAGGAAGCACCTGAAGTGGTGAATCCAGATCTGATTCAGGGAACACAAGACTCATCGCGCCATCAATAGCTCCTTCAGGCAAACCGAGTTTCAGTGTACCAATCTCAAAGACAGCCCCTTTCCCCAATAATTTAGGGAGCTCAGGCAGCAAAGAAAGTAATATCTGCTGAGCTTGCCCACCTTTGGTATCCAAATGCTGTAATTGATTTAAACGTTGATTTAACTCAGCAAGTACAGCACCATCCAAGTTTTTAATCGATACATCAAACTCACCCGGACCATACTTATTCTCGCGTGAAGCTAAATTTGCAAAAGCAGCATGGAACGATGAAGCAAATAAACCCTTATCGAGGGTGCTCTTTGAGTTCACCTCAAACTGCTTCACCTCAAACTCAGTTTGGTCTTTATCAGTCACCTGCAGTACTGGGAGCTTTAGGTTTGCCTCTCCTAAAAACAAACCGTTTTCTGCCTTATGTACGTCGTATGAACTTGTTACTTTGTTTACAATGACTCGGAATTTTTGCTTAATCAGGCGCAGTCCTTCTAACATAAAGTGCCCCTGTAAGCGCGTACTCTCGGGAGAAAAGCGCAGGTCACTGTTCATGCCTAACCATTCAAATTCACTTTTTTCGTTCTTAGTCATCAGTTGGAATGCTGGCAAACTGACTTCAAGGTGTGTTTTGTTGAGATAAGTAACAAATAAATTAATCCCTAAGTGAGGTTTGGTGGATTTTGGTGAAAACTTCTCCGCAAACTCAGAAGCATAAGCATCTGGTAGACTCAGCTCACCATGGGCAGCCCCAAGTCCAAAACGAACTCGGCCACCACCAAACATTACTGGTCCATGATAAATCACAAGCGGCATATCAAAGGAATAAACTTTTGGAGGCACAACGAGTGAAGCGCCATCATCTTTCTTGACTACCTTTTCAGGGATTTGAGTACGCCACGTCAAATCAGCAGTCGATTGAAATAGACCACGATGATAACTCACTAGCTCCGCAGAAAATCCATTGGCTTGATTCAACGTGCTTAGATTCTTTTTCAGAGTCCGCTCAGTAATCAAGCCAGTACTAAAATAACCACCAATAACCACAACAACGAGCAAGATCACTATTCCAAATATTTTTTTCATTTGTCTCTCCGTGTCCCTTCTCTCGACCACAAGCCAATAAGCTTTCTATTAAACCATGAGAACGCCATAGTTAGAAGTCTTGGCCTTCATTTTTCAATGGGTTACAAAATGTTTCTTTAGCCATGAACGCAAATATAAGTCCCAAAAACGAGCATATTGGTACTAATCCCAAGCCATACTGAAAATCAGACAAAACCAAATGCTCCGCATTGTACCCTCTTCCACCAGAGATATGATCAATTAATCGACCAACCACTGGCTGTAGCAAAGCACCTACAAAAATAGAGGCCATGTTTACAAATGCAATCGTCGTACCAACAACCGAGCGATGATGTAATTCAGTTGAAACCGCATAACCAATAGAAACACCAACATTGGTAAACCCAAACAAGAAAAATAGCATAGAAAGCGTAACTTTGCTTAGCTCTGGCACAAATATAATCCACGCAGATAAAATAGTCCCACACAAAGCAGAGGCAATCATAATGGGCTTACGACGCCCTATTCTGTCAGAAAGCCAGCCTGCAAATGGCCCCCCCAAACTCCAGCCTATAAAAATAAGACCTGCAATAAAAGCAGCAGACGCTGCCGGCAAATCACGCCCGTACTGAAGATAAGCGGCCCCCCAAGATTCACCTATCACCGCTGTTGGCGAGAATACAAATCCTGTATATAAAGAAATAACCCACGTCTGTGGCATAGAAAGTACAATACGTAAGCTCTCCCAAACGCCTTTACGCTCAAGCCGCTCGGCGGTTGCCGTGCAAGATTGGTCTGCTGGATTATCTCGTACAAACTGATAGAGCATCGCCGCAAGTATGATAAAAATAAATGCAACTATCAGCATGCTGTGACGCCAACCGACACACCCCACTAAAAACGCAACAGGTGCTTGCCCTGATGCTGCACCAAGCATCCCAACGGCTTGAGTTAATCCCGCGAGCAGTCCCATCATCGTTGGAGGAAACCAGGAAGTCGCCAAACGTAGTGCTGAAATAAAAGCAAATGCCGCTGTAAAGCCAATCAGCATACGCCCAATAGATGCCATCAATAAGCCATCTGCCAAACCAAATACGCAACAAGCAAATGCTGTAAGCAACGACATGGCCGTTAAGGTCCAGCGAATGCTCATTCTATCGACCATCAAGCCAACAGGGATTTGCATCAAAATATAAGGTACATAAAACGAAGCAGATAAAATACCAAACTGGGCCTCATTCATGTTAAAGTCAATTTGTAAGTAACGGTGCATGACACTCACCGCAACTCGTGCCATATAGTCAGAAAAGTAAAAGGCTGCGGCAAGCCCCCAAATTAACCAAGCAAACCTTAAATTCTTTTTATTTTGAATTTGACCCATATAAAGCTATCACTCACCTGCAAATATCCAGTCTAAATTACCTGGATTAAAAATGCCTATAGACTGAGCTATTTATCCTAAAAATGCAAGTTTTAACAAATAAAAAGCAGAAACCCTGTCTTGCCTTCTCCCCAGAAACTGGGAGAAGGTGTTCACGATACGTAGACTAGGGCGTAGTAAAATTAAGCGACAATATCAATCACTTGATAGCCAAGAATGGCAGATACTGCGATAACACCAGCAATTTCTAACACACGAAGAAAATAGCTACTTTGCTCTTTGTGGTAATTATTATCATTTGCAGGTTCTAAAGCAGCTTGGCTATTTTCCGGCTCAATAGCACCACTAAACAAAGGTTGTTCATTATAAAACCCAGCCCACCATCCTTCGAGCCATTGCTCTCGTTCTGGTGTGTTCAACTGGAAAGGATTGTCATCCTCTTGCACATCCGCCAGTGCACACTCATAACCATAAGCATAACATTCTTCCAAAGTCGGATAATCCACATGAAAACGGAATTTGAGGTGAGGCAGTAATGTAGTCAGGTCATTCATAGTTGTGTACTCCTTTATCAATACACCTATTCAACACCATCTAAACATCATCTGAATATTACTACCCAGTAGAACAAATACACTTATTTTACTGGTAAAATTTAGTTTATGACATCCTCAAGAAATCGCTTGCAAAACCTCCGTTTTTTACACTTTCTTGACAAACAAACTCATCACCTGTCTATATAAAGTAACCCTAGTTTGAATAAAGGTCAAGATGCAAGCCTTAACTTAGACCAATTTGACTTTTCTTTGACATAAAAAATGCGGTCATGAAGCCTATGATCTCGTCCCTGCCAAAACTCAATCTCTTCAGCAAAAACAGAAAAGCCGCCCCAATAACTTGGGCAAGTAATTTCACTGCCCTCACCTTGCATCAATTGCTCGGCTTGCTCAACTAACGATTCACGCGACTCAATAACACGACTTTGTGGAGATACAATGGCACTGCATTGGCTCATGGCTGTACGTGAGGCAAAGTAGGCTTCTGACGCTTCTCGGCTGGTGCGCTTTACCGGCCCACGGATACGAACCTGACGCGCAAGTGCGGACCAATAAAAATTAAGTGCGGCGTAAGGCGTATTTTCAAGCTCTAGTCCTTTCGCACTCTCATAATTGGTATAAAAGACAAAGGCACCCTCTTCGAGACCTTTGAGAAGAACCACACGCGAGTTGGGATACCCGCGTGCGTCAATAGTCGATAAAACCATTGCGGTTGGGTCTGGCACATCGGCTGCAAGTGCATCAGCAAACCACTGCTCAAATTGAACCAGAGGCGAGTCTGCTGCATCTTGCTCCGTTAAACTTTGTTCGCCATATTCACGTCTAGTCGACGCAAAAGGCTTAGAATCAAAGCCCATAATTCCTTACCAACCCATGACCTCAGCAACTGCATCCCCTAAATCAGCAGGAGAGCGAACGGTTTTTACACCTGCTGCATCCAGTGCTTTAAATTTATCTGCAGCGGTTCCTTTACCCCCAGAGATAATCGCACCCGCATGGCCCATACGCTTACCTGCTGGAGCTGTAACACCGGCAATGTAGGCAACCACAGGCTTACTAACGTTTGATTGAATAAATTCAGCAGCTTCTTCTTCAGCAGTACCACCAATTTCACCCACCAAAATAATGGCTTCTGTTTGTGGGTCTTCTTCAAACAGCTCGAGAACATCAATAAATGAGGTACCAGGAATTGGATCGCCCCCAATCCCAACACAAGTGCTTTGACCAAAGCCTTTGTCGGTCATTTGCTTCACCGCTTCGTAGGTTAATGTCCCTGAACGCGATACAATCCCCACTTTTCCTGGCAAGTGAATTGAGCCTGGCATAATCCCCATTTTACAAGCACCTGGGGTAATAATCCCTGGGCAGTTTGGACCAATTAAACGGCTCATGGTGTTTTGCTCGATGTATTGCTTCACTTCCAACATATCAAGTACAGGAACGCCTTCGGTAATACAAGCAATCAATTCAATCCCTGCATCTGCCGCTTCAAGAATCGAGTCTTTACAGAAAGGTGCAGGCACATAAATCACACTGGCCGTTGCTCCAGTCTCATCGACTGCCTCACGAACTGTATTAAAAACAGGTAAGTCCAGATGAGTTTGACCACCTTTTCCTGGAGTTACACCACCAACCATCTGTGTACCATATTCAATGGCTTGCTCAGAGTGAAAGGTACCTTGTTTACCAGTAAACCCTTGGCAAATCACTTTTGTGTTCTTATCTACTAAAATACTCATGTTTAATGTCCAGCCTCTTCATTTCAGAGTATGTCATTCCCGCGAAGGCGGGAATCCATTGTCTTCGTGGCTACATTGCAAATGGATTCCCGCCTTCGCGGGAATGACACGCTTAGGAAGTCATTTTGCAATTGCCGCAACGATCTTTTTCGCTGCATCTGTTAGGCCATTTGCCGCAATCACGTTCAAATCACTTTGATTCAAAATCTCGGCCCCTTTTTCAGCCTGGTTGCCTTCAAGACGAACCACAACTGGAAGTGTCATTTTCACTTCTTCAACGGCCGCTAAAATACCTTCTGCAATCAAGTCACAACGCACAATACCACCAAAGATATTCACTAACACACCTTTGACATTCTCGTCAGATAAAATAATCTTGAATGCTTCAGCAACACGCTCAGCAGTTGTACCACCACCAACATCTAAGAAGTTGGCTGGCTCACCACCGTGCAGTTTAATCACATCCATGGTTGCCATCGCAAGACCTGCACCATTCACCATACAGCCAATGTTGCCATCAAGCGCAATGTAGTTCAGCTCCCACTCTCTGGCATGATTTTCTCGGTCATCTTCTTGCGTGGTATCTCTTAAGCTCTTCAACTCGGAGTGACGATATAATGCATTTTCATCTAATGAAACTTTACCGTCTAAACACACTAAGTTGCCCTCTCCAGTCACAACCAGTGGGTTAATCTCAAGCAGACTTAAGTCACAAGAAACAAAAAGCTCACCCAGCTTTGTCATAATATGGGTTAACTGACGAATCTGAGCAGGCGTTAAATCAAGAGCAAATCCAACTTCACGACACTGATAAGGCATGATGCCAAGCATAGGGTCCATTTCAACTTGAATAATCTTCTCAGGAGTTTCTTCAGCGACTTTTTCAATATCAACACCACCTTCGGTTGATGCCATAAACACCACTCGACGGCTCGCCCTATCGACAACAGCACCTAAGTACAGCTCTCTTGCGATGTCACTGGTCTCTTCAACCAAAACACCATGAATCGGCTGACCTGATGCATCCGTTTGATAAGTGACAAGACGCTTGCCAAATAAAGTTTGAGCAAATTCTGCAAGCTCATCTTTATTTGAAACCACTTTTACACCACCTGCTTTTCCACGCCCACCGGCATGCACTTGCGCTTTAACAACCCAAGTTGGTGTAGATAAAGTTTCGGCCACTTGAATGGCATCTTCGGTATTGTATGCAACATCCCCTTTGGGTACAGGTAAATCATATTGCGAGAACAATTGCTTTGCTTGGTATTCATGTAAATTCATGTTTAAAACTCTATTTCGATTAAATGTTTAATAACAAACGAGAAGGATCTTCCAATAACTCTTTCACGCTCACCAAAAACTGCACCGACTCACGGCCATCAATCAATCGATGATCATACGACAGTGCTAAATACATCATAGGGCGAATCACAATTTCACCATGCTCAGCCACAGGACGCTCTTGAATCTTGTGCATGCCTAAAATCGCGGTTTGCGGTGGGTTGATAATTGGCGTTGATAAAAGCGAGCCAAAAACGCCACCATTGGTAATGGTGAATGTGCCACCTTGCATGTCTTCCATCGCAAGCTTACCGTCACGTGCACGTACAGCCAAATCGCCAACCGTTTGCTCAATCTCAGCCATAGAAAGTGTATCAGCATCTCGTACAATAGGAACCACCAAACCACGCTCCGTTGAAACAGCAACCCCTACATCATAAAAACCGTGGTAAACTACATCTTCACCATCAATTGACGCATTCACCGATGGGAAACGCTTCAATGATTCAACAACTGCTTTGGTAAAAAATGACATAAAGCCAAGCTTCACACCATGCTTCTTCTCAAACGATTGCTTGTACTCCGCGCGTAAACCCATAACCGCTTTTAAGTTCACTTCATTAAATGTGGTTAACATTGCTGACTCATGCTGTGCTTGCAGCAAACGCTCAGCAATACGCACACGAAGTCTCGACATCGGAACACGCTTTTCTTCGCGCTCACCCGCGGCTTGAGGCATCGGTGCTTTTGTTTCTGATTTTTGCTCACGTGTTGATGCAATAAATGCTTCAACGTCGTGCTTGGTAATACGACCGTCTTTGCCTGTCCCAGAAATATCGGCAGGATTTAGGCCATGCTCATCCATTAAACGTCTGACGGCAGGTCCAGTAGAAGGTGATGCTTTAGCTTCTTCTTTTTTTGTGCTTGCAACAGGAACGTCTTCTTGAGGAGCACTTGCTGCTGCACCTTCTTTCAGTTTTGCTAATACTTGGCCCGCTGTGACCGTATCCCCAACTTGGAATAAACAAGCTTCAAGCACACCATCAGCAGGCGCAGGTACTTCAAGCACCACTTTATCGGTTTCCAAATCAAGTAAGTTCTCATCGCGAGACACTTGATCACCCGGATTTTTATGCCAAGCTGCAATGGTTGCGTCGGCGACCGACTCAGGCAAGGCAGGCACTTTGACTTCAATTGACATGATTTCGACCTTTTTTAATTCAATTCAATCAGAACAGACACTCGAGTTACCCCACTAATGCCTCTTCCACCAACGCCTTTTGCTCCTCAACATGCAGATGTGCACTTCCAACAGCAGGCGACGCTGCAAATCCACGTCCAGCATACTCAAGCGACTGCTCTGGACTTAAACAATCCGTAATATGATGCCTAGACGAGAACCAAACTCCTTGGTTCTTAGGCTCTTCCTGACACCAAATAACCTGCTTCCCTTGAGGATATTTAGCAAGCTCAGCACGAAGCGCAACTTTAGGGAAAGGATAAAGTTGCTCGACACGAATAATCGCGACATGTTTATATTTTTCTTCCCGGCGCTTCTGCAACAAGTCATAATAAACTTTTCCTGAGCACAACACCACCCGCGTCACTTTTTCAGGCTTCAATTCATCTTGCTCAGGAATCACCGTATAAAACTTGCCGTCTGTAAGTTCTGCTAAAGAAGATACAACCAACTTGTGACGCAACAAACTCTTCGGCGTCATCACAATGAGTGGCTTACGATACGGTCTAATGACTTGCCGGCGCAATAAATGGAAAATTTGCGCGGGCGTCGTTGGGACACACACTTGAATATTTTGTTGTGCACACAACTGCATATAACGCTCAAGTCGTGCTGATGAGTGCTCAGGTCCTTGACCTTCATACCCATGTGGCAACAACATCACAAGCCCACTCAAGCGGCCCCACTTCTGCTCACCTGAGCTGATAAACTGGTCAACCACCACCTGAGCACCATTGGCAAAGTCACCAAACTGCGCTTCCCAAAGCACCAAAAACTGCGGCTCAGAAGAAGCATAGCCATACTCAAATGCAAGTACCGCTTCTTCAGATAAAACAGAGTCAATCACAACAGCAGGATTGGTTGAGTCAGATGCCACTTCCTCGAGCGGCACCATGACCTTTCCGGTTTTCATGTCATGAATGGCTGCATGCCGATGGGCAAAAGTACCTCGTCCACAATCTTGCCCAGATAAGCGAACACCATAACCTTCATGCAATAAGGTTGCATAAGCCATGGTCTCGGCAAATCCCCAATTAATAGGTATATCGCCTGACGCCATTTTCTCCCGCTCATCAAACAGGCGCTTCACAATCGGATGCAATACAAAGTCTTGGGGCAAAGTTTGCAATCGCTTAGATAAAGACTTAATTGTTTTTAAAGTCACGGTTGTATCTGTTGGCACATTCCAAGGCGTATTAAAGTACGGGGTCCAATCGACCGCAATTTTCCCCTTGTAGTTATCGTGCGTGATTTGAACCACTGCCTCTTCACGATCTAGTTTATCGCGATAAGCGTCCATCTCTTTGCGTACGTCAGCTTCAGACATGAGTCCTGTCGCAATTAACTGATTCGCATACAACTCACGAATAGTTTTTAACGCCTTAATCTTTTGATACATCACAGGCTGAGTCACCGAGGGCTCATCTGCCTCATTGTGACCATGACGTCTGTAGCACACCAAATCAACCACAACGTCTCGCTTAAATTTCATACGAAACTCAAATGCAATACGCGTTGCAAAAACAACAGCTTCAGGGTCGTCCCCATTCACATGAATCACAGGAGCTTGCACCATCTTGGCAACATCAGTGCAATACAGCGTAGAACGTGCATCAAGCGGATTACTCGTAGTAAAACCAATTTGGTTATTAATGACGATATGAACCGTTCCTCCCGTCCCATAACCACGAGCCTGAGAAAAGTTGAACGTCTCCATCACAACACCTTGTCCAGCAAAGGCCGCATCCCCATGAATCACCACAGGAAGTACTTGATTTTTCTCTTTTAAATCATGTCGTCTTCGCAGACGAGAACGCGCAGAACCCTGAACCACAGGGCCAATAATTTCAAGATGCGAGGGGTTAAACGCCAGAGCAACATGAACAGTATCCCCTGAACGTGTTTCAATATTGGATGAAAAACCGAGGTGGTATTTCACATCTCCGGTACGCTCAAGCTTAACTTTTCCTTCAAACTCTTGGAATAACTCTTTTGGATCTTTTCCAAGCACATTGACCAGAACATTCAGGCGGCCACGGTGCGCCATACCCACCACAACTTCGCGCACTTCTTTTCGACCGGCTTCTTGAATGATTTCGTTCATCATGGGCACCAACGCATCCCCGCCTTCAAGCGAGAAGCGCTTTTGTCCAACATAACGTGTGCCTAAATAACGCTCCAAGCCATCGGCAGCAATTAACTCTTTGAGTATGTTCTTTTTATGTGCCTCATCAAAAGTTAATCGTCCACGCACAGACTCCAGTTTCTCTTGAATCCAGTTGACTTCATCTGTGGCTGCAATATGCATGTATTCAATACCGATACTGCCACAGTAGGTTTGCTTAAGGGCATCCTGAATATCTGCAAGCGACATCGGTTTCTCAGAAAAAGTTTTTCCAGGAAAAAACGACTGGGTCAAGTCCGCATCACTCAAGCCGTGATACTCAAGGGTTAAACTCGGTGGCATATCTCGCTCTAACATCTCGAGAGGGTCTAAGTTTGCCGCCAAATGTCCATTCGCTCGGTAAGCATTAATTAAGTCAGCTACAGCTCTTTGCTTGTCGTCATGCGACTCAACAATTTGCGCTTTAGTCGTGTATTTTGCTTGCTCTAAAAAGTACTCTCGCAGAGCACGATGCGAGATATCTTTGGCGCCAGATGGTCCTGGCGGTAATTCACGAAAAACAGCTTGCCATTCATCAGGCACAGAGGCCGGATTGGCTAAGTAGTCTTCATACAAACCATCAACATAAGCCATATTTCCGCCCGATAAATAGGCGGTGTCCCAGGCTTTTTTTAAGGTGTCACTCATGAAAGAATTCTCCAACGAACATCGGTATTAAGTTTCGTCGTCCAGCATTTGCTTTCGGATTTCTCCAATTGCTTCAGTTGGATTGAGTCCCTTCGGGCAAACAGAAGCACAGTTCATAATGCTTCGACAGCGAAATACACTAAATGGGTCTTGCAAGTTTTCTAAGCGCGACTCTGTCGCTGTATCACGACTATCTGCCAAAAATCGACGTGCCTGCAAAAGTCCTGCAGGACCAACAAACTTCTCTGGATTCCACCAAGAAGAAGGGCATGAACTTGTGCAACAAGCACATAAAATGCACTCATACAGCCCATCAAGTTTCGCTCTATTTTCAGGTGACTGCAAACGCTCACGCGTTGGTGGCGCTGAGTCATTCTGCAAATAAGGCTCTATTTTTTCATATTGCTTGTAGAAAACTGACATATCGATAATTAAATCTCGAATCACAGGAAAGCCTGTAAGCGGACGCACAACCACGCGATTGGTCTTTAGGCTCGACAATGATGTAATACAAGCGAGACCATTTTTGCCATTAATATTCATCCCATCTGAGCCACATACTCCTTCTCGGCAAGAACGACGAAAAGCAAGGCTTGGATCTTGCTCTGCCTTCAACCGCTCGAGTAAGGTTAGAAGCATAGGGTCATTATGAAGCGGCACATCCAACGCATAGTGCTGCATGTAGGGCTTTTCATCCACTTCGGAATTGTACCGATAAATTGATAAATGAAGGGTTCGACTATCCGTCATGATATATCCTCATCAATAAACACGTTCTTTCGGTTCGAAAGGCTCAACATACTTAGGTGAGCGATTCACTGGACGAAAATCAATCGCATCTTCCTTTTCAAGGTACAAGGTATGTTTAATCCAATGCGCATCATCTCGCTTTGGATAATCTTCCCGGCTGTGTGCACCACGACTTTCTGTACGCGCTATAGCTGAGGATGCTGTCGCACAGGCCGTCGCCATTAAGTTATCTAATTCTAATGCCGTAATACGCTCGGTATTAAACATTTTGCTCTTATCCAATAAGCTTGAAGACGCCAAACGCTCACGTAATGCATGCAAACGCTTCAAGCCTTCTTCCATCACTTCTCCAGTTCGGAATACGCCAAAATCTTCTTGCATCACGCGCTGCATCGCGTCTCGAATGGCGGCAGGGCTCTCTCCTGTTTGTTCTGAGTTCTCCCAGCGCATGTAGCGTTGCAATGATGCATCAATGTCATCATCACTCACATAGTCTAAATCAGGTAGCTCATTGCCTTGCCACAACTCCTCAACATGTAAGCCTGCCGCACGGCCGAATACCACTAAGTCTAGCAAAGAGTTGCCACCTAGGCGGTTGGCACCATGTACAGAAACACAAGCACACTCCCCCACTGCATATAGACCTTCAACCACTGTGTCTTCACCTTTGTGCCTCGTCAGCACTTGTGCATGAATATTCGTTGGAATTCCCCCCATGCTGTAGTGGCAAGTAGGCACCACAGGAATTGGATCAACAATCGGGTCAACACCCGCAAATGTCTTAGAGAGCTCTCGAATCCCTGGCAGGCGTGATTTAATTAAGTCTGCACCTAAGTGATCAAGTTTCAGCTTGACACAGTCAACGCCATTAAAATCGTACCCCTTGCCGGCGCGAAGCTCGAGTGCCATAGCGCGTGCCACCACATCGCGAGAGGCTAAGTCTTTCACGTGTGGTGCATAACGCTCCATAAAGCGCTCACCATCTTTATTAATTAAGTAACCACCTTCACCACGACAGCCTTCGGTGACTAACACACCAGCGCCTGCAATACCAGTTGGGTGGAACTGCCACATCTCCATGTCTTGTAATGGCAACCCAGCTCTCAGTGCCATACCAAAACCATCGCCTGTATTAATCAGTGCATTCGTGGTTGATTGGTAAATACGTCCTGCACCACCTGTGGCCAGAATACAAATGCGTGCCTGGAAAAATACCAGCTCTCCCGTTTCCATACAGAAAGCCGTTGTACCAACCACTCGGCCATCCGCATCTCGCACTAAATCGAGCGCAAACCACTCACTGTAGATATGGGTTTTGGCTTTCACATTTTGCTGGTACAAAGTGTGAAGTAACGCATGTCCCGTTCTATCTGCTGCCGCACAAGTTCGTGCTGCTTGCTCACCACCAAAATTTTTGGACTGACCACCAAAAGGACGCTGATAAATTTTGCCATTATCCATGCGAGAAAATGGGAGTCCCATATGCTCAAGCTCATAAACTGCTTCAGGACCTTCTTTACATAAATATTCAATACAGTCTTGGTCGCCAATATAGTCAGCGCCCTTGACTGTGTCGTACATATGCCAACGCCAATCGTCTTCGTCTGCATTGCCAAGGGCTGAGGTAATCCCACCTTGTGCCGACACAGTATGAGAGCGTGTCGGAAAAACCTTAGAGAGTAAAGCGACCTTCAGGCCAGAGCCTGCAAGTTGAAGTGCAGCACGCATACCCGCGCCACCAGCACCGATAATTACTGCATCAAATGTATTTTTTCGTGCCAATGCCATTGTTATTGTCCCCAAATCATCATGAAGCCGGCAATCAACTGAGCCAACAAAATAAACATCACGAACGACTGAGCAAAAAGTCGCAAGCATGTTGGCTTAATGTAGTCTGTTGTGACGGTCCAAAGCCCAACCCATGCATGTAGCAAAATGGTAAATAAAGCCAAAGCAGTTGCTACTTGAAACCAAGGGGTATGAAACAGAGCAGTCCATTTTTCATAACTCCAAGGAGCACATCCCACCCAAATAACGGCCACCATAACCGAATAAACCGCCAAGTAAACGGCGGTTAAACGTTGAATGAGCCAGTCTTTCAGACCATTACCTGTTAAGCTGGTTACGTTGCTGACCATATGCATGCCCCCATCATCATAATTCCCAATATTGAAAGTCCCATCAAAATCCAGGCACTACGGCGACCTGCAGCTGCTGTTTCCCCAAAGCCCATGTCCATTAGAAGATGTCTGATACCAGCCAAAAGATGATAAAGCCAAGCAGAACAAAAGGCCCAGAGTAAAAGCTTGTACCAAGCGCATGTCATCGTGAGCGTTTTCAAATGCGCAAATGACTCAGGCGATACCAAAGACTGTCGCAAAAAATACAGCATCACTGGCAGCAAAAGAAATAAAACAATCCCCGAAATACGATGTAAAATTGAAGCAATCGCCATTGGGGGAAACTTAATACTTCCCAAATCTAAATTAACCGGTCGTTGTTGATTCACAGTTAGAGTCTTCCTCGTTGAAAACAGAATTTAGAAACAAAGTGAAGTATACCACTCTGGCTTTAAAAAGTTGACCCTTTATCTCACGAACCTTCGTAAACTCATTTAATAGATAAACGGTATAAACTTATATTTCACTGTCTTACAATACATCGACCAGTCGGCACCGTATTTTTTAGCGCATCGCTCCATATCTCTCGTATAGCGATGTGTAATCATCCCAATGAAGAAAATGGGGTATAAATACGGCAAAAAATCAGAAAACCCACAGCTAAATCCCCAAGTCATCGCCATCACAGTGTCTGCTGTATAATGTATTTTTCTGCCGTAGCGATACCATCCGTCGGTCAGCAACAAACTGCCTGATTTTGTCTTGATGTGCTTCGGGTTTTTGAGCGTGCCCCATGGCAGTTGAGGAAACGCTTTTCGCTTGATAAACGTCCCTCTTTGTTGCATACGAAATCGGTTTTTTTGGCTATTCGCTGTATCCCACACGTAGTATGCGCCTAGCAAAACACCAAGTAGTGGCAGCATATAAGTAAGCGATAGCTGGACATTGTTTCTCAAAATATAAAAAGATTGAAAACAGTAAACAAAAGGCACTCCAACATAGTTCCAAAAAATTAACATCCAGCCAAATTTTTCATGAAAGATATCCCAAGTAGTTGGAATGCATTCTTCACCCTTCATGCATGCGTTCACGTAAAGTCCATGCGCTATCAACATAAATATCATGGGATAGGTCACATATCCAAGCAACTGATACTGTTTGACTGCAGCAGAGACGGTTAGGAAGAACAATAAAATCCAAGGCACTCGTATTTCTGAGAAAAACTTTAAGTCCAGTCTCCCGATGCGGGGATTTAGATTAACCCCCATGAAAAAGTCATAGATAGTACTCCCCGTTGGTGTATCTTCTGTTTTGGTCACGCGCTTTAAAAGAAATAAATAAAGAGCAAGTAAGTCGGCAAAAATCACGCCGACAGTCATAATGCTGCCCATATTATCTGCCAGTAAATTCAATGGGAATAAACCGGTAAAATGAAGCACTGCCGCAAGAGTTAGGGTGACATACCAGCAAGGTATGCCATTACACAGATATGTGAGCTGTTGATTGTTTTGGGATGGAATAGGAAGACCTTGCACTTTAAAGCCTGGTAGGCAATACGCAAGCAGCATTTGAATCACAACAAACCCAAGGAAAACTTCCGCAGCAAACACACTGGGAGCCGCTTCTGACAAATAACCCGTAAGTGCTGAAAAGCTCAAGGGCAAAAACAATGCCCCTTTGAAAAAGGTCAATGACATCCAAAGATAATAAATCAGGACATGAGAGAAAATAATAATAAAACATGCACCTATGGGGCCACCAAACTCATACGCGGGTTTAACGTCCTGCGACATAGATTAAAAGTCCTGAAAAAGTTATAAACATTAACCTCGAGAGCCCACGCCTAAACTTGGCTGACGATAAGTATCTCGTGGCGCTTCTGGTGGGTAACCATAGCCTTGCTCCGAGATTTGCTTAACGTTTTGCAGATATTTTTCACCCCATGCACCAGGGTCAAAGTTGGTCACAACCACGTTGTATTTTAAGTTGATGATGGACTCAAAGCCTTTGCGCTGAGCAAACTCATGCCCACCCAGTGCCACTTGCACTTCGGCTTTCTCATCTGTACCACCTTCTTTGAGGCGCTCGATTAAAATGGCGACCATTTTCTCAATAGTAAAATATAACTTACACATAGAAAAACCTGCCGCATAGCCATCGTCGCCTTTTGAAGTACTCAGTTGATCGCCAAAATCAAGGATTGGATAAACAAACTCAAACTTATCCGAGTCAGGCAATTTTTCAGGCATGACGAGTTTAGGCGGTGAAAAACGCTCAAGGGTTGGGCTCGTCACATAGATATGAAAATCTGCGTGCCGCCACCATAAAACCGCGACAATTTCGACAGGAGACAGTAAGTCAAACTCACCATCCAAAAGGCTGGCGCGTTGACTTTCCATCATTTGAATAAGGCTTTCATCCGACATATCATCTGCAGTCATACAATCCCACCCACTCTATCGCGCACTTGTTTTAATCTTAGCTGAACTTTCAATGGATTAAAATGGAATCTCTAAGCTTTCATCAAGCGCGTGAAGCTGTGCTTTGAAAAGTGCTTGAATCTCATCCAAATTTTCATTGCTCTTCGCTTCAAAACGCGCCACCAAGCAAGGGGTAGTATTGGACGCCCGAATCAGCCCCCAACCATTCGGAAATTCGGCACGTACACCATCAATAGTGATCAATGCTGCATCAGGAAAAGATGCCTCTGTGGTAAATTTCTCCATAAACTCAAATTTCTTCTCATCGAAGATAGGAATTTTAATCTCAGGCGTATTAACACTGTTTGGAATTTCTTCAAATAAAGTGCTGAGCTTTTGTGAGCTCATACCCATAATCTCAAGCAGTCGACAAGCACTATACAAGGCATCATCAAAGCCATACCATCTATGCTGGAAGAAAATATGCCCACTCATCTCACCAGCTAATGCCGCATCAGTCTGCTTCATCACCCCTTTGACAATCGAATGCCCGGTTGGACACATTTGAGAAACTCCACCGGAGGCATGAATGATTTTTTCTAAATCACTTGAGCACTTTACATCATAAACAATAGTCGCACCGGGAATTGCTTTCAAAAGATGCTTAGCGTAGAGCATCATTAACCGATCGGGCCAAATCACTTCTCCCGTATCAGTGATCACCCCTACACGGTCTGCATCACCATCGAATGCAAGTCCGACATCAGCTTGATGTTTTAAGACCTCTGCTCTTAAGTCTTGTAAGTTCTCTAAGATAGTTGGGTCTGGATGATGATTGGGAAACCGACCATCGACCTCACAGTAAAGCTCAATCACCTCACAGCCAAGTTCTCTCAATGTATCAGGAATACTACTGCCAGCGACCCCGTTGCCACAATCAACAGCGACTCGAAGCGGCTTATCTATTTGAATGTCATCCACGATACGCGCAGCATAACTCTTAAGAATTGGAAGCACTGTCTCCTGGCCAACTCCCTTTCGTGATTTACCGGATAAAACACATGCATGAAGCGCTTTGATGTCTTCTTCAACCAAAGTTTTACCAGCCAATACAATTTTAATGCCATTATACTCAGCGGGATTATGGCTCCCGGTTACCATCAAGCCACTATCTATGCCTGAGGTTTTCGTGGCGTAATACATCACCGGGGTTGGTACCTCCCCTAAATCAAACACATCAATGCCACTATCCAAAAGACCTTGTTTTAACGCACGCGCCAGAGATGGGCTACTGAGCCTTGCATCACGAGCAAGACAGATTTCTCGCCGACCAAGTACTTCGAGTTGACACGCAATGGCCTCGGCTATCATATAAAAAGCATGCTCATCGAGTTGCTCACCAATAATTCCGCGCACGTCATAAGCACGAAAAACGGTTGGTGAGATATCACGTCGCTGGTACGTCACTGTGTCCGTCATGGATTATTGTCTCCCTGAGCTTCCAAAACCACCTTCGCCACGAGAGGATTCATCAAACTCAGTGACCATTTTAAATTCTGGCTGAACAACCGGTAAGAACACCAGCTGTGCAATTCTATCACCAGGATCTACTGTAAAGTGCTCCACACCTCTATTCCAGCAAGAAACCTTAAGCTCCCCTTGATAGTCTGAGTCAATCAGGCCCACTAAGTTCCCCAATACAATGCCATGCTTATGGCCAAGACCAGAGCGAGGTAAAATCACAGCCGCCAAGTTCGGATCGGCAATGTAGATGGAAAGCCCTGTAGGAAGCAGCACTGTTTCACCACCTGCAATTTGCAGCGATTCATCAATACACACGCGCAAATCAAGCCCAGCAGAGCCTGGTGTTGCATAAGTCGGTAAGGCAATACTATTTCCAATACGCGCATCTAGCACTTTAAGTTGAATAGCTGGTTTCATATATTTTTCTTATTTCTGAACAAACGTGCTCGGTATTTTGCAAGCTTGCCGCAAGGATTGCAACCAATTGAGCTGCAAGACGGACTTTATGCGTTTTCAATAAATTGTGTTGTTCTGTTTTGGTCAGTACCACGGCTTCATGTTCATCTGTATCAAACCCAAGCTTCTCCCCGACCCAGTTAGCCACAATACAGTCTAACTGTTTACGGTCAAGCTTGGCGCGCGCATGGTTGATTAAGTCATCCGTTTCAGCAGCAAATCCCATCACATATTTCGCTTTTTTGCTTGCTGAAACCTCCGCCAAAATGTCAGGGTTTTGCTTGAGTGTAAGCGATAAACCCTGCCCAGACTGTTTTTTAATTTTTGCATCACTTGTCTTTTCTGGCGCATAGTCAGCAACGGCAGCAGTTCCAATAAATATGCACCCAGGCTCGAGTGCATCCACCACTGCCTGATGCATCTCACGCGCTGATGCAACTGCTTGAAAATGTACTCCGTCTGGCGGCAAAAGTGTAGATGGCCCACTGATTAAAGTGACCCGAGCACCTGCGACTTGGGCTGCACTTGCCAGTGCATAGCCCATTTTGCCAGAGCTTTTGTTACTCAAGTAGCGCACAGGGTCTATTGCTTCACGCGTTGGGCCTGCGGTAATTACAACTTTTTCACCGCGCAATAAATTAGACACTTCTTGCACGCGCAGCGCATTGATAATATTTGAAACTTCACTCATTCGCCCCAAACCTTCATCACCACAGGCTTGCAGACCACTCGCAGGTCCTACAATTAAAGCATCTCTTTCGCGTAAGATTTTTATATTGGCCTGGGTTGCTGGGTGATGCCACATGCCTTGATTCATGGCAGGACAAATAACAAGAGGCTTATTTAACGCAAGAGCAAGCGTTGAAAGTAAATCATCGGCCATCCCATAGGCAAGCTTTGCGATGGTATTCGCGGTTGCTGGGGCAATCACAAAATAATCCGCCCATCGTGCAAGCTCAATATGCCCCATAGCCTGCTCTGCAGCTTCATCAAATAAGTCTGTTCGAACAGTATGTCCACTTAAGGCTTGCAGGGTCATTGGTGTCATAAAAGCCAGGGCTTTTTCGGTCATCACCACTTGTACATCAGCACCCAGCTGCTTCAACTCACGAATTAAGTAGGCTGTTTTATAAGCCGCAATACCACCACATATGCCGAGTAACACGCGCTTACCTTGGAAATCTTGCATACATCTACCTTTATTAACTAATCCAGTGTTTGTCGATAGCGCTTAACCCCGATAAACATCACGACAACCATAAATCCTAAAATAGGAATAATCTCACGCCACACCTCGAAAAAACCACTGCCTTTCAGTAAAATACCACGCACAATGGTTAAAAAGTGCGTTAATGGTAACATATTCCCGAGCACTTGTGCCCACTCAGGCATTCCTCGGAACGGGAACATAAAGCCAGAAAGCAAAAGAGAAGGCAAAAAGAAAAACATCGCACTTTGTACCGCCTGCAGCTGATTCGTCGCAAGCGTTGAAAACGTTAAACCCATTGCCAAATTCGCCGCAATAAAAGGCAGGCAAAGCACGAGTAAGAGCAGCACACTGCCCGTCATTGGTACATCAAATAAAAACCTGGCACATCCTAGAATCAGAAGCACTTGCACATACCCCACTACAATGTAAGGCAAAATTTTCCCAACCATCACTTCTAGTGGTTTCAAAGGCGTTGCCAGTAAATTTTCCATCGTGCCGCGTTCATACTCCCGCGTAATAGCAAGTGCTGTCACAATCACCAAAGTCATGGTCAAGACCACACCCAAAAGCCCTGGCACAATATTGTATGCCGTAATGGCAAGTGGATTATAAACTGAGTGCACTAAAGGAATATAAGGCGGCTTATTCACCTGCAGCGCACTGAGATTGCCATCAACCTCCCAGTCAAACACTTGGTTAGGTAGTGTTCTAAAAACATCAACTGCACGGGCGGTTGCAGCCGGATCAGTTGCATCAACCTCCAGTAAGACAGAGGGCCTCAAACCTTTTACTAAATCTTGTGAGAACCCAGGTGGAAAATTTACGACAAATTGGACTTGGGCTGTTTTCAACAAGTGTTCTGCTTCTTTCTCTGTCGATTGGGGAGCAATAAATCGAAAATAACTCGATTGCTCCATGCTGGTTAAAATTCGCCGTGCAAATGCACTGTGAGTATCGCCAACAATAGCAGTCGGTAAATGGCGTGGATTCATATTAATGGCATAGCCAAACAACACCAGCTGAATCAAAGGAATACCAACCATCATGCCAAATGTTGCTTTATCGCGACGCATCTGAATAAACTCTTTGGCCATCACAGCCTTTAGGCGTCCCATCCAAGAAAACTTCACGAAAATCCTCCTTCAGACTGCTCAACCAAGCGAATAAAGGCATCTTCAAGTGTCGGCTCAATTGCATGCCAAGTGATTTTATATTGCTCCGATAACGTCTTAAGCCCAGACTCAATCACTTGCTTATCTTTGCCGCAGACATGAATACAACGTCCAAAAAAAGCTGCCTGACGGACACCTCGCAATTGTTTGACCGCTTGCAATAAGTGTGTCGTTACGTCTCCAGTCATTTCCCAAGTATTGAGGTGCGTCGCCCCAATTATATCGTTGACTGTACCTGTAATCATTAAGTCACCATAAGCAAGATAGGCAAGCCTCGTACAACGCTCCGCCTCATCCATATAATGTGTCGACATCAGGGTTGTCACACCCTGTTCACTCAGCTCATGAATTTTATCCCAAAATTCACGCCTAGCAATTGGATCAATACCCGCTGTTGGCTCATCTAAGAGTAATAATTTTGGGTCGTGTAATAAACAAGCAGCCAATGCCACACGCTGTTTCCAGCCCCCTGAAAGCTCACCGGTCAGTTGCGCTCGTCGCTCCACGAGGCCCATTTGCTCCATCACTCGAGAAACCGCTTTTTGGGGCTTCTGTACACCATACACTTCAGCAATAAAACTTAAATTTTCCTCAACACTTAAATCAATGTAAAAGCTATACTTCTGAGTCATATAGCCCACATGCTGCTTAATTTTTCTGGATGCTTGTAAAATATCATAGCCAAGACAGGTACCCATCCCTGAATCTGGTGTTAATAGCCCACATAGCATACGAATTGTTGTAGTCTTTCCACTCCCATTAGGCCCTAAAAAGCCAAACACCTCACCACGCTTAACCTGCAAATCTAAATTACGAACAGCAACTTGCTCTCCGAATGATTTTTTCAATTGTGTCACATTAATAATCGGAGTATTTGTCATATTAAAATCCACTGACAGTCACAGGTTGTCCGGCCTTAAATAGTTCTGGCTTTATAGGTTTTGCTCTGACGCGAAACACTAATTTATGATTATTAGAACGGCTATATACCAATGGCGGGGCATACTCTGCTTCAGGTGCAATATAGGCAATTTTGCCTTTACTTGGTGTACAACCAGTACAAGTTAGATTCACTGTTTGTCCTTCTTTCAATTTTGGAAGAACTGATGCTGGCACAAAAAATTCAATCCAGATATATTTAGGAATCAAAAGTGCTGCCACGGGTTTTCCCACCGGCACCCACTCACCTTCTACAAAGTAAGTATCAACAATGACTCCACCATCCGGTGCATATTTTGACTTTTGTGCCACCTGCCATTCCAAAAATGCCTTTTTCGCCTCAACACTCTTAACCTTAGCTTCTTGTGCAAAGATTTTTTCTTTACGCGCTCCAAGCATGGCGAGTTGCAGTTGATATTGTCGTTGGCGTTGCAAGGCTTTCAACTCTTCAAAGTGTTGCTCTGCTGCGTCAGCTTCGTCTAAAGTCCCTGCTTTTCTTTCATAAAGCAGCCGAAATCGCTTCATGCGCAGTTTTGCCAAATTTAAGCGCGCCTTAACTTGAGCAAGCTGAGCCATAGCAGCACCTATCTCAGGCTTTCTCTGAGGCAGCTTCAAGTCTTCCAACAACGCTTCTTCTTGTACCAAAACTTTGTCAACCTCCTCTACTTTTAAGTCTTCCGGGTTCGGAGAAAGTTGGAATATTAAGTCCCCTTCTTGTACTCGAGCTCCTCTTTCAACCGCGAGGTTTTGTAAGGTACCGGAATAAGACGAAGCGAGGTACAGGTTTTCTGCTTCAACATACCCTTGTGTCGAGTGTTTCCCGCCTGAGTCGCAAGTACTAAGAAACAGGAGTATCGGCATCAACAAAAAAGAAATAATAAGCTTTCTTTTGATCAAGACAGTCGACTTTAAGTGGGCTAGGTACTTTCAGTATATGCTATAACAACGTCGAGATAAAAAAAAAGCAGCCTTTTTAGGGGCTGCTTTTAGAATAAAAATCCTGGCGATGACCGACTTTCACATGGTGAAACACCACACTATCATAGGCGCAGGCTTGTTTCACGACTGAGTTCGAGATGGAATCAGGTGGGGCCAA
>JASBUZ010000008.1 GCA_030147635.1 Gammaproteobacteria bacterium
AAGTTTACGCAAGATTCCAAACAAAGGCCTTGGATTTGGCGTTTTATTTGAAGATGCAATGTTACCTGAAATTCAGCTGAACTACTTGGGGCAGTTTGGTGAAGCAGGTGAGTGGCAGTTATCTGATAAGCCTGCGGGCCGCACTCGAGATATATCAAATCAAAAGCCAATCTTATTACATATCAATGGAAAACTATTGAATCACTGCCTTGCTTTTCGCATTACCACCTACACATCAGATAATGCCTTGGTGGCAGAGTGCTTTAAGAAGCATTTGACGACATTAATTAAACATTGTCAGTCAGAGACTCTGGCTTATTACACACCAAGTGATTTTGTAGCGCCTTTAAGTCAAAGCTTACTCGATAAATTACAGGAAACCGATCGTCATATTAAAGCAATATATCCTGCTAATAGCCTGCAACAAGGGTTTATTTATCATGCGATGAGTTATCCTGAAGATGATGCTTATTGCGTACAGTCACTGTTAGAGTATCATGAGCGCTTAGAGGTTGATTTATATCAACGCGCTTGGCAACTGGCAGTAGAGACTTATCCTATTTTACGCACTTACTTTAATTGGGATGAAACACTGCTACAAATCATCAGTCAATCTGCCACATTTGATTTTGTATATCATGAATCAGGTGACATAGATGAAATACAACAAGCTGATAGAATAAGAGGTTTTGATTTTCATAAGCCAGGTTTATTTCGAATTCAATTAATCCAACAAGCCCCTGCACATTATAGGTTGTTAAAAACAATCCATCACAGTATTAGTGATGGCTGGAGTAGTCAGATTCTTCTAAGTACAGTGCATCGCTACTATCAGGAATTAGTATCAGGTAAGGAGCCTTTGGTACTAGAAGACCGTGCTTATTTAGAAGCACAATCGTATATTGCAGCACATCAAAAAGCGGCAGAGTTATATTGGAAGGAGCGCCTGGCAGGGGTTACGGCTGGCAATAATATTAATCCACTATTAAGTGAGCCCATTGATTTAGAAACGGAGCGGCTAGTTCATACACCACGAGCAGAGCGTTTGCAGATAACAGGTGGTCTTTACCAGAAGTTAAAGGCTTTTGCTCAGAAAGAAGGCCTAACGCTGAATGTCTTGATGCAATTCGCATGGCACAAAATCATACAAGTTTACACAGGAGATCAACAAACCATTGTTGGAACAACAGTTTCTGGTCGAGGAATACCCGTTCCTCATATCGAAAACAGTGTGGGCTTATATATTAATACCCTGCCGCTGGTTGTGGATTGGGATGATACTCTGACAGTACTGGAACAACTCAGGCTAATTGAAAAAGAAGTATCCTCGCTAAATACGCATAGCTTTGTAGAACTTTCCAAGTTACAAGAAGAAGGAAGACGGCTATTCCATACTTTGTTTGTTTTTGAGAATTATTCGTTAAAAAATGATGGAAGCAACCAGAACACGCTTCAAATAAAAAACCGGAGAAATATTGAAAAGCTTGATTATACCTTGGCAATACTTGCGTGTCAGAGCCAGGATAGCCTGCTGTTAACTTTAAAATACGATAAGCAGTACTTATCACAAGATAAAGCAACTCTGCTTTTATCTCAATTACAACGAGTTTTGGAGCAAATATGAGTGTTTATAATGCTTCCCATACCAGTTTTAGCTTACTAACTCCTGAAGAATTTCGGAAGCAAATTTATACGTGGAACGAGACCGATAAGCCTTATCCGAATGAAACGATACATGGTTTATTTGAATCACAAGCAAAAGAGACACCTGAGCATACAGCCCTTGTATTTGAGGGAGAATCTCGAACTTATCGCACTTTAAATGCCGAAGCCAATCAGTTGGCACGTTATTTGCGTAAACATTATAACATCAAGCCAGATGCTTTGATTGCAGTACAAATAGATCGTAGCCTTGAGTTAATCATTGCACTACTTGGAGTCTTAAAATCAGGAGCCGCTTATGTGCCCATCGATTTGGATTATCCTAAAACACGTGTGGATTATATCTTAGAAGATACAAAAGCACTTGTAGTATTAGATGATGCATTTTTTGAGCAGAAGCCTTATCTGGATGAGTCCAAGCGTAATCTTACACCCATCAGTGCGCCTTCTGACTTAGCGTATGTGATTTATACCTCGGGGACAACTGGCACACCAAAAGGAGTAATGATTGAGCATAAAGGAATTAATAATTACTTAGCTTTTCGTGCAGCACATTATCAGTTAGATGAGCATGCAGTTGTTTTACAGAAAACACCCTATCAATTTGATGTCTCTGTTTGGGAGTTATTTGGTACATTACAAGCCGGTGCAAAGCTCATCATTGCAAAACCAGGTGGTCATCAAGACAGTGGTTACCTCTCTCAGTTGATGTTTGAGCAGCAAGTAACACATATTCATTTTGTGCCCTCAATGCTGTCAGCATTTATGCAGGTTAAAACAGCTTTACCCGATAGTTTACGATTTATTTTTTGTAGTGGTGAGGCATTAAGTGCATCAGTTGTTCAGGCAGCCTACGAAGCAGGGGCAGCCCACCTAGAGATTCATAACTTATATGGCCCAACAGAGGCATCTATCGATGTATCAGCATATCCATGCCCAAGAGGTGCTGACTCCATCCCCATTGGTAAACCTATTCAAAATATTCAACTTTATGTACTAGATAAATCATTAAATCCATTACCCATTGGTGCGATTGGTGAATTATATATCAGTGGTGCTGGTCTTGCTCGAGGGTATTTAAATCAACCTGAATTAACCAAAGAGAGCTTTATATCGCATGCATTTGGGCGTTTATACAAAACAGGGGATTTAGTCCGAAGGCTCACCGATGGCAATTTAGGGTACGTTGGTCGTAAAGATACTCAAGTAAAAATTCGTGGTTACCGAATTGAGTTAGGCGAGATAGAACATACGCTAAACCTACACCCATTAATCAAACAAAGTGCCGTTGTTGTTCATAATGAAAAGCTGGTTGCTTATTATATAGGCGAAGCTGAAGATCTAGAGGATTATCTCAGTCAAAAACTGCCAGGTTATATGGTGCCAAGCTTATTAATAGTAATGGATGCATTTCCGCTTACCAAGCATGGCAAATTAGATAGAAAGGCATTACCGTTGCCTGACTGGGCAAAGAATACTCTGGAATATATAGCGCCTCGGACTGCATTAGAGTCAAAATTATGTGAAATTTGGCAAGATATATTAAGCCTGGAACGTGTGGGCATAGAAGATGACTTTTTTCGCTTAGGTGGTGACTCCATTTTAAGTATCCGTCTGGTTGCAAGTATGAAACAGAGCAATGTCTGTGTGACAGCTAGAGATCTCCTTGTACACAGGACTATTAAATCTTTACTAGCTTCTTCTCAAAAAGCATCTACTGAAACCAGCAATTATCAGCCCTTTTCGCTGGTCTCGACTGAGCAGATAAAGCAACTCTACTCAGATCAAAACTTAGAGAATATTGAAGATATTTATCCCGCCAGTTATTTACAAATGGGAATGCTTTTTGAGTCCTCTAAGGATAATGCTGGAGGGATTTATCATGATATTTTTACTTATTATATTACGGCGCAATTTGATGAAGAAAAATTTTTAAAGATTTGGCAACAACTTGTAGCCAGGCATGCTTTATTAAGAGCGTCTTTTATTCCGCATGAAGCCTATGGATATCTCATTGTAGTTTGGCAAAATCTAGCTTTGGACACTCACTACCAACAAGTAGAGTCCACAAATGATTTTGATTTGATTTTGGAGGAAAAGAGAAATGCGCTGCCACTGGAAGCGCCCGGTTTATTTAGATTATTAGTCTCTGTAACATCCGAGAAAGAGTTTAGGCTAGTATTTTCTTTCCATCATGCCATTGCAGATGGATGGGGGGTTGCTTCACTGATGAGTGAGCTTACAAACGCATATGTTCATTTCACACCTGTTAAAAATATTGCTCTACCCAGCTATGGCCAAGTTGTGGCAAAGGAGCGAGCCATACTTGCAAATGAAAAATATGAAGATTTTTGGAGAAATTATTTAGCAAGTTACGAATTGAAACACGTTAACTTTTTGTTAAATCAAAATAAAGTAGCAGTTGAAGAACAGCTTTTTGTAAGAGATGAAATGCAAAGCAGTCATGTATTACTATCGATCGCTAAAAATTTGAGTGTATCCCCCGATATCATATTCCTAAGTATTTATTTATTAACAGCTGCTCGGTTTTATGCAGCAAACGATATTGTCATTGGCGTTTTATTTCATAATCGATTAGAAGAAACGGGCGGAGATGAAGTACTCGGACTTCACTTGAACATGCTGCCTTTAAGAGTCAAGGTTTCTCCCGAAGATTATATGCATTTTGAAAAATTTATTTTGCATGTGGCTGCAGAAAAACTAAAATTAGAAGCATACAAAGCTTACCCTTATGACAAAGTTAGATCGCTATATGCCTCTCATTCTGGCCAAGAGCTAACGCAGCTTTATCAATTTTCATTTACATACACACATTTCCATACGATAGAGCCCTTTTATCAAAAGCAGTTTATTCGAGGGGGACGTAGCTTTGAAAAAACCTCAATTCCATTTGGCTTTAACATAAACCGGCATGGAGAAACCTTCAAATATGCTGTAAAAGGAAGCCCAGCGTTTATTGATGCGGAGATGGCCCAATGTTTTCTGTTGCAGTTCAATCATCATTTGAAGCGCCTATTAAAAATTGAGCAAAATATAAATTACGTTTATTTACCCGCCGAAGCATATCAAAAACAAATTTATACTTGGAACGAAACTGATAAGCCGTATCCATTACAAACGATACAAGGTTTATTTGAATCCCAGGTAAAAAAAACACCTGATCATACGGCTCTTGTATTTGGAGATGACTCTCTTACGTATCGTGCTTTAAATGCAGAGGCAAATCAGTTGGCACATTATCTTCGTAAGCATTATGACATCAAGCCAGATGCCTTAATTGCAATTCATATGGCACGTGGTTTTAAGACAATGATTGCTCTTCTTGGTATTTTAAAATCAGGTGCTGCTTATGTGCCAATCGGTTTAAGTACACCCAAAGCACGCGTGGACATTATTTTAGAAGATTCAAAAGCACTCTTCATGCTAGATGATGCATTCTTTGCGCATAAGCCTTATCTGGGGGAGTCACAAGCTAATTTAATACCACTGAGCACGCCCAATGATTTAGCCTATGTGATTTATACCTCAGGAACGACAGGTACACCTAAAGGGGTGATGGTCGAACACAGAAATGTCGTTAACTTGCTGTATAACCAGCGTGAGGCTTTTGGAGTTCATGCTGAGACAAAGGCATTACAATGTGCCTCCCTTGCTTTTGATGCATCGGTCTTTGAAGTGTTTGTTGCGCTACTATCAGGTGCGACTTTATGTATTGTAGAGGATGCCACACGGGCTCAAAGCTTTATTGAACAGTACCAATTAACACTTGCGACCTTTACCCCGTCTTTATTATCGGAGCTTGATGCTACAAATTTAGAGTCATTAGAGACTGTGGTTGTTGCAGGTGAGGTCTGTAATGCTTCTGTGATGTCTGCTTGGAGTAAAGGTCGACGGCTTATCAATGCTTATGGTCCGACCGAGGGGACTGTTTGTGCATTGATGCATGAATTTGAAGTAGGTGATTCGAATCGATTGGTTGGTAAGCCTTTGTTTAATGTTCGGGCTTACGTACTTGATAGATACAGGAATCCTGTGCCGATTGGTGCTATTGGTGAGCTCTATATCTCTGGTGCTGGTGTTGCACGGGGTTATTTAAATCAACCTGAATTAACAGAGGCGAGATTTATATCGCATGCTTTTGGACGTTTATACAAAACAGGAGATTTAGTCCGCAGGCTCGCTGATGGCAATCTTGAGTATATCGGTCGTAATGACACACAAGTAAAGATTCGTGGATTTAGGATTGAGCTAAGTGAGATAGAGCATGTGTTAAGTACACATCCATCGGTCAAGCAAAGTGCCGTTGTTGTTCATGATGACAAGTTAGTTGCTTACTATGTGGGAGAAGCAGAAGGTTTAGAGGCTTATCTCGAAGAGAGGCTTCCTCCCTATATGGTGCCAAGCATATTAATAGAGCTAGGCCATTTCCCTCTGACTAAGAATGGCAAGTTAGACAAGCGAGCACTACCTAAACCGGATTTTAGCCCTGATACAGAGATTTATGTTACACCCCGAAATGAGATAGAAAATTTAATTTGCCAAATATGGCAGAATGCTTTGCAGGTTCCACAAATTGGCATAAAAGATGACTTTTTTGCACTGGGCGGGCACTCTATTTTAGCGATGCAAGTAGCGCATAAGCTGAGTCGTTTGTTAAAACGTGAAGTATTGGCTTTGGATTTATTTAAACATAGAACGATTAAAGCACTGTGTGCTTTATTAAAAGGTAGGGAAGCCTTGCAAGCAATCCCCCTTTACCAAGGCGATAGAGCGCCACTCTCGTATGGCCAAGAGCGGTTATGGTTTATCGAGCAGTATGAAGAAGTTTCACCATATCATATTGTGATAAAGCAACCCTATTCACCAGAGCTTATTGAAAGTTTACATCGCTTAGTTTCGCGTCATG
>JASBUZ010000009.1 GCA_030147635.1 Gammaproteobacteria bacterium
GAGTTGGGAGAGGGGGTATCCGTGCCACATTGAGCTCGGTACCACCCTTCAAAGTGTGAGATAGTTTACGAAAAATTTTTCAGAAGTACAGCCAAAAACGCCTAACTCACTGAATTTTTCTTATGACCGGGAATTACTGGCGTTTGGCAGAGACAAGTATCAGTTTAGTACAAACGAGGACAGTAGTTAGGGAAAACAATTCTGTTTCATCCCTCAAAGAATTGCCTTATGGTGTTGTTAGCTATATTGCAAGCTTTGTTCACCCTAAAGGTGCTACCATTGGGAATAATGCCTGCAAGTTTTTTTATGCTCGAAGTACCAGTATATCCCCATTAGCTACGCTACAAATTGATATATCTAAAGTGGATGAAGCACTAGGTATCCATGATGTTGAGTCAACAATTCAAGCAGTTATAAGAAGTTATTTGTTCAACTCAACGCTAAGCCCGAGAGAAAAAGAAACAGCAACAAAATCCTTAATATCAGCACTGCAAAATATAGATAAAGAAGAAGCTCAGGCTTTGGTTAGAGGTGAGCTGGCAACACTGAGCGCAGATAATGTCACCGTCAAGTTGTGTAATTGATAGTCGATTTCAAGCTTTAAGCAACCTATTCTTGAATTTTAGGCACACTCAACCTGTTTAACAATTTCTTGCCATTGGTTCCACGAAGCGTTCAAATGTGTTCGTTGTTCATCAGCCGGTATTTTATAACGCTGTAAACCAAATAAGTTTCTTACTTGCCCATGCGCCGATAAAAATCGCTGGGCCTGTTTCGTGGATTTAAACTTCCGCATCTACTTTTCTTGCTGTCGCGTCGGCTGATGTGAATCATCTGCACAATTATTAATCCCTTTGTATTGACGATGTTCTACCCCAGGCAAAATATCTTCTTTAACTGCGCCGTAACTCGGGAGCTTATCGGTAAGAATGACTCGTGGAATGTACATTAATCCTTTCAATAATTTTTTGAAAAAACGTTTGGCGGCTTCTTTGTTCTTGCGAGATTGTAACAAGCCGCAGCTCTGCTGCTTAGGTCTCCCACCATTCACTGAGGCATTACATGGGCTTTTTTATACCTATTGATTTCTTCAGCGAACTCTTCTAATGTCTTATCTATTTTTTGGGCGACTCATGCACGAAACCTACACCCCAAACCTCACTTCCTCCAGTGATACTCTCATTGACAGTAGTCGCTCAAGTGCATGGATTCGCTTTTTAAAGGCTTTAGCCTCTGGATTATTACTGCCTTTAGGGTTTGCTCCGTTTCATCTACCAGGGTTTGCGATTTTAAGCCTTGCGCTTTTGTTTCTTCAACTCAATAAGAAAAATTCAAAGCAAGCTTTTATCATTGGCTATGCCTTCGCACTTGGCGTTTTGGGATTTGGTACCACCTGGGTGTACAAAAGCATTCATACCTATGGCCACTTCAATATTCCTTTATCAGGCCTAATCACCCTCATATTTATTGCGTTTTTCTCGCTATATACCAGTTTTTTCGCCATGATTTATGCCAAAATCAATCGGCACTTACCAAACTTTTGCTCACCCTTTTTATTCAGTAGCTTGTGGCTTTTTTCTGAGTATTTGCGCACCAGCTGGTTCACAGGATTTTCATGGCTCTTAGTTGGCTTTGGGCAAATAGACTCTCCGCTACAACATTTGCTGCCAGTCATTGGGGTATTTGGAGTAAGTTGGATAACTGCTCTTGCTAGTGGCTTTTTAGCACTGGCACTCAATAAAAATAACCCCAAAAAAAGAAAGTGGTTGATAATATTCGTTGCAATTTTACTGCTGCCGCTGAGCCTTAAAAACAAACACTGGACCCAAACCCATCACGAACCAATTTCGGTCGGCGTCATTCAAGCAGACTTATCCATGCGTGACAAATGGGATAATAAGCTCTATCAAAGCATCCAGTCCTACTACCAAAAAACCACCCAGTCACTCATGCCCAAAACAGACTTAATTGTGATGCCAGAGGCATCCATTCCCCTACCAAGTAGCTATGCTGAGCATTTTTTGGGAGAGATGCATCAAGAAGCAAAATTGCACCATAGTGCTGTGCTCTTAGGGATTCCTCAGCCAAGCCGTGCAGAGCCTGCTCGTTATCAAAATACTTTGCTGGGTATTGGCATGGCAAAAGGCACTTATGCCAAACAGCATCTTGTACCTTTTGGGGAGTATATGCCAAAACCATTTAAGTGGGTCACAAGGCTACTCCAAGTCCCAGATGCAGGGGTTGTACCAGGAGATAGCGCGCAAAAGCCAGTCATGTTTAATCAGCATGCCATAGCAAACCTCATTTGCTATGAAGTAGCATACCCTGCTTTATTACGCACGCAACTGCCGGAAGCTGCGTTTATTGTATCGATTAGTGACGATGGTTGGTTTGGTCGCTCGCTTGCTGTATACCAGCAATTACAAATGGCACAAGTGCTCTCCAAACTCACAGGACGCTTTCAAGTCGTTTCAAACAATGATGGCTTATCATCCATCATTAACGTGCAAGGTCAAATTACAGAAAGCCTACCTGCGTTTTCTAAAGGTATTTTAAAAGGTCATATTTACCCAAGCACCGGTGCTACTCCGTGGGTTTTACACGGGGACAAGCCCATTTTTATTTTGAATGCATTGATTGTGCTTTTCATGATTGGATTTGGTCTAACTATTGCCGCGAAGAAGAAGAGGAGTTATCCTAGCTAACCTAGTTCAATATGTTAGTAAATCATGGAAAATCGCTACAATCCGCAAGCTGTTGAAGCCGAAGCTCAAGACTACTGGCTCAAAAAACAATGCTATCAGGTTAACGAAGACCTTAATAAAGAAAAATTCTACTGTCTGGCCATGTTCCCTTATCCAAGTGGCACATTACACATGGGACACGTCAGAAACTACACATTAAGCGACGTGATTGCGAGGTATCAGCGCGCGCTCGGTAAAAATGTCTTACAACCCATTGGTTGGGATGCTTTTGGCTTGCCTGCAGAAAATGCTGCTATCAAACATAAGGTACATCCTAAAGACTGGACCACACAAAATATTGCTGCCATGAAAGCCCAATTTATGAAACTGGGAAATGCTTACGATTGGCGACGTGAAATCACCACTTGCGACCCTGTTTACTATCGCTGGGAGCAATGGTTTTTTATTAAACTATATGAGAAAGGCCTGGTTTATAAAAAAAATGCGTGGGTCAACTGGGATCCTGTCGATAAAACCGTGCTGGCTAATGAACAAGTGGTAGACGGTCGCGGCTGGCGCTCAGGTGCATTGGTTGAGCGTAAGGCGATTCCTCAATGGTTTATTAAAATTACGGCTTACGCAGATGAACTGCTGCTTAGTTTGGATAGCCTGGATGGCTGGCCTGAGCAAGTAAAGCAAATGCAAAGAAACTGGATTGGTCGCTCCGAAGGCTGCGAAGTCCACTTCCCAATTGAAGACCAAGCCAAACCGCTAAAAGTTTACACCACACGGCCTGATACCCTAATGGGGGTCACCTACTTTGCCATTTCCCCCGATCATCCTCTCGCAAAAAAAGCAGCTAAAACCGACGCTGATGTACAGGCTTTTATTGAAAGCTGTGCCGGTACAGGAACCGCTGAAGCAGATATAGCGGCCCTTGAGAAAAAAGGCGTTGCAACTGGATTTTTTGCAACCCACCCAATCTCCGGCAAAAAACTCCCCATTTGGGTCGCTAATTTTGTGCTCATGCAATACGGTACTGGCGCTGTCATGTCAGTTCCTGCCCACGATGAGCGTGATTTTGAGTTTGCAGCCAAATATAAACTGCCCATTAAGCCGGTTATCGCGCCTATTAACTCTAAAAAAGAACACGATTATACCAAGTCTGCTTTCATTGAAGCTGGCGTACTCATCAACTCAGGCGAGTTCGATGGTTTAACTACCGCTGATGCAAAATCTGCGATTACCAAGCAGCTTGAAGAGCAAAAAATGGGTTGTGCCACTATCAATTACCGCTTGCGTGACTGGGGTGTTTCCCGTCAACGCTACTGGGGTACTCCAATCCCTATGATTTTATGTGATGACTGTGGTCCAGTGCCCGTCCCTGAAGATGAGCTTCCAGTCAAACTACCAGAAAATGTCGATTTTTCTTCTCAAGGCTCACCTCTTGCAACTTGCGAAGAGTTTTTGCATGTCTCTTGCCCCAAATGTGGTCAAGACGCGCAGCGCGAAACAGACACCTTTGATACCTTTATGGAATCTTCTTGGTATTACGCACGCTTTGCTTGCAAAGGCCAAGAAGGTGTCATGCTGGATGACCGTGCCAAATACTGGACACCGGTCGACCAATACGTCGGAGGCGTTGAGCACGCAGTCATGCATCTTTTATACGCTCGCTTTTTCCATAAGTTGATGCGTGATGAAGGCTTAGTGAACTCAGATGAGCCATTTAAAGCGCTACTTACCCAAGGCATGGTACTCAAAGATGGACACAAAATGTCTAAGTCTTTAGGTAATACTGTTGACCCAACTCACTTAATTGAAACTTACGGCGCAGATACCGCACGCTTGTTTGCCATGTTTGCAGCACCACCTGAGCAATCTCTAGAATGGTCTGATAGTGGCGTTGAAGGCGCTTATCGCTTCTTAAAGCGACTTTGGGTTTTTGCCTGTGAACATCAGTCTCTCTTTACTGAAACCGGAGAAATGTACGGTGAGAGCAATCCTCTCATTGACTGGCAAACGGTTCCATCTCACTTGAAAAAAGCACGTGCTGAAGTCCATCAAATTATTGCACGAGCCACAGCAGATTATGAGCGAAACCAATTTAATACGGTTGTTTCTGCTTGCATGAAGCTTTTCAATGTTTTGTCGGCCTACAACATCGAAACCAATGAAGATAAATATTTCTTCTACCACAGTATGACAGCGCTACTCAGAATGCTCGCGCCCATTACACCACATATTTGTCATGTCCTTTGGGAAAACCTCGGCTTCACCAGACCCATCATTGATGCACCATGGCCAAAGTTCGATAAGAACGCACTAAAAACCGATGAAGTTGAATTTGTGGTTCAAGTCAATGGTAAGCTTCGTGCGCAATTTACAGCACATCCAGATGCAGCAGAAGACATACTCATTGCGCATGCAAAAACTGAAGCATCTTCATTCATTGAAGGAAAGACACTAAAAAAATCTATTGTGGTTGCCCACCGTCAACTTATCAACCTGGTAGTGTGCGCGTGAAATACTCCCAAAAGCTGTTTGTAATGGTCTTACTTGTCACTTTTGTTGCAAGTTGTGGTTTTCGACTAAGAGGCTTAGATGACTCTCCCAAGTGGCTACGTGCAGGCGTTGCCATTGTTGTTGAAAATGCAGCCCATAACTGGGAAAAACTATTACGGGAACCACTTGAAGCAAGTGACATTCGTGTCGTTGATGATCCCAAAAAAGCGCCCTACTGGCTTATCATTAAAAAAGAAAAGCTCACTCGAACTATCAATAGTGTCAGTTCGAGTACCACGCCCAGGCAGTACCAACTCATTTATACGGTTTGGTTCTCACTCCAAACAGCAAAAGGTAAAGTCATTGTTGAACCGACTTCTGTTTTTGTTACCCGTCCCTTAACCATAAATAATAATCGTGTGCTAGGCTCAAGGAATGAAGGGGAAAAATTGAAGACTGAAATGAAGCACGATGCAGCTCTTAAAATCATCGAGTTTCTGTATCAGCAAGAGTCATCCCCACATCACATCAAAGGGACAATGCAATGAAAACAATAAAAATATGGACAGGTTTACTCGCTTTCTTTTTAAGCTTTCCTAGTTTCGCGATTGCCATTGATATTCCACCAGGCCAATGGCAATGTATGGCAGTTGATAAAAAAGACCGAAACTATGGCGGTTATGGTAAATCGATGAACGCTGCAAGACGTGCAGCAAAAGCCGAGTGCAGACGCCGCTCAAGCATGCCAAGAACCTGCCAAACCGCGCAATCTTACTGTGAGCAAGGTCCAATTTCCACCATTGAGAATCGTTGTATCGTCAGTGATGAGTCTGGTCGCACCTGGAATACCACCGGAAAAGATGCTTGTAGAACTGCGAAGTACCTCTGTCAGCAATGGCAGTACCTCCATGGTAGCACCCGCAGTGTCTGCACCATCAAACATCGCATGAGAAATTATGGCGATAACAGCAAAGATTCTAAAAAAGATGATACCATTCTTGAGAAAATAGATAACGCCATTTCTGAAGAGCTGTTTGGTAATGACCATTAAATATCCCGATACCGGTTTTGGTACACACCTCAAAAAGAATCTCACTCCCATTTATGTCTTAATGGGACAGGATTCTTTTTTATTGGGTGATGCCGTGCAAGCCCTCAAAGAAGCTTGTCAGGCCAAAGCTGATGATGCCGAAGAAAAACGTCTATATTTTGAGCAACCATCTGACTGGGACCAACTGTCTGAACATGCCAATGCTTACGCCCTGTTTTATGATCACCTCATCTTAGATGTCAGCTGGAACAAAAAGTTTGATGCTAAAAGCAAAAAGTGCCTACTCACTTATGCAGAAAACCCAAACACACGCTGTACACTCATTTTACGCGCCCCACTTGCTGCAGCAAAACAGTGCGCCGATTTAGAAAAGAACAAACATATCCAGCTCATTGCCATTAATATGCTCAATACAGGCGCTGAAATCCACTGGATTAAACAAAAACTCACAGCCTCAGGCTTTCACTACGCGGATGATATCCCCAAACGCATCCAAGCTTATACCAAAGGTAGCCTACATGCAGCAAACCAAGCCATTGAGCGCCTAGCGCTAAGCGCTGAGCCAAATACTGAACTCACGCTTGAGGCTGTGCAAGAACAGCTGGTTGATGAAAGACAATATAAGCTTTACGAAATTTCTGGCGCCTGCCTTGATGGCAACGCAAAAGCCGCCATAAGCCTGATCCGACGTGCACAACACGACCAAGTGGAACCAACGCTCATACTCTGGTTTATTGCTCAGGAACTCCGACTACTCGAACAACTCGCAACTGGTAGCACATATCAAGCACTTAAAATTTATAGCTTTCGTACCAACCAATATCAGCGGGCAATAAAACGCTTATCGCTTGAGCGCATTCGCCAGTTGCTCAAGCAAAGCCAAGCCCTCGATGTACAGATTAAATCAGGTGATAGTAAACAAACCTGGCTCCTCACAGAGCAACTTGTTTTCGCAGTAGCAGCGGGGTCAGGGCCTAAGGGATCCCCATAAGTTTGATCAGGCCCATGAGTTAACTGCATGGATATAGCTCCATCCATTAACATACAGACAGGTTACATCCCAAAGACAGTATGAGAGGGAAGTTAAAGCAGGCCATGTGGTCTGATGATTTTGCCCTATCCAGATACTTATTCATCATCGGGATAAATTACAGAACCCTTATGGGATTTCCCCCAGATTTCTTCTTCACTCAATGCCGTTTCAATAAATTCGACAGGAGCCCCATCTATCTCTACCATTGCAACGCGAAACCCATCAAAAGGATAATAGGGATCAAGCAAAACAGTTCTTCCGGCAATCGCCTTATCGATGCTCCTTACTTTAAATGCAACATGGGGTAAGGATTGAATAAGTGAATGTAATGGACAGTCTTTTTCAAATCGATGCCACTGGATCCGGAAAGGGTTATCGCCGTCAGTAGTATACATTTTAAACGTAGAGCTATATTTTTCATTGGGTCTCGGGGTTAAAGTCGGAATACCGATATGATGATATTCATACTCCAGATTGTTTACAACCATTATTAGTTCCTCACTTTACAATAAAAAATCAACTTGATAAACTGACCAATCAGTCAATTTTAAAATTATAATTAATGTTGACTGATTGGTCAATATATTTGAGTGCTTATTATGAAGAAAGAATCAACAAAAGAAAAAATTCTGTCTGCAGCGAGAGCTTTATTTGTCAATTACGGATTTGCAGGAACTTCTATCGGGAATATTGCCAAATTGGCTGACATAAATCGCAGTTTGATCTTTCATCATTTTAAAAACAAGGAGCAGCTATGGGTTGAAGTGAAACAACTTATTGTTTTGGAAGCAAATAATAAGGTACAGAGTTTTTCTGAAAATCTTCCATGGCATGAATGTCTGAAAGACCTGTTTAACCACAACATAACATTTTATCGAAATAATCCTGACATCATGCGTATGATCAATTGGCAACGTCTGGAGAAAGATTCTAATTATAAAATTGGTGTAACCAACTCTGGTGATATGGGAGCATGGGTCGAATTAATAAAAAAATATCAACGAAATGGAGATATTGCATCCAAGCATAAACCAGAATGGGTTGTTACCTTGTTGCTTTCTATTATCAGTTCCGCTGCACTTGATCTAAACGTGTTTATCTCGGATAAGCAACAATTTGAAAAATATATTGATTTTTGTATAGATATAATGAATACAGCATTAAAGTAAAGTTCCAGTTCGTATTTGCCTCGTTTCTGTAATTTAACCCATAAATGTGAGCACAGCTCAAAGCCAAAACCATATAAGGAGTGCTTGTGTTCCTTTTGATATTACCTCGTTTTTTGTTAGCTTTTCTCCCTATTTTTAAAGATTTATAGCAAAAAAGATTAGGCTTAAAAGCTGTTTCTTTAAAAAGCACTATTTCGCCTAAAAATGCAGGCACATCTGTCGCTTCACAATGCGAACTAGAAATGGTTGACCACTTTTTTTCAGAGTGTACTTCCTCATAGAGTGTGAGTGCTCTCCCAGTAGCAGCGGGGTCAGGGTTTAAATTTCTAACAGCTCTTTTTCTTTATTGACTAAAAACGCATCCATCTCTGCGATGAACTTATCAGTCAGCTTTTGGACCACGTCATTTGCTCTACGCTCTTCGTCCTCTGAAATGAGCTTTTCTTTCACATACTCTTTCAGTTGTTGATTGGCATCACGGCGGATATTACGTATAGAAACACGCCCTTGCTCCGCTTCAGCACGAACAACTTTGATCATTTCCTTACGACGCTCTTCGCTCAAAGGCGGCATAGGCACACGAATCATGTTACCTGATGGCGTTGGGTTTAAGCCCAAATCTGAGTTCAAAATTGCCTTTTCAATGACTGGCATCATCGTTTTTTCAAATGGCACGACCGATAACATACGGGCATCAACTACTGTGATGTTTGCCACTTGATTCAGCGGCGTTGGGTTTCCGTAGTAGTCTACTTTGACATGATCAAGCAACGCAGGAGTCGCACGCCCAGTTCTTATCTTCGACATTTCATGCTTCAAAGATTCAACGGCTTTTTGCATCCGAACTTCTGTATCTTTTTTAACATCATCGCTCATGCTAATCTCCTACAACCGTTCCAATGGGCTCGCCCTGAACAATACGTTTTAAAACACCAGGGGCAGTCATATCAAACACCTGCAATGGTAAACTGTGATCTTGGCACAAACAAATCGCGGTTAAATCCATCACTTGCAAGTTTTGAGTTAGTACATCGTGATAAGTCAATCTATCATAACGTTTGGCATCTGGATTAGTCACTGGATCGGCAGAATAAATACCATCCACTTTTGTCGCTTTCAGAACCACATCCACTTCCATTTCAATTCCACGTAAACAAGCTGCAGAATCTGTGGTAAAAAAAGGATTCCCAGTACCTGCTGCAAAGATAATCACTTGCTTGTCAGACAAATGTTTTTTTGCTTTTCTGTGATGATACGGATCAACTAAGCCTGAAATAGAAATTGCCGACATGACACGTGCCGACAAATCAGCTCGTTCAAAAGCATCGCGTAGCGCTAAAGCATTCATAACCGTTGCAAGCATGCCCATGTAATCACCAGTTACACGGCCAAGGCCTGCAGCAGATAATGCTTTACCACGGAATAAATTGCCCCCACCAATGACAATGCCCACTTCAACACCCATGGCAACCAATTCGGCCACTTCATTTGCCATGCGATCTAATATGCGTGGGTCAATGCCAGAACTTGAACTCCCCATTAGGGCTTCGCCACTATATTTGAGGAGAACTCGCTTGTATTTTAAAGGGGCATCACTCATGAGCCACGAACCTGTGACATCACCTCTTCTGCAAAGTTATCTTCTTTCTTCTCGATTCCTTCGCCAACTTCCATCCGAACAAACGATACCACCTCGGCATTTTTCCCTTTCAAGAGTTCAGCTACAGTTTGGCTTGGGTCTTTCACAAATGCTTGCCCCATTAAGCTTACTTCACTTAAGAACTTCTTGATACGGCCATCCACCATTTTCTCGATAATCGCATCAGGCTTACCACTTTCACGTGCTTGAGCCACAAAAATTTCACGCTCACGTTGAATTTCTGCTTCAGGCACTTGCTCTGAGCTAACCACTAATGGCTTACTTGCAGCAATGTGCATCGCTATATCTTTTGCTAATGTTTCACTGCCTGACTTCATTGAAACCAACACACCAATGCGTGAGCCATGTAAGTAACCACCAACTGCTTCACCAGACTCAACAAACGCAATGCGGCGAACTTGGATGTTTTCACCAATTTTAGCAATCAAGGCACGACGTGCTTCGTCTACTGTGCCATCAGCAATCGCTTGCTGTGATACCACTTCAACATCATCAGACCCACAAGCAAGAGCCGCTGCTGCCACTTGATTTGCAAACTCAACAAAGCCTGCATCGCGAGCCACAAAGTCTGTTTCACTGTTCACTTCAACTAATACAGAGCGAAGACCGTCTTCTGATGCACAAAATGCAATCACACCTTCAGCGGCTACGCGATCCGCTTTTTTATCAGCTTTGGTTTGACCTGCTTTACGCAACTCAAGAATTGCATTTTCCATGTCGCCATTGGTTGCAACCAAAAATTTTTTACATTCCATCATCGGAGCACCGGTGCGCTCACGTAACTCTTTCACCATGCTTGCCGTAATCGACATATTGATTCTCCAAAAAAGAGCGGTATAAAACCGCTCTAGACATAAAGTTTAAAGGCTTACTCTGCAGCTTTTTTAGGCTCAGCTTTAGCAGCCGCTTTCTTAGGTGCAGATTTCGCTTTAGGTTCTGCTTTGGCCTTCGCTTCTGCCTTCTTAGGTTCAGCCTTTGCAACACTTTCTTTCTTTGTTTCTACTTTCGTTGCAGGCTTTGCTGCTTTCTTTGGCTTTTCGACTTCTTCGTCAGATACTTCAACAAACTCAGACTCATCAACACCACCAACTGTGTCGCCTTGTTGAACATTGATAATGGCATCTGCGATGGTTCGGATGTAAATATCAACCGCACGCATAGAATCATCATTTCCAGGAATCACATAATCGATGTTATCTGGATCGTTATTAGTATCAACAATACCAATAACTGGGATCTTCAAACGGCGTGCTTCTTCAACAGCAATGTGCTCAAAGCCTACATCAACAACAAATAAAGCATCAGGTAATCCGGCCATATCTTCGATACCACCGAGGCTTCTGTCGAGCTTCTCAAGCTCACGGCTCAGCATTAAAGCTTCTTTTTTAATCATGCTTTCGAATTTACCTTCGTCACGCATTTTCTTTAACTCTTTCAAACGAAAGATAGATTGACGAACGGTTTTGTAGTTGGTGAGCATCCCACCTAACCACCGGTGATCAACATAAGGCATGCCACAACGAATCGCATTCTCACGAATAGAATCTTGTGCTGCACGCTTGGTGCCAACAAAAAGAATTTTTGCCTTGTTTGCTGCTAAACGGCTGACATGGTTTTCAGCGTCTTGCAACATAGGCAAGGTTTTCTCAAGGTTAATAATATGAATTTTGTTTCGCGAACCAAAAATGTATTCTTCCATTTTTGGGTTCCAAAAACGGGTTCTATGCCCAAAATGAGCGCCTGCTTGAAGCAGTTCTCGCATGCTTACAGTCATTATATCTTCTCCAGGGTTAAGCCTCCACGTCTCCCACCACGCACCCCTTTTTTGGGGACCCCACATGATGTGACGAAACGTGTGTGTCGTTAAAATCGCGGTACTTATACCATACTTTTAAGTATGACATCAACAAAAAAGCCCCGAAAACAGCAATTCCCGCTTAAATATTATGCCAGCTTAAAAAAATGCGGGTATGCTTTAAAATCAACCAAAAGTAGTTTTATCATCACCTTAGCTCCTCTTTTCAAGCAAAGTCTATTGCGCTCTTTTTTATCAAAAGAGCGTCT
>JASBUZ010000033.1 GCA_030147635.1 Gammaproteobacteria bacterium
AAGTGCTGCTTTTAATCAGATACATGGGGTTTATCACACCCAGACGAATGATATTTTATTAACGGCCCTCGCTTATACCTTGCAAGACTGGCTTGGGGGAGAGACACACAGCGTGACCTTAGAGGGGCATGGTCGCGAAGCACTTTTTGATAACATAGATGTTTCAAGAACCGTCGGCTGGTTTACTACAAAATATCCGGTGAAACTTGAAGTCCAAGAAAGCCTTCGAGCAAGCCTATGTCATATCAAAGAAAGTTTACGCAAGATTCCAAACAAAGGCCTTGGATTTGGCGTTTTATTTGAAGATGCAATGTTACCTGAAATTCAGCTGAACTACTTGGGGCAGTTTGATGAAGCAGAAGAGTGGCAGTTATCTGATAAGCCTGCGGGCCGCACTCGAGATATATCAAATCAAAAACCAATGCTTTTACACATTAATGGGGTATTTTTAAACGGTCAGCTTTCATTTCATGTTATCACGTATACGTCAGATGGTGACTTGGTTGCAGAAAAATTTAAGAAGCATTTGACGACATTAATTCAACATTGTCTGTCAGAGACTCGCACTTATCATACACCAAGTGACTTTGTAGCACCTATCAGCCAAGACTTGCTAGATAAGCTGCAAGAAGGCAGAAACATTGAAGCAATATATCCCGCCAATAGTCTGCAACAAGGGTTTATTTATCATGCTCTAAGTTACCCCGATGATGATGCCTATTGTGTGCAGTCACTGCTGGATTACCATGAACACTTAGACGTGGGTTTATATCAACGTGCCTGGCAGTTGGCGGTAGAGACCTATCCAATTTTGCGAACCTACTTTAATTGGGATGAAACACTGTTACAAATCATCAGTCAATCCGCTTCATTTGATTTTGTGTATCATGAGTTGGGTAATATTGATGAGATACAAAGCGCCGATAGAAAAGTTGGTTTTGATTTCCAAAAACCTGGTTTGTTTCGAATCTATTTGGTCAAACAAGACTCCGCACATTATAGCTTGTTAAAAACAACCCATCACAGCATCAATGATGGCTGGAGCAGCCCGATTCTTTTAAGTACAGTGCATCGTTACTATCAGGAGTTACTATCAGGTAAAGAGCCTTTGGTGATAGAAGACTGTGCTTATTTAGAAGCGCAGTCGTATATCGCCTTACATCAAAAAGAAGCAGAACTACACTGGATAAATCGGCTAGCAGATGTGGTGGTTGGCAATGATATTAATCCATTATTAAGTAAGCCTATTGACCTAGAAATGGAACGCCTAGTTCATACACCCCGAACAGAGCGCCTAGAGCTAACAGGTGAACTTTACCAAAAGCTAAACGTTTTTTCTCAGAAAGAAGGCTTAACGCTGAATGTGTTGATGCAATTTGCATGGCATAAGTTAATCCAGGTTTATACAGGTGACCAGCAGACCATTGTCGGAACGACTGTTTCTGGTCGAGGCATACCAGTTCCTCAGATTGAAAACAGTGTGGGCTTATATATTAATACATTGCCTTTGATTGTCGACTGGGATGATAGCCTGACAGTGCTTGAGCAATTAAGGCACATCGAAGAAGAAGTCTCCTCACTAAACACATATAGTTTTGTGGAGCTCTCCAAGTTACAAAAATGCGGAAAGAGACTATTTCATAGCTTATTTATTTTTGAGAATTATCCACATGCAAGAAAGGATAATTTGCTTGATGTGCGGTTTAAGGCGGGCATTGAGAAGCTAGACTATGTCCTTGCAATGGTTGCTCATGAGACAAAAAGTGATTTAGTACTGAACTTGAGGTATGACGAACAATATTTAATGAAAGATAAGGCGTGCCAAATTTTATCCGTATTCCAACGAATTTTAGAAGTACTGCCTCAAGTGTTTGATGCATCTCATACTAGTCTTACTTTACTATCTCCTGAAGCTTATCGTGAGCAGGTGTATGCTTGGAACAAAACTGATAAGCCTTATCCTAATGAAACGATACATGCTTTATTTACAAAACAAGTCACTCGAACACCCAATGAGGTGGCTGCTATATTTGAAGATAAAGTGTTGACTTACTCAGCCCTTGAAATTGCGTCTAATCAATTGATGAAACGCTTATTTCAAGCGGGGGTTCAAAGAGGTTCTGTTGTTGTTTTTTTATTAAACCGTAGCATGGATTATCTGTGTAGTATGCTGGCAGTCTGGAAGATTGGGGCTGCATTTGTGCCGCTTAGTCATGATATGGTGGATGATAAGAATAATCGTATTTTATCGAAAACAAACCATGCTGTTTTATTAACAGAAGCATGTCATGTGACGCAGGCAAAAAGACTTGAACAATCAGCGCCAATTATAAATTTAAGTATCCATGACACAAACAGTGCACATTTAGCGCTGCCCGATTCACTTCCATCAAGCTCAAGTGACTTGGCGTATATTATGTTTACCTCAGGCTCAACGGGGGAACCTAAAGGTGTGATGGTGCAGCATGATGGTGCTGTAAATCATCTGTTTGCAAAAATTCATGATTTTGGAATCACAGCACAAGACAATATTGCACAGACAGCTACCCAAACTTTTGATGTGAGTATTTGGCAGTTTATGGCAGCTTTGTTAGTGGGTGGGCGAGTTACAATACTGACAGGGGAAGATGCGTGGACGCCTTCGAGGCTATTATCTCATGTTGACACTTTTGGTATTACAATTTTAGAAAGTGTGCCCTCACACTTGTTGGTGATAACAGACTATTTAAGCAGTTGCTCAGAGCGGCCTAAGCTCTCGACACTTCGTTACCTCATGATGAATGGTGAAGCACTTTTGGTATCTGGTTGCCAGGCATGGTTTGAATATTATCCTCAAAATTGGATGGCGAATGTGTATGGTCCAACCGAGTGCTCAGATGATGTAACACATTTTCTGTTTAATGCTGTTTCTTCTGACTGGCACTCGTGTGTACCTATTGGGAAGCCTATTCAGAATATGCGACTTTATGTGCTAGATAGATACTTGAATCCGCTTCCAGCAGGTATGACTGGGGAGTTATATATTGGTGGTGTCGGTGTTGCTAGAGGTTATTTAAATCAGCCTGAATTAACAGAAACGAGTTTTATATCGCATGCATTTGGACGTTTATACAAAACCGGAGATTTAGTCCGAAGGCTTGCTGATGGCAACCTGAAATATATTGGTCGAAAGGATACTCAAGTCAAGATTCGAGGGCACCGAATTGAGTTGGGTGAAGTAGAGCATGCGCTAAATATGCACCCAGCCGTTAAACAAAGTGTGGTCATTGTTTATGATGAAAAGCTAGTTGCTTACTATATCGGGGAAGCAGAAGGCTTAGAGAGTTACCTTGAAGAAAAGCTTCCGCGCTATATGGTGCCCAGTTTACTAGTATCAATGACGGAATTTCCACTGACAAGTAATGGAAAGTTGAATAAACGCGCATTGCCACAGCCTAACTTAAGGATTACTCATCAATACATTGCTCCTCGCAATGAGATAGAAAGTTTGACTTGTCAGATATGGCAGGAAGCTTTGCAGGCTCCACGAATTGGTATAGGGGATGACTTTTTTGCATTGGGTGGACACTCTATTTTAGCGATGCAAGTGGTGCATAAAATGAGTGGTTTGCTTAAGCGAGAGCTGGGTGTTACTGATTTATTGAAGTATAGAACTGTTGAGGCATTATGTGATGCTTTGCAAGCCAAGAGCAACTTACAATCTATACCAATTTATATCGGTCATCGAGCACCGCTTTCTTACGGTCAAGAGCGTTTATGGTTTATTGAGCAATATGAGGAAACAGCATCGCCGTATCATATTGTTTTAAAGCAGCCTTACTCTTCGGCGTTGCTCGAAGGCTTACACCGGTTGGTTGCACGCCATGAAGTTTTGAGAACTTGCTTTGTGATGGATGATTTAGGGGGGTATCAGAAAGTACATCATGAAGCATTACCAGTCGAGACTATTTCTGATCTTGATACATTTATTAAGCGTAAGTTTGACCTAACCAAGGGCCATCCTTTGAGGGTTGGAATATATGGTGATGATGTAATACTTGTATTCCATCATATTGCGATTGATGGATGGTCTATAGGACTGTTACAGGAGGCAGTGCTAGGCAAAGGAGTACTTCCTGAGATTCAATATAAAGATTTTGCAGCTTGGCAGCGAGACATAGTTGAGTCACGTTGGGATGAGTTGAAGGAGTACTGGCTTGGGCAATTAGCGGGGGTTGAGACATTACAGTTGCCGACAGATTACAAGAGGCCTGAACGTGTCGACTACCAGGGCGCCTTCGTGACATTTGATTTGCCGTTTGAGTTACAAGCATTCTCACAAAGTCATCAAGTCACTCCATTTTCCCTGTGTTTAACCGTTCTAGGTATATTACTATCTCGATATACGGGACAAAAAGAGATTTTAATTGGTTCACCCGTTGCTAATCGAGAGCATCCTCAATTAGCATCCCTTGTGGGTTTTTTTGTGAACTCATTGGTTGCAAAGATATCGATTAAAGACATCCCTCTCGTTGAACTGCTGAATCAGGTGCAGTCCAATTTAATTGAAGCGCAGGCTTATCAAGAAATGCCTTTTGAACGTTTGGTAGATGTTTTGAAGGTTCCGCAAGATACATCAAGACATCCAGTGTTCCAAGTGACATGTAATGTTGATCATGCATCAGAATCTAGTTCGGGAGAGCCAGAGGAAAATATTATTAATGAAGTGGCTAAATGTGACCTAAATCTGTCAATCGTGATAACGCCAACAGAAGTACAAGGGCGCATTCAGTATGCAACGGCTTTATTTAAAAAAGATACCATTGAGCGCTTCATGGGGCACTACCAAATCCTTTTATCAGAGATTCTAAAAGCACCTAAAAAGCGAGTGAGTCAATACACTATTCTATCTCCTGATGAGTATCACGAGCAGGTGTATGGCTGGAATAAAACTGATAAGCCGTATCCATCACAAACGATACAAGGTTTATTTGAATCCCAGGTTAAAAAAACACCTGAGCATACTGCTCTTGTATTTAGAGATGAATCTCTCACATATCGTGCTTTAAATGCAGAGGCAAATCAGCTGGCACATTATCTTCGTAAGCATTATGACATCAAACCAGATGCCTTAATTGCAGTTCATATGGCACGTGGTTTTGAGGCAATGATTGCACTTCTTGGCATTTTA
>JASBUZ010000054.1 GCA_030147635.1 Gammaproteobacteria bacterium
GTGCGATGAGAATCAGAAAGTCAAAAATTTGCCAGGAGTTGTCTAGGGAGATTGATTAACTTGGCTCTAGCTGATAACCTGCTACGACAAAATCGCTCGGTAATTAGTCCGACAGTTTCCCTTGGTAATCACACTAATACAATACATGTTAGGTGGGAGAAAACGTGTCCTCATCTCTATCGATATCTTCTCGTCCTTCGGAAATCGCTCTTTTAAAAATATCTGTAGTATCTTTAGCTTCACTAATTCTCTTTTGTGTTTCAAACCCAGCTAATCGATGCTCTAAATCTTGATTAAGCTGCTCAAAGTCACGAAGTTTAAACGAGCCTCCCAAGCGCTTCATTTCCTCTTGAAGCACAGTGTCTTTTTCAACGCCTGAATTTTTGGCGATTTTTGCACAAAGCACCTCAAAGCGAGAAACAGCCTGCTCAAGTAGCATCTCCTCTCTCTGCTCCTGTAAAAAATGTAAAAAGCGCGCTTTGTCTGGCAGTTCAGGTTCAACTTGCTCAGCTGCTTCAAGGATGCCTAGCACTTGCGTCATTGCAGGCGTATCAAGTTGCAATATCGCGGCACGCTCTTCAAGCGACATATTACATAACAAATACTCAAGCACTTCTGCTTCCTTCTGCATCCCTTGCTGCTTAAACCGATTAATCTCTTGCTTGAGACCCACTGAGACCACCTCGATATTGTCCTTCATGCCCCGCAACGACTGCTCCAGTTGTATATAGTCTTGAAGCGGTGAGTCTTGCTCCAATAAAGCGATTTTTTCTTTTAAAAAGTCTTCCATTTTCTTATCAGTTCTTGCAATAGCCAGCTCTTCGAGAACCTCCAAGTGTGCTAAGCATTGCTGTTGTACAATGTATAGGTGTCGCTCTTCTGCCTGAGCATACTCTGGATCAATTGCCACAATACGCTCTTGAACTTCGGCAAGCGATAAACGCTCTTCAGGCCGTTCTTTTAACGTAGCTTGTATCAATGCTTTAAACGCCCGACCTTTTTCCGTTGCAAAAATAGCTTGTGAAAAGCTAAGCTCAGATGCATCTATTGCCTCACTGCTCTCACCAGCTAAATACTCATACAGACCCTTAGCCAACATATAAGCATGCGCCTTATCAACTGAAAAAATTAAGCGTGGCTTGGTTTTCATTTCAGGAGCACTTTTTGAAAAAGTCTGGGTCAAAACGATCTTGGGATTACTGATGTTTCCATTACCATCAGCAAACATAACAGATTTAGCATCAGCAATCCTTATCCGACCATTTGCATCAACTAGCCAGTTTGAGTTCTTCATATCAGGAAAAAAACAGCCTTCTGCCTGTATCTTAAGTAACACATCAGCCATGTTTTTATATAAACTAGCAACATTGGCAAGTTTAAATACATCGTCATTTAACTCATTTCCATAGGTAGCCACATCAGATCCAGAGCAAAATTCAACCACCTCTAAACTTCTAGAGACTGGAGTATCATTCACTTCATCTCGATATAACACCCGTCTATCGGCAAAAACACCTGCGAAAACATCAGCAACATCAGTTCCTCTAAGATACATCTCAGGCGTTTTAATACCTCCCAAGCGATTATCTAGCTTTAATACTTCAACTTTTCTTGTATATTTATTGATGATTCGAAAGTTTTTAGAATTGGCTCCCCCGAGCACACTCAGAGTATGCACCTTCAAGAATGCATCAAAAGTCTCTTTACCAGCTTCACCGGGTTGATACAGCGCACCCAAAGCATCTTGTAAAGCGAAACCTTGTTTATTCGCAAGAATACCAGCTAGCTGATTTGCTTTTTCAGGATGCATGGTTGCTATCAGTTCAGATAGGCTTACAGAAGAAAGCTCGCCCTCTATGTCCATCGCTTCTTCAAGTTTTGCTTCTTCTCTTTGAAGTTCTAAAAATAACCTGGTTTGAATTTTATCAAAATAGTCAGGACAGCATGCTAAGCTTTCATCTATTTGCGCATCATCCATCGCTTTCACTTTCGCCCGAATCGCTGCCAAAAGCTCCCCTTTCTGTGACGCATACGCTGAGGGCACCATCCAAGCCCCCCAGCTCTGCTCCAATGCATTATAAGCCTCAATAGTTTCATTGATTTCTTGCAACAGTGGGTAAATTGCCTTAATAAAGTCAACCAATACGGCACGCTGCCCTCGGCCATAGCTTGCAAAATCAACTTGTAATCCATCTATTTTTTGAATACTCATTACATTTTGGCTCCAGGGGTATCATCAGGTATATTTTCATCCTTAGGAGGCTTATTCTTATCGCCACGTAACTCTTGTGTTTGTTGCTGTGCTGTGGCTTTGAAATCGTTGAAGTTTTGAATCACTGGTGCGTTGCGCAGTTGGCTCAAACGCTCATGTGCTTCTTCAATGGAAGGACGCTCCTTAGCAGGACGACCTTGCATCATCCCTTTTATTAAAGGCTCTAACTCTCGACCTCGTTCTGTTCTGAAAATAGGTGCGCTAAAATCCAGCTCGGAAACATCTTTCGCATCACTCATTGGATGAGAAGGATTGACTAAAAAATAATCGTTGGAACACTGTGTTAAATATTGATATAGGTTTTTGGCGTACATATAACTATGCATTTTAGTTGCAGAAACCTTTAAAAAACAAATCTCAGGCGGCTCTATATAGTGCGTAGAGTTAGGGATCCCTTCCGAATTATCCAGCGTGCCATCAGAACGAATCGGAAAAAAAGTTTTGGTATCAGCAATCCTCAAGCGACCAGACTCGTCAATCAGCCAATTAGTATTTTTCATATCTGGAAAAGCAACACCTTCAGCTTCCATTTTCTGTAAAATCTCAGCCATTTGGATGTAAATATCTAATGCTTTCTCAAGCCTTTCTTCATCAGAGGGGTACTGCTCAGCATGTTTAGTTAAATCCCCTCCATCATAGAATTCTGTGGCAACGAGCCGTCTTGTCACGGGTGTTGGTTTTCCTTTAACCATGGTTTGATAAGTCACTTGCCTATCGGCTGAAATAGAGCTCAAAACGCCTTGCGCAGCACTTGCTCTTACCTTTTTTTCCAAATGGGTTGAAGCTCCCATTCGGTTGTCTAGCTTTAAAACTTCGGCTTTTCGTGTCTCCTTATTGATCACCTTAAAATTCTTGGAGTTGACACCCGCCATAGGTGCTATAGTATGCCGAGCACAAAAAGCATCAAATGCTTCTTTGCCTACTTCCCCAGGCTTATATAACACATCTTTCTCAAACTGACCTGATGCTAATATTTCGGCAAACTGACTCACCTTAGCCGGAGGCATCGCTGCAATGATTTCTGAAAGGGTTTCAGGCTGATTCACAACCTGCCCAAGTGCTTTAAATTCCTGATATATTTCATGAGACAAAACTTGTTGAATATGGAAAATATAATCATTACTTCGACTCACTGCATCAGGTGGTACTCTTGACTGCATATTCGCAAACTCACGTTCTAACTCTTTCAGTACGCTGAGTTTTTGTGCTTCTTCAGTCAGACCATTATAGGTTTCAATAAGCTGGTTCAGCTTTGGAATGGTTGCATTCACCAACTCAACAAATCGATGAACTGCATCTGCTTGATACCGGCTCAAGCCATCCGTATCAGCTGTAATCGGCCATAATGGCAAAATCGCAGGCAATGGCAATGTGTTATCCATATCAATCAATGGTCTATTTTTATATCCTTTTAGTATAGTAAATAGAATTAATTTAGCGTTGAGGTGTCGCCTCAATGAGCTCTTTGAAATCCATACCGCCTCGGTTTCAAAAACAGACGAAGAAAAATCAAGTTCAGAGGCATCTGTTCTTACGTCCCGTCGTTCTCGATTCCCACACTTATAAAAAACATTAGGCTGTGAGGCTGTAATATACTGATATAAATTTTTACCAAGCATGTAGGCATGCGGGTTATCACCTGAAAAACTTTGTGTCTTTTCTCGCTTACATTCAGGCGGATTCACAAAATCCAGACATACAATAATGCACAAAAAGTACCCCCACTTGTTTATTAGTCCTATTTTGAGTTATGTTGTGTACTGACTTACCCAATAATAGAGGCACAAGGATGTGCAGAACCCAGAGGGAGAGAACAATGGCTACAGGTGAGGTAAAATGGTTCAATAACGCTAAGGGCTGGGGGTTTATTCTGCCCGAAGGTGGAGGAACCGATATCTTTGTTCACTTTTCAGCAATTCAAGGCACAGGTTATAAAAGCTTAGTTGCGGGTCAAATAGTCAATTTTGATCTCATCGAAGGTGAACGCGGTTTACATGCAAGCAATGTCACAGTGCTTTCGGAGGCAGAAGAGACCGTAGCAACCGAAGAATAACAACCATCTGAACCTTTTGTATCAAGTAGCTTGACTGGGAAGTCTCGTGTACCATACAGTCACATGTTGTTTTGCGTCTGGATTTGTAACACATGCAGTTGGCCAAAAAAGGTATTCTACTCATTCAGCTGGGCACGCCTGAGGCACCTTCTGTTTCAAGCGTGCGCCACTATTTGCGTCTGTTTTTATCGGACAAGCGGGTCATCGACTTACCGGCCCCACTTCGATATCTACTGCTTTATCTGGTTATTTTGCCGATACGGAGCAAACGTGCTGCCCGCACCTACCAAACCATTTGGACAGAGCAAGGCTCTCCGCTGCGCTTTTTAACAAAAAGTCTCACCCAAAAACTTCAAGAGCAGCTTTCAGAAACACACCAAGTTGCCATGGGCATGCGATATGGGGAGCCTAGTCTTGAAAAAGCACTACAAAGCTTAAGTGATTGTGATGACATCACCATCCTGCCTTTATATCCACAGTACGCCTCTTCAACCACAGGCTCATCGATAGAAGCAATTTTTGATTACTTCAAAAACAAGCCTTTCATCCCAACCCTTCGAATCATTCATGAGTTTTACGCACATCCTGCGTTTATCAAGGCACAAAGTGAGCAACTTAAACCGTATCTTGAGCAACCCTTCAGTCATGTTTTGTTGAGCTACCACGGCCTGCCAACCAGGCATATCCACAAAACGGGCTGCCAAAAGATTTGTGAACAGGCCTGTCCAAGCCCACAAGAAAAGAACTCGGCATGCTACCGCGCTCAGTGTTTTGAAACCAGTCGATTGTTGGCAAATCAACTCGGACTATCTGAAGAAAAATATAACTCATCTTTTCAATCAAGACTTGGGAAAACACCTTGGATTGAACCTTACACAGATAAAATGCTGGAAACACTCATAGAAAAAGGGGTGAAGCGCTTGGTAGTTGCATGTCCGGCTTTTGTGACCGATTGCTTAGAAACACTTGAGGAAATTGGTATGGGCGCAAAAGCAACGTGGGAGAAAATGGGCGGCGAAAGCTTAACACTCGTACCTTGCCTCAATGATGAAGCGCACTGGATTAGTGCGCTCAAAGAGATTGTCATTACTGTATAAATTACGTAATTGGTTGTCATTCCTGCGAAGGCAGGAATCCATCTTTTGTTCAAAAATGGAATGTTATGTTCAGAATAGATTCCCGCCTTCGCGGGAATGACAAAATTTAGGACAGTTAACTACTTAAAGACAAAAAAACTAGAAAAAGTTCTTTTAAGGATTACCAACCATCAATCGATAATCTTCTGCTAAGTTTTTCGCTTGGTGAGGGCCTGTAAAAAAAGCCGCTAAATCACCATCCGGATTAAACATCATCACAGCACCGGTGTGCTCAATATCATCTTGCTTCGCAGGTGAGTTAGGGTCTACTGAAGTTTTAGCATAAGCGATACCAAGTGCTTTAGTCATAGCGCGGGTCATTTCTTCACTGCCTCGAGCGCCCTGGAAGTTTGGATGAAATGCTGTCACATACTTACGAAGCTTAGCCAAATCATCTCGCTCAGGATCGATAGAAACCATAATGACTTGTGGCAAGGGAGCGACATGCTCACCTTCCAAAATACGGTACATTTTAGCAAGTTCCGACATGGTCGTTGGGCACACAAAACCACAGTGGGTAAAGCCAAAAAACATCATGGTCCAGTGGTTTTTCAGATTAGTTTCGCTGAATGGCTCACCACTGGTTGCAGTCAGTGCAAATGCATTAACAGGACGAGGCTCTGTCAATAGCGTGCCATGGAATGCATTCTGTACAGCTTGTTTTTTAAGTGCAGCTGAGTGCTTTGAGTAAACAGAACCGACGAGAATGCCTGTCAGCACTAAGGCGACACAAAATGAGACAAGCCAGAGCGTTTTTTTATTTAACACGTTCATACCCCATGATAAAATGTTTACCAATAATGGTCAAACAATAACCCAACAAAAAGCAGCATCAAGTAAACAATCGAAAATCGAAAGGTTTGCATAGCTACCACATTCTTTTCTGTACGATACAACTTAACTGCCCACCATAAAAAGCGCGCGCCTAAAAGCCCTGCAACCACCGCATAAATTAGACCACTCATCCCAACGACCACAGGGAGTGCTGTCGCAATCAATAAAATCACGGTGTAAAGCACAACATGTAGCTTGGTATATTGCACACCGTGCGTCACTGGCAGCATGGGTATTGCGGCTTTTTTATATTCTTCGAGACGATAAATCGCAAGCGCCCAAAAGTGTGGCGGTGTCCAAGCAAAAATGATAAGCACTAACAGAAGTGGACGTCCATCAAAATAACCAGTCACAGCAGTCCAACCAAGAAGCGGTGGAGCCGCCCCTGCAAGTCCTCCAATTACAATGTTTTGTGGCGTGGCACGCTTTAAATATCCGGTATAAATGCCCGCGTATCCCATAAGCGTAATAAACGTCAGTAACGCGGTTAAACCATTCACCCACGCACTCAGCACCGTTAGACCCAAAAGCCCTAAAGCGGTTGCAAAATAGATGGCTTGTTTCTCAGACATCCGGCCATGCGCCACTGGGCGCTTTTGGGTACGTGCCATTAAGGCATCGATACGCCGGTCTACCACGTGGTTAATTGCTGCAGCACTGCCGGCACAACAGCCAATCCCAAGTAAACTACAAAAAACCGTATCCAAAGGCACCCAACCAGGAGATGCCAAATACATGCCAACCAAAACCGTCAACAGCATCAGCATGACGACTCGAGGCTTACATAGCTCTAAGTAATCTCGCCAAGTAACAGGGCGATTTAGCAGTTCTGTCGCCGTTGTGCTCACAATTCTCTCCCAGAAACCAAATAAAATAAACTCACCATGCTCATAAGCAATAAAAGTGCTACGCCGTTATGCGCGACAGCAATCGCAAGTGGCAACATATGTACGACATTTAAAATGCCAAGTACGCACTGCAAAAGCACTAAAGCCATCGCAAAACCGGCAACACTACGAAGTGCTGTAAACTTAGCACTTCGTAGTAAGCAATACGTTATGGCAAAAACATACAACAAAGTCACCAAGGCCCAGAGACGATGCACCCATTGAATAGTCACGCGCGCAGGTAAATCAAGTGCTCCACCCTGATAATTCGCACCCACCGGTGAGAAAACATTAAAAGCGCTTTGCCAATCAAACGAAGGGAGCCAATGCTGATTACAAGTTGGAAACCCAATGCAGGCAAGACCTGCATAATTTGCACTGACCCAGCCGCCCAGTGCTATCTGAAGCGCCACAATAAAAAGCCCCAGCATAACCCATGGTCGAAAGCGTGAGGTATAGGCAAACACATCACTGATACGCCAACGAAACCAAATCAAAAGTGCCGCAAGCGTCATTCCGCCCAGTAAATGTCCCATCACAACCACAGGTAAAAGCTGCAAAGTCACAGTCCACATACCAAGGGCTGCTTGGAAAAACAAAATACCCACCAATGTAATAGAGAAAACTGGAGACACGCGCACAGCACGAGGCCCAAAACTTGCAATTGCAGCCAATATTAAAATTAAAATACCCAAGGTCCCTGCAGCATAGCGATGCGCCATTTCAGTCCATGCTTTTCGCGACTCAATCGGAATATTAGGAAAAGTTGCTTGTGCATCCACACGCGCACTATCCGCCTCATTCGGTAACACCATTTTGCCGTAACACCCAGGCCAATCAGGACAACCTAGTCCTGCATCGGTTAAACGGGTATAAGCCCCAAGCATCACCACAAAAAGCGCTAACAAGAGAGCAATACTTGCCATCCATCGAATATGTTTGATTTGCATCTTAGGCTTGCTCCCCAGAGCTCAGTAATCGCTTCAAGTCTTGAAACACATCTCGTGCTTTACCAAGCGCACCATATTCCAGGACAAAATATTGCTTTGGATCCGCCAAAAATACTTTGGGCAACTCTTGGAGTAAAGGCACATTCTTTTGATCGGCTTCCGACAAAGTGTAAGTACGCACTGCCTCTGTCTTCAGTGCTTCTGCCATTTTTTTATTGCAAACAAGGCCAGATTTGCCTTGTAAGAGCCATAAATCAACTCGATACAACTGCCGCCCTAATGCAAGCCGTGTGCGCGCCATCTCATCCAGCGATTGCAAACAAGACTCATCACAACCTTGAGGGCACCAAACCACCATATGCCACTTTTCTTTCGAAGCACTGTCCAAAAAGGTTGCTGACACTGGCGGGTGAAGCATTAAGCCTTTATTGGTGGGTAAGCCACTGAGCCAACCGGGATTCATATAAAACAGTAACGCTAAAATACCGGGTGCCATAAACACCAGCAGTAAAGCGGTAAACACTTTCTTGTTTCGCTTTAATATATTCATTTTTTTCTGCTATTTAATGCAATAAATACGACAAGCACGACAAAGGCCAGAGCAAACCACTGAAACGCATAGCCTAAGTGCCTTGCAGGTGGCATCACAATGGTAACCCAGTCACGCACAAATCCAGCTGGGCTATCTTTATCGAGCCGAATGATAAACGGATACACTGATTTATGCAAAATTTTACTAATCAAATCAAAATCAAGCGACTCTAATACAATTTGATTGCCATCTTCACTTTCAATGCCAGCCCCAAGCAACCAAACTTTAGCTTTGGGCATATAAACCACACCCGACAAGTCGAGCAGCTCTTTTGGAACTGCAACTTCCGGTAAATCTTGCCGAGTTTTGCCTTGAGGCACCCAGCCCCTATCTAAAAGCAATAGACGTCCGGTCGACATTAAAACTGGAGAAATGACGTGATAACCGATTTGATGAGCATGATACTGGTTATCTAAAAAGAGCACTTGCGGTAAAAACTTGCCGGCAAATTTAACATGCTTAAATGGCACAATATCACCTTCATCACCAAGCCAAAGCTCAGGTGGCTTAGCCTTCTCGGCTGCTTCACGCGCAAGCGTTTGCTTTTTTTCATCGGCACGATGAAGTTGCCACACACCAAGGCTTGAGAAAAATACCATTCCAAACAAGGCCAAAACGCACATCGACCAATGCGGCCACGTGAACCTCGCGCAAAAACGGGATATACTAAAGCGCTTAATCATTCATACCAACCTTATTTAAGAATCCCGGGAGTATACCAAATGTTTACCAAAATTTTTATCCTGGTTATTATGCTCATTATTCTGGTGACTCTGTTCAGTGGGCTTTTGTACCTCGTACGTGATGGCGGGAAAACCAAACGTACGGTCAAAGCGCTAACCTGGCGAATTGCTTTGTCTCTTGGATTATTTATCTTTTTGATGATTGCATTTGCAGCACACTGGATTAACCCACACGGTGTTTAACAGGAGGTTCTCATGATTCGTTATTTAGCGGCACTCGCTCTCACTTCCCTATCAAGCTTTACTCAAGCTGACACCATTGGGCGTTACATGAATATTGCGAACAATATCCCCAAGATGGAAATGAAGGCAGATAAACAAGCACACACCTGGGCACGCTCCGCCAGAACCATTTTAAGCTTAACCAGTGAGTCTATTGCCGAGACTCTAATGCTTGCTAACTCAGCCGCTGCAGAACACGGCGCGCCCCTGTTTTGTATGCCGGCAGGTGTTTCTTTAAATGCCTTAATGCTCAATGAGCTGATTCAGCAAACGTATCGCGAAATCTCAAGCCAGGAAAGTGATAAAAATAACATGACGGTCTCACAGGTTGCCATGATTGGCGTCACACGCAAATACCCCTGTGCTGGGGCAAACGTCAAACCAAGCAGTGTCATAAAACCTGAGCCTGTGGCAGCTATTTCTCATGTGGATGGCGTCATCTTACCGCCACCCCCAGAGACCGAAGCTACGCCTGACTAAACTCTTCGAATGCTTCGAGTGCTTCCGCAGCATACATAAGTGATGGGCCACCCCCCATGTAAATCGCCATGCTGAGTGTTTCCAAGAACTCTTCGCGGGTAGCTTTAAACTTCACGAGCTTTTGTGCATGGAAGCCAATACAACCTTGGCAGTGATTGGCAACAGCAAGCGCCATCGCAATCAACTCTTTGGTTTTACTATCTAGCGCACCATCTTTGGTAGAAGCTTGGGCTAAAGCGCCAAATCCCTTCATGACATCTGGAATTTCCCGATGTAGCTTTGCAAGCTCTGTATTTAGATTCTGAGTGATTTTAGTAAATCTATCGTCTGACATATGAACTCCTGTTTTGTTCAGTCCTTTTTGATTCGCGTTCCATTAAACCCTTCACAAATTCATTTATCAAGGGTTTAAAAATACGATAAATGTAGAAACATAACTACAAAAATAGTATAATTGAACTTATCAGCACAGTTATGGAGCAACCACATGAGTATCACTACTGTTTCTAGCAGAAAATTTAACCAAGATGTCAGCCAAATAAAAAAAGAAGCCTCCAAAGGTCCTGTTTTCATTACTGATAGAGGGCGGCCTGCACACGTCTTACTCACTATCAAAGATTATCAAGAACTTGTAGAAAACCAGGAAAATATTGTCGAGCTACTTTCCATGCCCGAAGCATCTGATATTGATTTTGAGCCTCCTCGCTTAAAAAAATCACTGTATCGGCCTGAGGAGTTTTAATCATGTATTTACTCGATACTAACGTTGTCTCCGAGCTACGCAAAGCCAAACCAGGCAAAGCAAATAAGCAAGTTGTCGCATGGGCAGAAAAACTCTCTGTCAGTACGCTTTTTTTATCCTCTATTTCTATTTTGGAGCTTGAAATAGGTGTGCGTTTACGTGAGCGAAAGGACCCATCTCAAGGTGCCATTTTACGCGCTTGGCTCAATGAGCATGTATTGCCTAGCTTTTCCAGTCGCATTCTTCCCTTGGATACAGCGGTAGCCCTTCGCTGTGCAAAGCTTCACGTACCAAACCCGCAGGCAGACCGAGATGCAATAATCGCTGCAACAGCCTTAGTCCACGGCATGACTGTTGTCACCAGAAACGTTAACGACTTCAACTCAAGCAAGGTCAATCTATTAAATCCATGGGAGGTGAAGAGCAAGTAGGTATCAATTGCAGTCGAGGATAAACTATTTTATGCTCCCTTGTAGCTTAAACACAAATCATAACCGAGGCTCTGATGCATACTACCACTCACACCTATTACCACCATAAACAAGCGCTGAACGGGCATCTGGCCTACGACAATACTTCGAATCAAAAACGCCCAGGCATACTCGTTTTCCACGACTGGAGTGGATGCAATGACTTTGCTAAGGCACAAGCCGAAAAACTTGCTGAAATGGGTTATGTTGGACTTGCTGTAGATATGTATGGCGATGGACAAGTGGGCACCACGACAGATGAGAAAAAAGCATTAATGACGCCTCTCATTGAAGACCGGGCTCATCTACTAGAGCGCATTCAATGTGCCTTTGATGCCTTACTCGCACTTGATGTCGTAGACCCCGACCAAACAGCAGCCATTGGTTTTTGCTTTGGTGGACTTTGTGTGCTCGACTTAGCAAGAAGTGGTGCTGATATCTCGGGTATTGTCAGTTTCCATGGGCTTTTAAATCGCCCTGAGCACCAGCCAGTACAACCTATTTCATCTCAAATTTTGGTGCTGCATGGTTATGACGACCCGATGGTCCCACCTGAGCAAGTGAATGCCTTTTGTGATGAGATGAATGAAGCACAGGCTGATTGGCAAATACAGATGTACGGGCAAACCACACATGCGTTCACCAACCCGGACGCAAACGACCCAGTTCTTGGCACAAAATACAATGCTCAAACCTCGCACCGCGCCTTTCAATCAATGCGTAGTTTTTTTACTGATTTATTTACAAAATTCTTATGAAGAATGAGTTAGAGCTTGCAACAACCCTCGGGGAGCAACTCAAAGTGCTCCAGGTCAAGCTCACGGTTGCAGAGTCCTGTACCGGTGGAAGCCTAGCTGCAGCACTGACTGAAATTCCGGGCAGCTCCCACTGGTTTGACCGTGGTTTTGTCACCTACTCCAATCACGCCAAAAAAGAAATTTTAGGCGTTTCAGAGCACACCTTACACTTTGATGGCGCTGTCAGCGAAGCAACCGTTAGACGTATGGCTGAAGGAGCTATTCAAAATAGTGATGCCCATTTAAGTGTTTCAATCAGTGGTATTGCAGGGCCAGATGGTGGCACACAAGCAAAACCTGTTGGCACAGTATGGATTGCCTGGGCAGGCTTAAGACAACCGACAGAAGCAGTTTGCTATACCTTTCCAGGAGACAGAGCAAGTATTCGAAAATCGGCTGTCTTAAAAGCGCTAGAGGGCTTACTTGAGCGTACAAAACACTATCAAGTGCCCCCCGAACACGAGCCAAATTACTTTTTTGCTTTATGGCCTGATGAAACCACTAAAAATACACTTTATGAGCAGGCACAAACCATAACTAACCAAATTACTTGCAAACCAAGCCTTGCTGAAAACCTACACTTAACGCTCGCCTACCTCGGTAAACTCAGTACCAAAGAATGCGAAGCCCTTCAAAACTTCAGTTGCCCAGTTGCTCCTTTTGAACTGGGCATCACTGAAATCCACCATTGGTCTCATAATCAAATCGCCTATTTCGGCCCTAAATACTCAGAGCAACTCGAAAAACTCCATGCTTGTTTAACCAAGCATCTGCTACAAAAAGGCTTTAAGCCTGAAAGACGCTCGTTTGTGCCGCATATTACTTTTGCACGTGACTATCAACACGCGCTTGACTCCTGCACTTTAAAGCCTACACACTGGTTTGTGCACGAGCTTTGTTTGGTAAAGTCTGTCCCTACCCAAAATGCCTCATGCTACGAAATTGTGTCACGTACACCACTCACCCTAAAAACATGCTAAACTAGGCGCGATAACCCAGAGGAGCCGTAGTCTTATGTCTGAACAGTACACTGCTGATGCCATTGAAGTTTTACGTGGGCTTGACCCTGTCAGGCGTCGCCCTGGCATGTATACAGACACAACACGACCTAATCATCTCGCGCAAGAAGTCATCGATAATAGTGTGGATGAAGTCCTTGCAGGCTTCGCCAGTAAAATCATCGTCACCCTACACGAAGATGGCTCAATTGAAGTCGAAGATAATGGCCGAGGTATGCCAATCGATAAGCATGCAGAGCTTGGTGTGAGCGGTGTTGAAGTCATCATGACACGCCTCCATGCAGGCGGTAAATTTTCGAATAAAAGCTACACCTTCTCAGGCGGACTGCACGGCGTTGGAGTCTCTGTCGTAAATGCTCTATCAGAGCACCTAGAAGTAAATGTGAAGCGTCAGAGCGAGCATCATCGCATGACCTTTGCTGATGGACATAAAACCACTGAACTTGAACTAATAGGCCCCATTAAAAAGCGAGATACCGGCACACAAATACGATTTACCCCAAACCCTGAATATTTCGATACTACACGCATTGCCTTAAAACCACTCACACACCTACTACGTGCGAAAGCAGTTTTATGCCCTGGCTTATCAATTACGCTCATTAACCACTTGACGTCCGAGCGGACTACCTGGTGTTATGAAGACGGCTTAAACGACTATCTCATGCAGACGCTTGAAAACACCGAGCATCTACCTGAAAAGCCATTTAGTGGTGAGTTTAAGTCCAAAGACACGGTGATTGAGTGGTCGCTGGTTTGGGCGCAAACGCCAAGTACACCGCTGACTGAAAGCTACGTCAACTTAATTCCCACCATTCAAGGGGGAACACACGTCAACGGTTTGCGTTCGGGCCTATTTGATGCACTGTCTGAATTTTGTGAGCTGCGCAACTTAATCCCAAGAGGCATTAAGCTCACCGCCGACGACTTGTGGGAATCTTGCCAATACGTCTTGTCGCTTAAAATGAAAGAAGCACAATTTGCAGGCCAAACTAAAGAACGCCTCACCTCGCGTGCTGTGGCTTCTTTAGTTAACGGGATTGTCAAAGATGCTTTTGCTTTGTGGCTTAACCAACACCGCAGTGTCGGTGAGCAAATTGCAGCGTTTGCCATTGAGCGTGCACAAAAGCGCTTACGTCAAGCCAAGCAAGTGACTCGCAAGCGACTCACCCAAGGCCCAGCACTCCCTGGTAAGCTCTCTGATTGCTTACAGCAAGACTTAAAGCAAGCAGAGCTCTTTTTAGTGGAAGGAGACTCAGCAGGTGGTTCGGCCAAGCAGGCACGGAATAAAGACTACCAAGCCATTCTGCCACTCAGAGGAAAAATTCTAAACTCCTGGGAAGTTGACTCCTCGCTCGTACTCGGCTCACAAGAAATTCATGATATTGCTGTTGCCATCGGCATCGACCCAGGCTCAGATGATTTAACCGGGCTTCGCTATGGTAAAATTTGTATCCTTGCCGATGCTGACTCTGATGGTGCACACATCGCCACCCTACTCTGCGCACTCTTTTTAAGACACTTTAAAAAGTTGGTACAAGCAGGGCATGTTTTTGTTGCTATGCCCCCTCTTTACCGTATTGACGCGGGCAACAGCATCCACTACGCGCTAGATGATGAAGAGCGAGAAAGTATCATCAAACAGCTCTCGAAAAAAAGTCGCAGTAAAATTAACGTACAACGTTTTAAAGGTTTGGGAGAGATGAACCCAATACAGCTTCGAGAAACGACAATGGACCCCAACACGCGAAGACTAGTTCAATTAACACTGCAAGATGAACCTGAAGCAATGGCTTTAATGGACATGTTGCTCGCTAAAAAGCGAGCATCTGACCGAAAAACCTGGCTTGAGACAAAAGGTAACTTAGCCGTTGTTTGACGACAGCCTCAAAGCCTGAGTAGCTTCTTTAACCGAGCGCAGCCACAAGCTCCGTACTATCGTAAGACTGGCTGAGAAACGCAAGTGTTTGTCGAATGTCATGTATTTTTGCTTGACTTGCAGTAACGACAATTTTTTCTTCTGCAAGTGCTGGGTTCAAACTTTTATCTAGAATCTCTTGTTTCGATAACCCCCCTAAGCGGCTCGTATCCGTTCTCGCAAACAAACTATGCTTAGCATAGTGATATGCCCCTAGCTCTTTGATGGTAAATATTGCTGTAATTTCACGCTTATAAATATCAAATGATTCATTGCGAGGTGCATCTTTTTCATGACAGGAAAGCGGCTTCACCTCGTTGGTACCCCACAAAATCTTTATGGCATCCATCAAGGCATCAAATAAGTAACATGCAGCAACTAACGCCACTAAGCATGTCACAACAGTCGACACAACACCTGGCAAGTAAGGCAATATCATCATTGCTCTGACAAGCACAGAAAGCTCTATCAAGTGGTTCCACATAAACTGCAGCATAGGCCTAAACAAATAACGATAAGGAAGCACCATGCCACAATAAATCATACCTCTCAGCAGCACAAAAATGCAGTAATCACGCAATCTACGAGCTTGATTATCCGCATCGAGATCCACTGGTATAAATTGAGTTCCAGAAAAGCCAGCATAGTTGAGCGAATGATCAAGCAAACCATTCCAGCCTTGCTTATTTCTGGGGGGAATCACATGGTAGACTTGGAAGCCTTTCTTCCAAATTCCAAAAGCGGATACCGGATCGTTACCTTGCTTTTGAATATAAACCGGTGGCGCCCTACCTTCACGATACAATTCATCCCAATTATCATAAGCGTCTTTAAACCATGGATTGTGTAATCCAGGCGGGTTTAGCGCATCGACTCGTGATAACTTATCGCCCTGATCGACCGCGAGTAACAGCGCTAAGGCACCCCCCAAACTCATCCCACATATATGCGGCTTTTTCTGCTGCTGATTAATCCATTTGAGGATACGCTCACGCCCAGTACGATAAAGCTGTTTTCCTGGTGTCTCAAATGCTTCTAAATCAGTATAAAGCTGGGTTGCAAGGCCCTGACCTGCAGGATACGTCGTCCCCATGAAAATCAAGTGAGGTTCAGCATCGCGATGTGAAATAGGCTCAAGCCCATAAGCAAATACTCTGTCACTTTCTGTCATAAACAGCTTTTCAAAGCCAGAGGTTGGAGTCAGTTCAATGGGAACCACTTTGTAGTCCACCAGCTCCCATTTCCCTTGAATATATTGCGGAATTGAGATGGACTCATAAGGTGTAATATCCCCAAAAGGCAAAACATTTAGACAGTTACTTAAATAAAGCTCTGCTTGTGCGCGTTCTGATTCTGTGAGATTTTTTTGAGTCAGCTGATCATGGATATATTGAAAGCCTTCTTGAAAAACATAACGCATGCCACGCAGAAGATATGGATCGCGCTCGATAAAGATGGCTCGAAATAACTCCCAAGACGCAATAGGTCCAATCCCTTCTTTGGGCCACCCCATCATGAGTACGCGGAGCACCTTGCGCACAACAGCACGTGCACGCTCCTCTTCATTACGTGCATCACGCTCATTGATAATGGCATGCGGTGGCACAAAATCTAGTTTGAGCCCACCTGGAATAATAGTTTCAGGCATTGGTTCATTCATAAAAATAGATTAAATATTATACATTTATTGTTATTTTTTTTCAATGAGTGGTCTCAATATAAAAACTCATATACATTGCAGTCAAACGCACTGAATATTCTATTTATGATCTCGCTTATCCAGCATACCGTTCTAGAGAACATTGGCAAGACCCCTATCATTAAGCTCAGTCGATTTAATCCAGATTTTAAATTTGACCTATACGTCAAATGTGAGTTTGCGAATCCAAGCTTAAGCATCAAAGACCGAATCGTACTCTCGATGATTCGCGCCCTTGAGCAAGAAAACAAATTAAAATCCGGAGATACTATTCTTGAAGCTTCTTCAGGCAATACCGGCTCATCTCTTGCAATGATTGCAGCAGTACTTGACTACCATGCTATCATTACCGTGCCCGCTAAAACCAGTCATGAAAAAATAAATACCATGCGTGCCTTTGGTGCCGAAGTTATCATTTGTGACACGTGCCCACCCGACTCTCCCGAGCATTACACCAATAAAGCGCGTACTTTAGCGAGCACCATAAAGAATGCCGTTTATTTAGGACAATATGAAAATCCAATTAATGTTGAAACTCACTATACCGAAACCGCCAAAGAAATTTGGGAGCAAATGGATGGGCAAATAGATTACTTCCTTGCTGCCTCAAGCTCTGGTGGCACCATCACCGGCATTGCAAAGTTTTTAAAAGAGAAAAATCCTGAAATTAAAATCATTATGCCAGACCCTAAAGGCTCTATCTTTTACCCAACCTTTCATCAGCACCCAGCCCCCCCCAAAGCAGCAGCGTACCAAGTGGAAGGTGCCGGTAAAGATAAAATCTGCCCAATTCATGACTTTAGTTTAATTGATGACGTCCTTCAGTTTACCGACGAAGAAGCCTTCGAAACCGTCAGAAAACTCGCTCGAACCGAAGGACTTTTGGTCGGCGGAAGCGCGGGTGGGGTTTTATCAGTTTTAAACCAACTGAATGAGCAGCTACCTGAGGGGAGTAACTGCCCCAAAGTTGTCGCAATCCTAGCTGACAGTGGATTTAAGTATTTATCAAAAAGTTCGACTGAATAGCTTAGGGTGTATTGTTGTTGGTATTTGAATTCTCTAAATTATTCCTTGGGTTATTTTCAGACATTTTTTTCTTAAATTCCTTGAAATGTTCGCTGGTGTTCTCTTCAAGCTTCGGCATCACTCGATACCGCTCTACAGATGGGTTGAGTATTTCACACTCATCCTCAAACCCAAGTCCCCGGACCAGCGCATTATGTAACTCAAGCAAAGTATAGGTAGCATCTTGCAGACATCCACCTTTCCCGTCTACACCAGCTACTTTGGTATCGATAAAGTGAGTAAACGTGTCTGAGTTTGGGTGTTTACTGTGAACAAATTTATTAATGGTTCGCTTTGCATCATCACCCAAAAGATCGTATCCATCTTTCAACTCTGTAAATAAAGCAGCTCTTCTAACGACTAGGGTATCCTTGGCATCCCCAAAAATACTTGAATCACGTCCTGCACCGGTTGCTGCATCTACCCCCGCAAACTCTAACTGATAAGATCTATCCACAACACTTTTCATGAGCTTTAAAAAATCAGCGATCATAATCTCTTTTCCTAGAGTCCCAAATTATCGCGCTTAAACACCCTATCCGCTCGATAACTTGAGCGAACCATCGGGCCTGATGCAACCTCAAAAAAACCTTTTTCGAGGCCAATCTTTCTGAAGTTCTCAAAAGCTTCTGGCGTCACATAGCGTTGTACTGGTAAGTGATTTTTGGTCGGTTGTAAATACTGCCCTAAAGTTAAAATATCGACCTTATGCGCAATTAAGTCATCCATGGTTTGAATAATTTCTTCATCCGTTTCGCCCAAACCAAGCATTAAGCTGGTTTTAGTAAATACATCTGGACGATAAGTTTTAGCATGCAAAAGCACATCGAGTGTTTGCTGATAACCCGCGCGATTATCTCGCACCGGATGTGTTAAGCGCTCAACCGTTTCAACGTTTTGTGCAAACACATCCACACCACTATCCAGCAATGCTTCAATGTCTTGCTTGTTGCCTTGAAAGTCAGGCGTTAATGCCTCTACTTTGGTTTTAGGCGACATTTTTTTAATCGCTTCAATAGCATTGGCATAATGTCGCGCCCCACCATCAGGCAAGTCATCGCGGTTTACAGACGTCAGGACCACATAGTCTAAATCCATCAGAGAAACCGTGCGTGCTGTTTTCTCTGGCTCATCTTTATCGAGCCAGCCCTGCGGGTTACCGGTATCAACCGAGCAAAAGCGACACGCTCTGGTGCAAACAGCCCCCATCAGCATAATAGTTGCCGTACCATGCGACCAACATTCCGCAATATTGGGACACTTGGCCTCTTCACAGACCGTTGCGAGCTTGTGTTTATTGACTTCGTTTTTCACTGCCGCATAAGCAGGAGAAGTCTGGGTGCGTACACGCAGCCAAGATGGCTTCGGTAAGCGCGCTTCAGATGCAGTACTCTTTTGCTTCACACCATCTTTGATGGCTACCACGCCTAAATCTGTTTGGTATTTTTGTCCACTTTCAACCGTTACAGGAATATTTTTTAATTTTGAATCAAGCATTTAATCACAAACCTCTTGCATAAAGTGGGGAGCGTAGCGCGTAAGCAGCCACTGCAAAATGCCAACTTCAATGAATGTTAAATATAAAGACACCGCTACGTCACTGAAATAGTGTTGAAATAAAACAATACGCGACATCATCACTAGAAATCCAAAAAGTAAAAACAAGTAGCGATAACGCGGCCATACAATGCATAAGCCAAACACAAACCCCATCACGGTTGCAGTGTGACCCGATGGAAATGACCAATGCAGTCGCTCAAACTGCAGCCACTGGAAGCCATATTCTCCTTGGTTGAAGAACATCTCTGGTCGAGAGCGACCAAACAAAATTTTGAGCCCCAATACAATGACACTTGGCACTAAGGTGCACAGCCAGAGAAACCACGCGCGCACTTCCCACGCTCTATGCTTCCACAGATAACGAAAAGCAATGGCCAGAATAAATAAAATACCAATCGCGGGCTTCGCCTTACCAAGGTGCGTCACTGTTTGCAGAATATGCTGAAAGTAGCCTAAATCAAGCTTGTAGCAAAATGTCGCTATCGGTTTATCAAGGTATAAAAACGAAAGCACCATCAATAACGCATAGCTCACTATAACCCAGGGCTGGGTCATACACTTAAACCACTGATTAAACGGCTTCATAACTTTCCTCTTTCATGCTGTAAGCATCTGCCACTGCAAAACCTAACAAGGCCACTAGCGTATCATCAATAAACACCAATGGAATAGTATCACGGAGCCACGGGGGAACGCTTAACATTTGAAATATTTTTTTAAGACTCCTAGTATGTCCGCGCCACACCATATACTCACCGCCACATCGCTGACGCACCGAAAATGCTTGCCCTTCTGGCAAATTAACCCCTTTAGATAGAAGTATTTCTCGCGTCACACGCGGCATAGATGACACACTGTTGTCATGAATAAGATATAAATCATCACGATAACAACGTATACATACGCCTCCAATGCGAAAACATGGTGCACCATCACGACGTGCAAAAATTACCTCATCAAATAAAAGGTTAAGCTGCTTGGCCTCTAAGGCTTTTATCCCTTGCTGTTTCAGCCACACACGAAGCACTTGAACCACTCGAGTGCGCGGCAAGTCATACAAACACTTCAGTGAAAGTTTGTCCTGCTTTAAAGCAAGCTCTGGGCAATCGACATAGGCAAGTGCTTGCAAACTGTCAGCAGCAGCTCTGGCATGAGCTGCACAATGACTCATAGCTTGATGCGCGCGTGGGAAGCGCTTTTTTAAACGCGGCATAATTTCATGCCTTAAGTAATTGCGCGAAAAACGCGTATCTTGATTACTTTCATCCTCAATAAAACTGAGTTGATGGGTACTCGCATAAGCTTGAAGGCTGACTCTCTCAACACTCAGTAAAGGTCTTGCTAAATACCCCTTAGCAAAGCGCCTAAGCTCTGGCATAGCCGCTAAACCATCAATGCCTGTACCTCGCAACAGGTTAAGTAATACCGTTTCGGCTTGGTCATCTAAATGGTGAGCAAGTAATAAGCAGTCCTTGGAGCCAAGCATTTTTTCAAAAATCGCGTAACGCGCATCACGCGCTACTTCTTCAAGATTAGAAGTTGTATTCAGTGAAATAGATTCTGCAGTGTAAGAAACGCCAAGCTTTGCACAAAATGCTCGGCAGTGCGCGAGCCATGCATCTGCATTGGGACTCAGCCCGTGATGCACGTGTACTGCGTGCAGTTTATTTGAAAGCGCAGGCTCAGATGCTAATAGGTGCAAGAGTACGGTGGAATCAAGTCCACCGCTAAAACCAACGACCAATCTTTGATAAGATAACAGCCGCTCTTGCCATGTGTTACTTAACTGCCACACGCTCCAAGCGCCATCAATTTGTTGTACCGCTCTTCAAGCAGTGTTTCAAGGGGTAAGGTTCTGAGAGTTGCCAGCTCCTCTTCGAGTACTTTCTTCAAGTCCGTCATCACTGCATCTGGATCCCGGTGAGCGCCTCCCAAAGGCTCTTTCACCACACCATCGACCAACTTGTTTGCAAAGATGTCTTCAGCCGCAACACCCATTGCGCGTGCAGCCTCATCCGCACGAGCAGGGTCTTTCCACAAAATAGATGCACAGCCCTCAGGAGAAATCACAGAATAAATAGAGTATTGAAGCATAATAACTCTATCACCCACACCAATCGCCAAAGCCCCGCCTGAACCCGCTTCTCCGGTTACCACGCAAATAATTGGTGTTTTTAAGGCGGACATTTCAAATAAGTTACGTGCAATTGCTTCCGATTGGTTACGTTCTTCTGCTTCAATCCCAGGATAAGCACCTGCTGTATCAATGAAAGTCATAATGGGAAAATTAAACTTTTCGGCCATTTGCATGAGACGTAGTGCACGACGATATTCTTCTGGACGCGCCATGCCAAAATTCCGTCTGACCTTTTCTTTGGTTCGCTTGCCTTTTTGATGTCCAATCACCACAACAGGCTCACCATTGAAACGTGCAAGCCCTGCAATGATAGCAGGTGCCGAAGACTCATGCCTATCGCCATGTAACTCTTGGAAGTCAGTAAATAAGCCAGCCAAATACTCGCTCATTTGTGGCCTACGTGGATGCCTTGCAATTTGCACCACTTGCCACGGCTCAAGCTTTGAGAAAATCTGGGTCATTAATTCACGACTTTTGGCTTCTAGTCGCGCGATTTCTTCCCCTAAATTCACCGAGTTATCACCACTTACCATTCGAAGCGCTTGAATCTTTTGGTTTAACTCTTCGATGGGTTGTTCAAAATCCAAAAATTGCCCGCTCATAATACTCTCATTTGGTCAGCACGCGTACGTGCGTTATACTCAACGCGTCTATTATTAACGCACATCCTTATAATTATACCATAGACTATGATGAAAAAACCGTTTCTACCGCTAGACCTTAGTACTTGCACCCTAGAGCCTACATGCATTGATATCTATTGCTTTACCCTCGACGATGCCCTACCCAAACCTTATCAAACTATTTTAAGTGATGAAGAGCAAAAACGTGCCGACCGCTTTTACTTTAAGCATCATCAACACCATTTCAGACGTGCGCGCTTAATCCTTCGTTTAATTCTTGCGCGCTACCTGGAAGTCACCCCGGAAAGTCTACAATTTGACTACCTAGAGCATGGCAAGCCTTACCTGCCAGCCTATCCAAACCTTGAATTTAATCTAAGTCACTCAGGAGAATATGCCTTACTGGCTGTTGGAGAAAAGTATCCTTTAGGTGTGGATATTGAACGATATACCGGAAGACCTTATGCAGGCATTGGCGAACATGTCTTTTCAGAAACCGAAAATGAAAACCTCAAAAATCTTCCCGGCAGCTTGAAGCCATTGATGTTTTTTAATACCTGGGCACAAAAAGAAGCCTTTATTAAATTGCTTGGGCTCGGCCTTTCCTACCCCACGACAAAATTGACAGTGCCTGGACTCCTTCAGGCCGCACACCAATTTCACGATCCAATTCACAAAGGCACTTGGTGCTTATTACCGTTTATGCCCAAAATAGGCTACGCTGGGGCACTTTGCTGTCACCCCGATATTGAAACCGTTCGTTACACGACTTATCCATGATGAAATCATTCACCCCGACTCAAAAACAGCTATTAAATCTTCTATCAAATGGTGCTTGCTTTAGTGGCCAATATTTAGGAGATAAGCTTGGCGTATCACGCGCTGCCATCTGGAAGCATATCGAAAAATTAGAGCAGCTTGGCCTCACGATTGAGCGTCTCCCCAAACAAGGCTATCGCGTCAAGCACCCCTTTGTGCCACTTTCTGAGACACGCATTCAACAAGCACTTGAGGCAGAATTTAAAGAGCCTATCGACTGCCACGCTTTTGCATCCATCGACTCTACCAATCGCTTTTTAAGAACCATACCCGCTAAGCCTCAAATGACTTGCTGCATTGCTGAAGCACAAACTAAGGGACGTGGACGATTCGGTAGGCATTGGCACTCCCCCTTTGGTGAAAATATTTATTGCTCACTGAGCATGCACATCGAAGGCGACCCATCTCATCTATCTGGTCTTAGTCTTGTGGTCAGTCTTGCCATGCACTCCGTACTCCAAGCCTATACAGATAAATCTATCGCTATCAAGTGGCCGAATGATTTACTATGGGAACACCAAAAACTTGCAGGTACGCTTATTGAAATGACTGCTGAAGGAAATAGCGGCACAGATATCATCATTGGCATGGGTTTAAACATCAATAGCATCTCAGCGTCTCAAACAAGCATAGATAGGCCTTGGTGTTCACTAAGAGATATCACACAACAATCCTTCGATAGGAATCAACTTATTATTGAACTCATTAAAACCCTTAAAATTGAGCTACAAGTATTTTTACAGGCTGGATTTCAAGGCTTTCAGGCACGTTGGAACGCGCTTGATTATCTTAAAAATCAAGAAATTACAGTTTCAAAACCGACAGAAAAAATCACAGGGGTAGGATGTGGTGTGAGTAAAGCAGGTTATCTATTGCTCAAAGATAAAAAAGGAGCCATGCACACATTTTCTTCGGGGGATACGACCTTGGCCCAGGAAAAAACCTAGGCCAAGCGTCATCAATTAAACTGTGTCGTCTTCTGCGTTACCAGACGAATCACCTTCTTTCTCTTGCTGTATACGCAAGTAAATTTCTTCTCGGTGGACTGAAACGTCTTTAGGTGCGTTAATCCCCAAACGAACTTGGTTTCCTTTAACACCTAAAACTGTGATATTAACATCGTCTCCGATGATTAACGTTTCACCGATTCGTCTTGTCAAAATTAACATATCAATGTTCTCCCTAATCCTCTAAAAACTGCCCATCAAAAGTCCTAAAAAACAACAAACAGTTCTTAATAAAATCAAATGTCGCGGCCTATTGTAACAGAGACATGCTTAAAGAAACCTTAAGAAACACGTCCTGCTTTAAAAAAAGTTGCCAAAACAATAAGCGGCACATAAGCCATCACAATACCTATCATAGGGCTTAGAAATCCTTGCCCCACACTTAAAGCAATCGGCAGCAGCCAGAAAAGATTAATACCTAACACACCAAGCGTTACAGGCTGGTGCCGCCCAAACCGACGCGAAGCATGTTGGTAAGCATGCATCGAGTGTGCCTGATATACCTTTTCAAGTCGCACTGCCCGGCAAAGCAGCGTATATGTAGCATCTACAATAAATACACCTAACAAAATCAGCCAGCTCCAAAAAAAGAGTGGATTAACATGAGCTGATTGAATCGACAACACGCCAAAAATAAATCCTAAAAATCCACTACCGGCATCCCCCATAAAAATACGGGCAGAAGGAAAATTCCAGCATAAAAATCCTAACACACCTGCAGCAAGAACTAATGGAATCACCATTAAGCCTTCATCTCCTGTTAACCAATAGAGCCCCGCCATGCCAAGACACACTGAAAAAGCTTCAATCCCCGCTAATCCATCAATGCCGTCCATAAAGTTATATAAATTAAGAAGCCACGCCAAGTAAAATAACGCCAGCGTATTAGAGAGCGCTCCGGGAGACAGAGTAATGCCAGCAAATGAAAGTGTAGGCAGCCCACCAACCCAATATAAGGCAAAAATACCAGCAATCAAATGACCGACCAAACGCCAAAAGCTGGGGACATGGCCATGATCATCTAAAAAACCAAGGCTTGCGATGAAAACACCTGCACTTACCAAAGCAATACTACCATTCGGCGCAAGAAATCGTGCGCCTTCAAGGTAAGGCACCGTCACAAGGACCCCGATAACAAAGGCAACACCACCGCCACGAGGCATAGGCAACGTGTGGGCGCTGCGCGCGCTGGGGATGTCCAATACCTGTCTAGACAGCGCATACCGACGCAACCCCCACGTTAGTATAAACGTCAGTGCAAATACAGCTAGTAAATAAAGGGCTATATTAAATGCCACCACAGGATTTCCCCAAAAATAGGCCGAGCTCATTTTTTCAAAAGCGAAGTGTACCAGAGAAGTGAAGCTGCATGAATCTTTCATACATGTATTTCGTGTTTTATTCTGACCTAGCAGGCAAATAAATTGACAAAAAAAGAGCTGACAGATTAAAATGAACACTTTTTGGGGTAGACATGCTTTCAACTCAACTTAGAAGAACAACCTTCCAGGCCAGTCGAGCCGGCCTTCGTTTTTTTGCAAAAAAGCTGACGATAAAACAGCCCCCTCCTGCCAAATTATTTATGATGGAAGCTGCCCTGTTTGCCAAGTTGCCGTTAAAAATTTAAAAACAGACGAAGCAACACTCGTCAATGCACGAGATGGCAGCAATCGAACGGTCCAAGACCTTGAAGCACAAGGTGTAAACTTTGATAAGGGCATGGCAGTGATTGACGCGGATGGTACCGTACATACAGGCGCCGAGGCACTTGCCAAAATGGGTGAAATGAAAGGCGGTAGCGCAAGCATGCTCAACACAGAAGCTGCCAAACTGGCTTACCCATGGATGCGTACCATGCGTAACTGGCTTGTTGGTGAGTCCATTGAAAAGCAACGCGCACGCGAAGAAGCAGAGAGCCCCAAAAACAATACGCCTTAAAAAGTGCTAAGCACCAGGGGATGCATCCTTGCTTGATGTATCCCTTTCACCCTCAAGATCACCTTCTCCATGCAGCAAGATATTATGGAACATGTTCTCTAGTTCTTCCTGCTCATCCCGTTCATATTTCACATTTTTATAAGCTTCATTTGCGATTCTTGCATAATGAAGGTACTTACTAAAAAGCTCTACTTCTGAAGAAGTGAATTTGAGCGCTGCAAGCTGCTCTGCAAACTCTTGACGACACGCCCTAACCGCCTCATAAGTTGGCACCTGACTGGTCACAAAGCGCCAGAGTTTCTGCATTTTGGCATCCCCCTCATACATTTCAGGCACCTTCTCTCGAATAGATCGCATTTTATCAACTAATAAGCGCGCAGCTCGGCTACAATAATAAAACTCGATTGCATGTGGGTCTTGTTCAATATGCTTTTGGACAATTGCATCTGTATCAAACTGACCATCTACTGAAAACTCAACCACCTGGGAACGTGTATCTTCCGTATTAAAACCTGCAGATGACAGAAGCATGGCAACTGGCACATCAAGTTCTTGAAGCTCGTTAGGTGTAAAACGCATAGACTTATTTTGCGCTACCATAAGTCGTTTCAAAGCTGCATCTTCCATTTCAACTAGCTTATCTTCAGCAATTGAAACTGAAACGTCACTATATAGGGAAACAGGGAGCGTCAGTTTTGCAACGGTCATGTCCCTCCAAAATTTTGTGCTTGGGATTGCACTGGTATAAATCACACCTTGACGCACCCCATTCCCATCTGTAATTTCAATCAATGCCTCGTTACCAGGCCACGCTTTACACTCTTTATGTGCAACCACATGACGTGGCTTTCCTGCTTGATCTCGATGAATGGTAACCGTTGTCATATCAAATGGCGTCGCAGTGAATAAATCTGCTACATAGGCAACAAACTGCCCTACTCCTTCCGCAACACTCCTTGTTTTTGACATGCCTTCTTTTGGGCCACCAGGATGCAAATCTTGAAACTTGTACTTCGTATGCCGAATACTATCGGCATCTTCGTCCAGCCTTAAAACCGTTATTCCGCATTAACTTTTTGAATTAAATTTTTCGCGTGATCTATTGACACAGATCCCTGATTTTGATCTATTACTGCTTTTTCTGAGGCAGAAATGGACGCGACCCAATTTGACGTAAAACGTTTGGACCACCTA
>JASBUZ010000055.1 GCA_030147635.1 Gammaproteobacteria bacterium
TAGGTGGTCCAAACGTTTTACGTCAAATTGGGTCGCGTCCATTTCTGCCTCAGAAAAAGCAGTAATAGATCAAAATCAGGGATCTGTGTCAATAGATCACGCGAAAAATTTAATTCAAAAAGTTAATGCGGAATAACGGCTATAAAAGTGAGGCAGCCGATCTTCTTAGTGCGTGCCTTTCGAGCCTGCCTCTATTGGATTTAATCTGGCTTTTTTCTGAGTTGTTTGAGCTGTCCCCGCATCAATTTTTCATCTAACATTTTTTGTTTGGAGCGTCTCGAGCGGCGCCTCTTTTGACGTCTTTTTTTCTCAATTGCTTGCTGTAATTTACTTTTTTCATGACTTAAAGAAGCATGCAGCTTTTCACAGAGTCTCTGTCTTGCGAAATAGCGATTCTCTTCTCGAAATCGCGTGTCTTGGCACTTTACTTCTATACCGGATGGAAGGTGTTTTAAATAAACAGTAGAGGCAGTTTTATGTAAGTTTTGTCCGCCTTTGCCACTACCAAGTATAAATTTCTCAACAAGATCTGACTCTTTAATCTCGAGCTTAAGCATCCATTCGGTTAATTTATTCCATTTGTCTTGGTTAATCATGTATTTTTTTCAGTTGCCCAATATCGCTTGCCGTAATATGTTTGAGGTTTTTGGTAATGGTTTCAATTGGCCAATGCCACCACTGAACTTCTAATAAAGCCTCAACGGTTGCTTTATCAAAGCGTTCTCGAATGAGTTTAGCAGGATTACCTGCAACGATGGTGTAGGGTGCGACGTCTTTGGTGACTACACTTCCCGAACCAATAATAGCTCCAGGACCAATGGTGATCCCTGGCATAATCAAAGCTTGATGCCCTATCCAAACATCATCACCAATGATTGTATCTCTTTTGGCGGGCCATTCAGGTTGATAAGCGCTTTGCCAAGCTTCACCGAATACGCAGAATGGATAAGTACTAAATCCGCTCATTTGATGGTTAGCGCTAGAGGTTATAATTTGAGAGCCATGAGCAATTTGGACAAATTTTCCAATGATGACTTGTTCAGGGGCAGAAGGATGTAAATAGGGAAGTAATTTTTGTCGTACATCTATTAAACCGGCATCAAAGTCGTTGTAGTAACTGTATTCACCAATGGTAATATTGGCCTGCTCGATACACGCCTTAAGAAACATAGTGTGAGGCCAGACCTCACCATTAGACTGTGTGATTGGATGTTTTTTGAGTGGGTTAATCATAGTGAGCTTTTTTTAATTAAATATGCGTCATATTATAGGAATTTAGAAGGCTTTAACAAACTCAACCAAAAGTGCTTTTTGAGTATATGGGTTATCAATAGAATAGAGTCGTCCATCAAAGTACAGTTTAGTGAGAGGCCTTGAGCCAGTTGCAAGCAGATGAATGTCACTGGTTTCACTTAACGTATAACCTAGTCCAATAAAGCCTAACAAATTACTGATGTCTGAGCTCATCAAGTCAGCTCTATCAAATTTAAGAACACTAAAATTAGCGCCAAACTTGGCGAGAATATAAGGCACGCTCCTGTTTCCCGTAGTTGCTCGAGCTGCCACTAAGAATTCAAGCTCTGGACTTGCCATTGCGATAGGGGTTGGACCGCTTATCTCATCTTGTATTGCATCAGAAATATCTAATGCACCCGAAAATCCGTTTCGAGCTGCAACCTCAAATCCTACATATACTCTACTGGATTCTGTAATATTCCACATGGATACTTCTTTTGCTAAGCTTATTCGAGTAAGGACATTATTCACTTGATCGCTAATTAAGCCGTGAATCTCTTCATAACCAGCGCCTACACCAAATATTAATGGGCTTGATATAGCTTTCGACACATAAAAAAATAATATGAAGAATATCTTATATTTATACATCAACTATTCCCGCCTAAAAGACTGGGCCTTACAGACCCAGTCTTTTATGTTTGACAGATTTACGAATCAAAGCTGACTGGCACGAGAACAGTAACTTCCTCATAGTTTGTGTCTACTGGCGTTATCGTACATAGATATTGCCCTGTCATAGTGACACTCCAAAGGGTGTCAGGAGAAAACGCAGTCACTGCTGTAGTGGCCGTATCTGCAGAGCTTGACACGCTTGTCGCAGCTGCAGCTGTAATACTTAATGCCGGTGGTGTTGCTGCTGCGGATGGTGTTGGTGTGAGTTCTGTATTGCTTGAGGCGGTGATATTACGACCACTATAACCATAATACTTTAAGTAAGCAGGGGACGCGCCTGAGCAAGTGACATCCACAGTATCACTGGTTCCATTGTATATCTCTAAGGTTAAGGTCGCGCTGCCTGTATAGTCTGAGCGTCCATTTCTTTTTTCTGGTATGAAGTTACTAACCCCTGTAATTTTTGATGTGACTACGAGGCTTGCAGGAAGAGCATTATTGGGCTGAGGTGCTGCTGCTAACCTTTTCGTGACTATTTTTTCAACTTCGCACGCGGTAGCCGCAACTTTACAGTTTGCTGCCGCCTGTGTTCCTAATGGAAGAAGGCAAAGAGTAAGTGCAAGATACTTGGATTTATTATTATTTTGCATGTTTATTGTCCCTAATTTTGAAAATAAAGCCTGTTGTTAGTGAGTCGAGTTGCTTGCAACAGCTAAGCAGAAAAAATTATGCACTAATTGATTTATAAGATCAATCGATTGACTTTTTTTTGGCCAATGGATTTCGCGTAAATATAAAGTAGTGTAACCTGTGCTTTAATAATGTTTACTTCACTAAAATCCTTGTATGTATAAAGAAGAAGAGTACAGAAAGTGTGCCAAAGACAGCCAAAATCTAGACGCCAGAATGTTTGCACCAGGCGGACACGTTTTACCTGTCAACGAAAGTGAAAAAAACGCCATCCTTGAAGAAGCACGGCGGATTTCTACAGAGTTCAGTCGTTTGAGTTCCGAGTTTTTAGACTCGCCGAAGTACTCAAAAAAGAAACTTGCAGATATCTATTTTGATTGGGGGATACATTGTAAGCAGCAAGCTTGGTTTATGTATGCTTTTGCAAAGAGTGCCTCAACTGCCTTACAGCGTACAATAGATCTCAATCAAGCTGCGATAGCCAAAATGGAGCAAGCAGTTCAGCTATATCCGGATGAAGCATCGAAAAGAGAGTCAAATAATGTACTTACAAAGTACAAGCAACAGGCAGCAGTTTTACAGGCTGAGGCGCTGGAGGTGCCCAGGCCAAAGCGTACTCATCTTGATTTGAAGGTAAAGACAGAACAAGAGGAAAAGCCCGGGGCAGATGATGGCCCCTATAGCAGCCCGTATGCAAATTGGAAGTTTAAAAGACGGAAAGTAGGAACGCTCCATTTTTTTGTAGATGAAAACAAAGAGCCACCAAGTACCACAAGCTCTTCTAGCTCCTCGCTTGGTTTGACTCTGTCGCCTAACAGGAAAGATTGAGGTGTGTTGAGTGACTTGTTGGATTAAAGTGCTCGAGTAATTGCTCGTATAAAGTGGGTTTTTTGTCTTCACACAGTTTCATGACAGTATTTTCAAGCCTTTCAAACTGCCGAGAGGGCAGGGTGCGGCGTAATTTTTTGAGCGCTTTAACAAGAGAGTCCGACTCATTTACATATGTGCTTAAGAATTTAGGGGGGATGGCAGGCGCAAGTGCTTCGATTGTTTCTGCTGAGCCGGTAGAAATTGCATATAAAAAAAAGTCTTGTTCGTCTTCATTAACAAGAGAAGTTAGGTCCCGCTCGAGGGTTAACAAGTAGTTTGCGAGCTCAAATTGTTTCGTTTGAATTGCTAAATGGAGTACCGACTGCTCCTCTTCATCTTGCAACAGAAGGCTTGCGCCATGAGCTTTTAAGTGCGCTATTAGTGCCATTTTTTCAGCAGTACTTCTGTAATGAGGGGATAAGACAATGGCGTGAATCGGTGTGAGCCCCGTTTTTCTCGTATACTGATTAAGGTTTGCCCCTGCTGATGTGAGTGTATGGCAGGTCTGAATACGGCCCATCCAGCAGGCCAAATGCAGTAGGGTAGGGTTCTCTTGCTGCTTTTGTGGTAACACTTGCCCTCTTTGTCCATGTGCGAGGAGTGGGAGATTTACTGTATCTTCGCTTAAATGTCTTATGGAAGGTTTAGAAAATTCAGGTGAATTTTCAATACCTAAAATCTCGAGTAACCGAGGCTCAAGTTTTATTTTTTTGGTTTCATAGGTGTAATTTTTCAATTTTGCGCTTGATTCTTCGTCAGTATCGGTTGGATTCAAAAAAACTTTGGACTCAAAGCTATACTCTTCTCCATAAAAAGGTAAGAGTTGATGGCCTGGTGGAATGATGACGCCAGGGGGCACTGCATAAAAAACGCGATTCCCTGAGCGCTGCATCACAATATTTGCGACTTGCTCGCAAGGTGCACAGTTCGCCTTTCTGGGCCAAAATTCTTCCTTTTCTTCAGGCACTAAGGCTTTGGTCGCGCTGAGTTGAAAACTGTTATAGAACTCATGATTGGATAATTTTTTCTCTTTTTTAGAGCCTTCTTTGGGAACATCTGTTACACAGCCGAAGTATTCTCCGAGTCGAATTGGACCTCTAATTTCTTTTTTTGCAAATGCTCCCCAGTAAGCAGTTTGCCCTGGTTCTTGAAGTGCTGCCACCGGCTTAATTTCGATGTACTCTGCTTCTATATCTGCAAAATTACCTTGGGACGAGTTACTTTGGTAATGATACGCTCTGTTTTGCTTGGCGAGTGATTTCATAAACTTGGCACCCAGCGGAAAGAAAGCGTGCCTATTAGGAAGCACTGTAGTCTGTTGACTTTTATTTGCACTGTATACATGAGATGAGTTAAAAATCACGCTGTTTTTTTGTGGGTTTTTCCTGAGCGCTCTTTTTTCAGGGGGCTTTTTGTGAGTGGGTTGCTTCATGATAAAAAGTTTAAAAATAATCATATTGTAACATATTTTATCTTTTAAGCGAGCCCACTCTCTGCAGAATTCCTTAATTGTTCTATAATTAAACAGAGTGAGTTTTTTGCGTTATTATAGTGCGTGGAGGGTAATCTGATGCCAGTTACCGTAGGGCTCATCTATCAGGGTGACGATAAAGAAAAAACTAATTATCAGGCCTTATTGAATGCATTTGAAAAGCGAAAGGGGTTTTTGGGCTACCTGTTTGGGCTTGAAAATCCGAATGTTAAACTGAAAGAGATGCCCGACGGTCGGGTCATGATAGCGCTTACTTTTGAAAGTGAAGAAGAGAGAGACGCTTTTTTCCAAGCCGAGCGTCATCACTTACCCCGCGGTGTGAGTCTTTCTCCTGATATTCAATTGGTTTATCAGAACAACGAGCATGAAAAATTAAAATATCGGGCCTTGATGCAAGCGCTCAACCGCAAGGTGGACGTCTTTAATTACTGGCTCGGAAGTCCTCGTGCAACGGTGAAGGAAGAAACTGACGATAAGGTGACGATAGCACTGCATTTTGAAAATGAAGAGGAAAGAAAATCGTTTTTACAAGCAGAGCGGGCACACTTGCCTCAAGGCGTAAACTTACCTCCGAACCTACAGTTGATTTATCGAGATACACCAGAAGAAAAAGTGAAATATCAGGCACTCATTGAGGCACTCAATTGGAAGAGGGGACGATACAATTACTGGTTTGGTAGTCCACGTGCCACGATAGCTGAGCAGAGTCACAATAAAGTAAGAGTAGCGCTTAGTTTTGAGAGTGAAGAGGAAAGAAAAACATTCTTACATGCTGAACGTACTAGGCTACCAGAGGGAGTGAGTTTATCTCCTGATATCAGGCTGATTTACCAAGATACACCAGAAGAAACAGCAAAATATCAGGCATTGATGAAAGCGCTTAACAGGAAAATCGGTATGTTGGATTATTTACTGGGGCGCTCGCGTGCAACAGCGAGTAAACTACATGATGGGCGGGTCGCGGTAGCACTCAAATTTGAGAGTGAAGAGGAAAGAAAGCTATTTTTACAAGCAGAGAGTTTAAATTTACCGCAAGGAGTTAATTTGCCGCCTAACGTGAAATTGGTTTACCGAAATACCCCCCAAGAGCAAGAGAAGTATCGGGCCGTGATGGACACCTTAAATCAAAAAACTGATACCTATAATTATTGGTTCGGCCGCCCGCGTGCGACGATAGAGAAAATGAGTAATGACAAAGTGGTGGTTACTCTTAATTTTAACAGTGCAGAGGAGCGAAATTTATTTTTGAACTCAGAAAAAAGCAAACTTCCTGGGCGGATCCTCTTAACTCAAAAGGCTATCAGACAGATGGACCTACTTCCTGAGGGAGAGTTTCAAAAAGATATTGCAGCGATGACTCTTGTCCCCACACCAAGTTTGCAAGACGATATTAAAGCACTCACTCTTGCTCCTGCGGGAGAGTTTCAAGAAGCTGTGGAAGGGAGGGGGCTATCTCCTGAGCAGCAGGTTCAGAAGCAACAAAAAGTAGAGCCAGATGAGGCTGAGCAGCCTAAATCCGGCGTTGTTGTAACTAAGAGAGACGACAGCACACCTAAAGCAGCAGACACTCCCAAACCTGCTTCTGCAGAGAAGCCTGAAACCAAGCCAGCGACAAGCACCAATGAATGGAAGTCTCGTTTTTTTAGATACAAAGATTTGCCTACCGAGGTGCAAGAAGACATCGAAGCGATGCGCAAAAAACTTGAGGCTGCTGGTAAACGCGGCGGCGGGGGCTCTTCTATTCGTCCATAATCTTATTGAAAATATTTTAATTACACCCTAGGGCCTTATATGGACTTGTAAGTTTGACTTGATAAAAGCATAGCCACAGCTGCTTTATTAAATCCACCTTGCTCCTTAATGCGATTTACCCAGAACAGTATACTCGTAAGAAGCATACTAAATTTAAAGCATTTGTGTCGGTTATTTAATCAGGTTGTGGTGTTAAATAGGCTGTGGTGGTAGTATTTGATGCACTATTACTGAAAAATTACCTTCATGTTTGCCACAGATTTACTGAGTCAAGATTTTAAAACGATAGTTTCTTATCTTATTGAACACTTAAAAACACTTCGAGCGTCAGGTGCCATCATCCAGGCACAACCAGTTGGTATGATGCGACTTGCCTTGGGCCAGCAAGAAAATGCTGCAGACGGTTTGTTTATGCATGTGTGGCGGCCTGGTTTGCCCATGCAAGCAACAGGCGGGCCCTTCGCTCATACTCATGTATTTGATCTTACCAGCAGAGTCCTAAAAGGATATATCAGAAATGTTTTGTATCAGCCCCAGGCCAATCCTCTCGGAACACATAAGCTTATCACTGCCATTTGTGAGCAAGACAACTGTTCGTTAGAACAGAGCAGGATTATAGATACGGTGGATATGGTTGTGACGCACACCGAGGATGTTTATCCCGGAGAGAGTTATGATGTGCCGAAGCATGTTTTTCATGAGTCATTGATACAACCAGATGGTGTGGTTGTCACAATTATGCAAAAGAAAAATGTTGAGTATGTTTCTCCCGTTGCGGCGATACCTATTGAATTACCAATTAATCCAAAATCATTTGACCGTAACCAGCTGAGTCAAACAGAAGCATGGCAAGAAGTCATGGAGATTGTAGAGGGCATTGTATGAGTTTAGATTTATCCCCCATGCCAGAGCATGTGCTTTGGCAAACCAAACATATCATTTCAAATTATCATCTGCTAGAGCCTGGCCAAGAAGTCATTGTTGCGTACTCTGGCGGTAAAGATTCTTTATTTACCATGCTTGTCTTACGAGAGCTTGGCTATTGTGTGTTACCTGCCATTGTAGATATGGGCTACGAAGCAGGTTGGGGTGACAAAGTGAAGCAAATGGCAGAAACTTTAGGGTTTCATGAAGCGGAGGTGATTGTACCAAATCAGTATCGGCAGCCGGAGCGTTTATCTACGATTAAGCTCAATAAAAACCTTGAGATGCTGAGTGACAGCCAACACTTTGCCAGTCGTGTTTTGAGCCCGTGTACCTTTTGTTATAACACCAAGGCGATTTGTCTAGAAAACTTTGCCAAAGAGCGAGGTGTAGATGCCGTAGTGTTTGGGCAACATGCACTGGATGCAATTGCTTCTTTTTTGAAGTCAGCCTTGATGTATATCGATCGCTGGGACTATGAGCATACTCATTTTTCGCACTCAGAGTTTAGCAATTTAGTTGACCGTCTTACACCAAATTTTATGCCATCAGAAGCTGAGCCAGCCATATTCAAGCGCCTTGAAGCATTGGTAGCAGACGGCGTTGCTGCAACAGACGATCCACCTATGCAAAAGCTGAACGCAAACCAAGGGAATATTCGCTTGATTCGTCCGCTTTTTGACGTGCGTGAGTCGGATATCATTGCCTATGTGCGTCAAAATAACTTGCTCACCGAAGGTTCTGGCTGTGGACATGGTGACACCAAAGAAACCCAAACACCTCGTGAGATGATTTATTTCAGAATATTACGTGCCATTGATGAGCATCCCGAAGCAAAGCTTATCTTAGACGAGCTTATGGCTCTGGTTTATAAAGGCTTAAACCCAGATGGGAGTCTGATACATAACGTACGTAACCAACGCAATCAGTTGCTTGGGATTCATTACAAAGGATCAATGAAATGCTCGACAGTGAAAGAGTAGGTGCATCTGAAGAAGTTACGCCGTATTGGGAGCATTTTCAAACTTTATCGAGGCTATCTTGGCAAACGGCTGCTTCTTATACTTTTCCACTAGAGATGGTGGCGATGGTCTATTTGCTAAGCCATGTTGACCATAGTGATGAGAATCTTGCAGCTATTACATTGATTACTTCTTATATCAATGCATTGATTTGTTTTGGTATTTCACCGCTACTTGCTATGAGCATTGTGGCGGGAGAAGAGCTGGGAGAATTAAATGCACTGACTAAACGTCATGTTGCAGACAGTGAGCTTACAGATCGGCGAAAACACATTGCGGCAGTTTACGGCAATGGCTTAATTGCGTCAGCAGTGGCAGCACCTTGCCTGATTCTTCCCATGGTGTATTCAAAGTCGATATTCACCCATGTTTTCCATCAGCATCAAGATGTTGCTGCTATTGCAGGTCGTTTTATTAGACTCTATGCGACCGCAGTCCCTGCAAACTTAGCGCGTATTACGGCAAGTGAAGTGATGTTTGTATTTAAACGCACTAAACCCGCCATGACGATGGGGCTTGCAAACTTTGCGGTATCAACGACTGCTGGAGGGGTACTCGCGTTTGGACTTTTTGGTGCTCCAAAGCTTGGCAGTACTGGTGTTTTAGCGGGAGCGGTCTTAAATGAGTACTTATCGGCTGGGAGCTATACCACCTATCTTGCCAAATCTTCACACCTGAAAGATTTTCAGTTTTTCAAGTTTTGTCAGTCATGGCAGCCTTATTTTGGGCAGCTCAAGAAAATTCGTGGGTTTAGCCGTACGATTTTGCTTGGCATGGTGACAGAAACAGGCATGCAATTTATGTTAACTGTTTATGCGGGTATGCTCAGCGTAAATTCACAGGCGGCATGTTCATCAATTATGCAGCTATCTATTTTCTCTGTTTTATTGCAAGTTGCTTTTGGGCAAACTGCAGCGCAAGAGATTAGTCGCGCGATGGGTGCGAATCAGTTTGAAAATGCCAGTCGATCGGGGAGAGTGAGTTTGGCGGCTTTGCTCGGTTATATTTTGCCAGTTATGATCTTTTTTTCTGCGTATCCAACCCTTCTTGCTGATATTCAAAACAACCATGATGAAGAGTACCGTGACACTTTGACACAGTTAGCCCCACTAATGTTTGCCGGCTGCGCTTTGGATGCAGCACGATTTTCTATGTTGCAGCAACTGCGGGTCTTGGGTGATGCAAAAGTTGCGTCCATGATCTCTTCGGTGTGTATGTTGTTTGGAGTCGGGGCAGCGGGTTATTTGGGGCTGTATACCAAGATGGAGATTTACGGCGTTGCTCTAGGATATGTCTTGTCCGCAGGGCTTGCTGCCAGTATTCTTGGCTGTCGTTGGTCTGAGAGAACTCGCCCGGAATCGATTCAGCGCATCAAAGCAAACCCTGAACAGTTTGTCAGTGTCAGGCAGTGTTGTTTGTCTATTTTTTCTAAGAAAAGAGGCACGCAAGAAGAAGAGATAACAAAGAGTCTGATTCGGGGCTCTATGGAGCCAGTCTGAACTATACAAGGCAGTTAAAAACGTGTAATTTATTGAGCATGTTTTAAGAAGTAGGCGTGTTGGTATGTCGAAAAATATGATTCCAAAGCCCGGACATATCATGTATCAAACGTCGAGTGATATCCGAGACATTGCAAAACCTCTAGATGAATATCTAAAAATCAAAGAGTTCACCTACGAAAAAATTTATAATAATAATCAAAAGGTCAAACTAACCAATCAGCCAGAGTGGATGTCGTATTTTTACGCCAATAATTTTCACCTGTTGGGTGGTGATGATACGGTAGATAATCTGCCGGCTGGGATTAATTTTACTTCGAGCATGGTTTCTGAAAATGGTGACAGTGTAATTTTTGATTCTTGTAAAAGTTTCTTTAATATCGGCGATGGTATTTTGTATGTCGAGAATTATGAAAGTTACCGAGAAGTCTTTTGGTTTACTTCAGATGAAAGTAATCATTACTTGCGTAACTATCAACGCAGCATAGAGCTTTTGCAAATTTTTGCCAAGTCATTTAAAGACCAAGCGCGTCGTATTATTAAAAATGCGGAATATGAAAAGATTGTCAGGCCAGCTAAATCTCAGGATGTGGCACAGAATCAACTTCAAGGAGTAGATGAAACTGGTTTTTTGAGCGCTGTGATGGGAAACACTAAGAAGTTTCGTTTTTGCCATCAAAAAAAAGAAGTAGTGTTAACACAAAGAGAGTTGCAATGCGCGGTTGGCTTACTCACAGGGCACTCTGCTAGCGAAATTGCAGACGAGCGGCAACGTTCAGTTAGAACCATTGAGGCACAAATCGATAGCTTAAAAGCAAAGCTTCAGGTGTTTACGCGCTCAGGATTGATTCAAGCGCTTGCCGAGATGGGAGTTGGGATTTATATCGGGCGTTGCGACTTCCGTCATCAAGAGCGTGACTAAGCCAGAAACAGTAAATCCTACTGGGAGTAGCCATAAGGCATCATGAAAATTACTGCCGCTGTACAGCGGCATTTGCCCATGCATGGTGTGTGTCCAGCGCAGCTCTAATAGATAACCAAAGAGTGGCTGTAACAAGCCACCGCACATCATAATGGTTTGGGCCAGTCCCTCAGCACTGGCAATGAGAGTAGATGAGTTGTTCTCGGCGATATGCGGGTAAGCGAGAACTTGGGCACTACCAAATAGCCCAAGCAAACCAAATAAGAGTATGAGCGTTGGCAAGGCTAAATCACCACTATACATGATAAACACAATCGTGATTGTTGCTGAAAGTGCGGCGAGTGTCATGAGTGGTCGCCTTTTGCCCATTTGGTCAGACAGCCTCCCCATGAGGGGGGCGCCGACAATCATGCCGATAAAAATCATACTTAATACAAGAGAGGCCTGTGCGCGACTCAGCATGCGTGCCTGGGTTAAATAGAGGCTGCCCCACATTGCTCCAAGGACAAGAATCGGGGCATTCATAAACAGCATATAAATCCCGCCGAGCCAGTTTTGAGTATTTTTAACTGTTGTTTTGATGTCAGCTAAGGGCGTGAATGGCTCAGTTTGTGCTTGAGTATTTTCTTTGACAAAGCATAGCATAATCACAAATAAGCAAAGACCAAGCGCTGTGTCTAGCATTAATGCTTGGCGCCAACCGACATGGTCAATCAAGAACGTGATTGGGGTTTGCGACAAAATGCCGCCACACATGGTAAAGGCAACGACGCCACCGATGACAGTCCCGAGTTTGTTAGGGGGAAACCACTGGCAAGCAAGCTTTACCGCGCAAGTGAGAGAGAGGCAGCCAGCAACCCCCATAATGAAACGCACGACAATCACTTGCCATATCGCGGTTGATAAGCCAAAACCCAAGGTGCAAACAATCAAGCAAAGCATGCCCTGGAGCATGATTTTTCTAACCGAGAAAAAATCTATTAAGACACCGCCAGCAAATAAAAATAAAACTGAGGCATAGAAGTAAACGGCAGATAAAGTGCCTAGTGTGCTGCCAGAGATATGGAAGGTTTGAATTAATCCTGGGTTTAATGCATTAAAGAGGTTCACTTGCATGAATTCATAAAAGAAAAAGAGTGCTGCAGCAAAAACGGCTAATGTGGCTCGAAAATTAGAGGTATTCATAAAACGATACTTCGATAAAAATTACGTACTTTCTACGGTGGATTGAATATGGTCAGTTACTTTACCATAAACCTGTTCGGAGAAGTATTACATGTTGTAGACAGTTGGTGTTGTATGGATTCATTACTGGAAAGTGTTAGTTTTCGTTGTATATTTGTTGGAGAGACTAGTTTAGTCACCAGCTGCGCTGAGCAAGCTTTAGCAAAAGGCCATGCGGTTTATTGTATTATCTCAAGTGACAGTCACGTTAAAAATTGGGCGCTCAAAAATGATGTTCCATGGTTTGTGTCTTTGGATGAGGCAAGCTCTTTCGCTTTCGGTCAAAAGATAGATTACTTATTTAGTATTATTAACCATCAGATTATTCCTAAAATATGGCTTGAGTTGCCGACGCATTTTGCTATTAATTATCATGATGCATTGCTGCCTCGTTATGCTGGAGTTCATGCAACAGCGTGGGCTATTTTAAAAAACGAGCAGACCCATGGCATAACCTGGCACGAGGTCGTTGAAACGGTGGATGCAGGGGCAGTTTTTAAGCAGAAAACCTTTCCGGTTAGTGCTGATGACACCACGGTTACACTCAACTTAAAAGCCTACCTTGCCGCGCAAACTACTTTTTCTGAACTCTTAGACGAGCTGAGTTCTGGTATGGCTCCAGTGCCACAAGATTTAAGTAAGCGTAGTTACTATGGACGTTTTGAAAAGCCGGTAGGTAATGGTTGGCTTAATTGGGCAGAGCCTTCGAGCACACTATATACCTTATTTAGGGCATTGCAATTTGGTCAGTACTCTAATCGTTTCAGTAGTCTCAAGTGGATAATAGACAATCAGTTATATGTTGTGACCGGGCTTTCTGAGACTGAGATACAGTCTTTTGATGCACCGGGCGTTGTACAAACCTTTTCAGAAGCAGGGCTTCGTATTGCAACAGGAACTTACGATGTTTTGATTACCAAAGTGCTAGATGTGACCGGAAAACCTTATAGCTTAGAGGCATTGGTACAAAGGCATCAACTAGTCCCTGGGCTGCAACTTACGCTTTCGAGCGTCAACAAAGCGCATTTTTTTCAGCAGTTGAGTAGTAATCTTAGTGTGTCAGAAGCTTTTTGGGTGAAGCAACTCAGCCAATTTAAAGCAACGGTTTTACCACTACATGAGAGAAGTACCGCACCCTTAAAACGGATGGCTTCTATTCAGGTAGAGCAGGCATTCAGACAGTATGTGAGTCCTTTATCGAATGAGGCAAAGCTCCTAACACTTTGCTTGGTGTATTTGTCTCGGGTGAGTGATAACCCAGAAGTCGGTGTTTTACTGAAAGAAACACAACCCGTTCTGGTTCCCTTAGTTTCACCTTTTAAGCCATTTGCCCTCACACTTGATATGCAAGCACCATTTGATGCTGCCGTCAAAGTAGTCGAAGCGAAGTTTAAATTTTTACAAGAGAAATCATTGCCTTTAAATGACGTATGCACACGTTACCCTCAAATAAAAGGCTATGATTGTACTGCTTGCTATGGGGTGGTTATCGGTGATGATATGACAATTTCTGAACTTGATATGCCATTGGTGTTTCAGATTTCAGCTGATGGTGCGCGGCTTGATGTGTGGGCTCGAGAAACGTTGCAAACAGCACATTTAGAAACACTGATGCAGTCGGTTGCCAGTCATCCCAGCAAGCCTCTTTCTCAGTTAAACTTACTGTCTAAGCAGGAAGAAAGTGCTTTGCTGCGCCATGCGACAATGTCAGTTCGAAAAAACCAGATTGAGGGCAAAGCACTTACACTTAACCAATGGGTAGAGCAGTTTGCTGAAACCACACCGTATGCCATAGCTGTTTGGGTGAATGGTGCTTCTTTTAGTTATGCAGTACTTAATCAAGAGGCCAATCAACTTGCACATGTGCTGAGTAACCGGGTGAGGCAAGGTGATGTGGTTGGCGTATGTACGGCGTCGGGATTTGAAGCCTATGTTGCGTTTTTAGCGACATTGAAACTGGGGGCGGCTTTTTTACCTTTGAATGCAAGCGATCCAATATCACGTATTCGATTTATGCTGGATGATGCGGGAGTTCAATGTGTATTGGTTGATGCCGCGACCAAGCAAAAATTACCGGCGTTAGACACGAAAGTCGTGACAATTTCAGAGAGTAAGTCTGATATTTGCGCTAATTTAGAGAGGTTGAGTACGCCCGAAGACTTAGCATATGTCATGTATACCTCAGGGACTACGGGTGAGCCTAAAGGCGTGCAAGTGACCCATCAAGGCATTGTTAACTTAGTCAAAGAGACCAACTATGTACGCTTTATGCCAGAGGATCGTGTACTGCAAGCTTCTAAGCTGATTTTTGATGCTTCGACCTTTGAGGTCTGGGGTGCACTTTTAAATGGTGCGGCTTCTTATGTCATAGACCGAGATATTTTATTTGATCCCCCAAAGCTGAAAGCATTTCTGCAAAAGAATGCCATTACCATTGCTTATTTAACTGCTGGTTTATTTAATGAAATTAGTAGCCGAGATGACAGTGTCTTTGCCTCTCTAAAAGCGTTATATGTCGGCGGTGAGCCGGCGAAGCCCCGATTGGTAAAGCAGGTGTTGGCTAAAGGAAGTTCAGAGTTTAGTGTCACCAATGGCTATGGCCCAACTGAAAGTACCACGTTCTCGACGTTTTATAAGATGAGCGAGCCTGCTGATGTAGAGGCAACGATTCCGGTTGGCCAGCCTATTTCTGGAGCTGCTTGTTATATTTTGGATAGTGCACAGAACTTACTGCCTTTTGGCATGGTGGGGGAGCTTTACATCAGTGGACCAGGTGTTGCACTGGGCTATTTAAATCAAGGCACACGGACCAAAGCGAGCTTTATTCCCAATCGGTTTGCGTCACATAAGACCAATCATGCCACCCTCTATCGGACGGGAGATTTAGCATATTACCTGCCAAGTGGTGATTTAAAGCTGCTGGGGCGCACCGATAAACAGCTCAAGCTCAGAGGGTACCGTATTGAGCTACAGGCATTAGAGTCTGTGCTTTTAGGGTGTGATGGTGTACGGCAGGCTGTAGTTGTTATTCATACTGAGAAAAGCTGGTTGGTTGCCTATTATGTGTTGGAGAAAGGAAGCACGGTCAGTAAGGCTTTGATTGCAAAGCATCTAAAGCAACACTTGCCAGCTTACATGCTTCCTAGTTTTCTTGTGCCTTTAGACGTTATTCCTCTCACCATCAATGGGAAAGTGAGCGAAGCAGAGCTGCCAACACCGACAGCAGAAGACAAATTGACCGAGTCTCAGCACGTGCCAAGTCGTGCAAAAACCGAGATAGAGCAGAACATCTTGAGTATTTGGATGGAAGTATTACAGGTGGATGCGATTGGGCTTGAGGATAATTTCTTTGATGTGGGTGGAAATTCGCTTTTGCTCATGCAATTACACCAACGGCTTGAAGCGTTTTTTAATCAAGAAATAGCGTTTAGTACTTTATTTTCAACGCCAACGATTCAGGATTTAGCAAAACAGTTTTCAAAGCAGCAAGATGAAGTTGTGGGAAGTTCTCGCGTTGCACGGGCAAAATTGCGAGCAAGAAAAAGGCGGGAAATAGTATGAGTAATGAGATTGCAATTATCGGGATGGCTTGTCGGTTTCCAGGGGCGAGCACGGTAGACGAGTACTGGAATAACTTGGTTGAAGGTCGAGAGACGATTCGATTTTTTACGCACGAAGAGTTATTAGCTGCGGGTATTGCACCGACTGAGCTATCGAATCCAAATTACGTAACAGCCAAAGGGGCATTGAAGGATGCACCGCTTTTTGATGCTGCCTTTTTCGGTATTTCACCGCGAGACGCGGAAACGATGGATCCACAGCATCGTCTGTTTTTAATGTGTTGTTGGGAAGCACTTGAGCATGCGGGGTATTGCAGTGAAGAAACAGCTGGGCGCATTAGTATCTTTGCCGGAAGCTCTGGGTTGAGTCTAAATAGTTACTATTTACGTCATCTCAAAGATAACCAAGAGGTGGATGCATCAGTGGGGACTTTCCAGCTCAACTTAAATAACGGCAGCGATTTTTTAAGTACGCGTGCGGCGTATAAATTTAATTTTACTGGGCCCAGTTATAGTATTCAGTCGGGTTGTTCTACGTCGCTGGTTGCAATCAGTGAAGGCTGTCAGAGTTTACTAAATTACCAGAGTGATATGGTGATTGCTGGTGCTGCGCATATCGATATGCCTCTTGAGGCTGGCTATGTGTATCGAGAGGGTATGATTTTATCTCCCGATGGACATTGTCGTGCATTTGATGAGAGTGCTTCGGGGACAGTGCCAGGCAATGGTGTGGGTGTTGTGGTACTGAAGCGCCTTGAAGAAGCCGTGACCAGTGAAGATCACATTTATGCCGTGATTAAAGGCTTTGCGCTTAATAATGATGGTGCGCATAAAATGGGCTACACCGCACCGAGCTCAGAAGGGCAAGCAGCTGTGATTGCGGAAGCACTCGCAGTAGCTGGTGTAGACCCTCGCTCCATTTCTTATGTTGAAGCACATGGCACAGGCACAAAGCAGGGAGATCCAATTGAGCTGCAAGGGTTAATTGATGGCTTTGAGCAAACCGATGTGCCAAAACCTTATTGCGGTATTGGCTCAGTCAAAACCAATATGGGACACTTAGATGCAGCAGCCGGGGTTGCAGGACTCATTAAAGTTGCTCTCAGCTTGTATCACGAAAAGCTGCCAAAAACGTTGCATTTTAATCAGATAAATCTACAAATTAATCTAGAAAATACGCCTTTTTATGTGCAGACAGAGCTGGCTCCTTGGTCCTATCAAGAGGGCGAGCCAAGGCGTGCGGGTGTGAGTTCGTTTGGGATTGGTGGCACCAATGCACATGTGATTGTTGAAGAAGCACCTGAACGTCGGACATGCGCATCAGCTGTGGAAGCTGAAAAATATCGAGTGATTCCGCTCTCTGCTAAAACGGAGTCGGCTCTGTCACGACAGAAAACACAGTTAGTTACTTTTTTAAAGCAGCATCCGCACATATTAATTGATGATGTTGCTTTTACCTATCAAGTGGGGCGTGAGGTTTTTGATTGCCAAACTTTTTTAGTTGCACGCAGTACGCAAGAGATCATCGAAGGCGCTTTACTGCAAGTAGACACAGAAAGCGAGTTGCCCAAAGACGCTGAGTTTGCGACGCAGGCCGGCAAACGTATCCCTTTGCCGACTTACCCATTCGATTTGAGAAAATATTGGATTGAGCCACAAATTACTCCTGAAGTTGTGGTCGCGCAAGAAGAGCACTCGAGCGTTACCGATACAGTCGTTTCACGTTGGAAGCAGCATCTAGGAGTTTTTGAGCTTGATTTGGAAAGTGATTTTTTTGAGCTGGGCGGGGATTCGCTCTCGGCCAATCAAGTGATGCTTTCACTCAAAGAAACGCTGCAGCTTGATTGCTCACCACATGCTATTTTTCATTATCCAAAATTGGGAGAATTCCTCGAGCATATTCAGTCGCTACAAAAAACAAAGTCTCTTGAATATCCGTTATCTTCGGCTCAGACTAGGCTTTGGTTCTTGGAGCAATATGAGCCAGGTATCTATCATGTGCCGGTAGTATTTAGGCTGGACGGGCCATTAAATGATTCAGCTCTGGAACAAAGTCTAAATACTTTACATATGAGGCATGCAGCATTGCGTACCGGGTTTAAGTTTGATGATGCACGCAAACCTCAGCAGTTTGTACGTGAGCATGTGCCTTTTAAATTGGTTGTGCAAGACATCACTGAAGCTGAATTAAAAACAACTCTGAATCAGGCAGCGCATCAACTGTTTGACTTATATCATGATGCACTTGCTCGATTTACACTTTATCGGCTTGGCGAAGCACGCCATGTGCTATGGATAAACCAGCATCATATTATTACCGACGGTTGGTCGATTCGTGTTTTGCTCAAAGAACTCAGTGTTTTGTATCGTGCACACGTGCATCAGGAGTCGGTGACCCTGCCTCCACTTTCGTATCAATACAAAGACTACTGCGAGCAGGCGACTTTCTCAGAGCAAGCACTTACTTATTGGCTGAAAACCTTAGCAGAGTTGCCACCGCTGGATATGCCAACCCAATTTGACCGACCACCCGTCGAGCAGCATGGTGGTGATAATGTTTACTTTGATTTTGGTGCAACACTCACCCAGAAGTTACAACAGTTTAGTAAGCAGCAAAGTACTACGTTATTCACGGTATTATTATCTGGGTTAGCTTTGTTACTGTTTCGTTATTCAAGACAGCGTGACTTTGCCATTGGGGTCCCGGTGAATGGGCGTCAGCAAGCAAATTTAGCAGGTTTATGTGGCTTTTTTGTCAATATGCTTCCTATTCGCCAACAGTTTGATGACATAGACAATTTTATACAATTACTTGCATATAACCATTCAGCTTGTTTGAAGGCTTACGAGCATCAAGAAGTCGCCTTTGAGAAAATTTTGGAAGACTTAAATAGTGCGCGTGATATCAGTAGGCACCCACTGTTTCAAGTGATGTTTATTTACCAACACTTAGATGACTACAGTGCACTTAATTTAAGTCAAATTGAAGCGAAGCTCATACCGAATGAGTACTGTGTGAGTCAAATGGATTTGACCTTTCATTTTGCTGAAACGCCTGAGGGGTTAACTGGCCGTATTGAATATAGTACCAGTTTATTTAGTGACTCGTTTATCAGGGCTATGGCCGAGCATCTGAACTGTTTGCTTGAGTCGGTCTTAGAGGCACCACAGCAAGCATTACTTATGCATTACTGGTTGAGGCCTGAAGAGCAAAAACAACTCATATGCGACTGGAATGATGCCCCAAGCACATCAAAGCATTTAACCACACTGCCGGCACTATTTGAGGCGCAAGCCCGGCAAACACCACATGCAACTGCCTTGGTGTTTGAGGACGTACGTTGGACGTTTGCTGAGCTCAATGAAAAAGCAAACCAATTGGCGCATGCCTTAGAGCCTTATGTGAGCCGAGCGCGTCAATCGCTGATTGCTGTATGTCTTGAGCGAAGCTTAGATATGGTGGTAGGACTTTTGGGGGTATTAAAAGCAGGGGCCGCTTTTGTACCACTCGATTTGTCGCAGCCAGACGCACGTCTTCGTACCATTTTAAAGGAAGCAGATATCGATGTGATTGTGTCAGAAAGCAGCATAACACGCCATGATAAGACAAAAACGATTATTAATATCGATGAGCTGGGCGATGAGCCGATTGTAAATCCTTGTCCACAGTTAGATGAGCATGCGCTTGCTTATGTATTGTTTACTTCAGGAACAACTGGTGTTCCGAAGGGTGTTATGATACGCCATCGGAATATCGCAAATTTGTTGTTGGATGTGCCAGGTCGTTTTGGCATGCAATATGGTGATGAGTTTATCGCGGTTTCACCGTATAGCTTTGATATTTCAATTCTTGAATTATTTGCACCTTTGTTGGTGGGGGCGACGGTTCATGTGGTGCCATTTGCGGTGACTAAAGATCCCAAGCTTTTGGCAAACCTGGTGCAAGCGCATCCGCATGCTTTTATTCAAGCAACGCCAAGCACATTCCAAATGCTGGTGAACGTGCTGCCGAATAAAATGTTGCCACTAAAAATTTTAGTTGGTGGCGAAGCTTTGACTTATGATTTAGCAGAAAAGCTATTAAACCTTAGCCAATGTGTTTGGAATGTTTATGGTCCAACGGAAACTACCATTTGGTCGACGTTTAATCGTGTGTCTCATCCGAGTGAGCATGCAATTATTGGGCGTCCATTTCAGAATACAAGCTGTTATGTGTTAGATGAAGCTATGAACCCCGTTCCTGTTGGTGTGCCAGGTGAGCTGTATATTGGCGGAGAAGGGCTTGCTTTAGGGTATCTGAATCAGCCCGACATCACCGATAAAGCGTTTATATCGAGCCCTTTTGAGGCAGGGCATAAGCTTTATAAAACCGGGGATACGGTTAAATGGGAGGCAACTGGTGCATTAAAGTATATTGGTCGGACTGATAACCAAGTCAAAATACGAGGGTATCGTATTGAGTTAAAAGAAGTTGAAACAGCCTTGAATCGTGTGCCAGAAATAACTCAGGCGGTGTGTGTGGCACGAGTGATTCAAGCGCACACGCACTTGGTAGCCTACTATGTTGGTGACAAAAGTGCTGTTGCGATTCGAGAAGCGATGCTTGCACAGGTACCGGAATACATGGTGCCAACTTACTTTGTGTGCCTGCAAGCTTTACCGCTCACTGTCAGTGGTAAAGTCAACTATCGTGCGTTGCCTGATCCAACGCTGCATGAGGCTCCCTCAGGACAAATCAACACTCCAGAAAACCCATTGGAGCGGGTAATATCTGATATTTGGTGTGCTGTGCTCAAGCGGCAAGTCGTGGATGTTGAAACCAGTTTCTTTGTACTAGGTGGAAACTCATTACTGATGACAGAAGTGCATGCAAGACTGACACAAGTGCATGGTGCAATAGATTTAGTAACGCTTTTTCAATATCCGACAGTGCGAACCTTAGCTCAGTTTTTAGATGGCTGCGAAGTTAAGGCTCAAATGGTTTCTCTTTTAAAACCGGAAGAAGAGGCGATTGCGATTATTGGTATGGCTGGCCGATTTCCTGAAGCCGCTGATATCACAAGGTTTTGGGAAAATTTGTGCGCTGGCAAAGAAAGCATTCAGCGTTTTTCTGATGAAGAGATGCAACAAGAGGGGGTTGACCCTGAGCTTTTGCAGGACCAATCCTATGTCAATGCGGGTGGGGTATTGGCTGATTCGGATTGCTTTGACGCAGACTTTTTCAATTATAGTGCGGCTGAAGCTCGTATCATAAACCCACAACACCGTGTATTTTTAGAGTGTGTGTGGCATGCCCTAGAAAATGCAGGATATACGCCTAAATACGCCTCTAAAGATGTTGGTGTGTTTGCAGGATCTTCATCTGATGCTTATTTGTATGAGCACTTACTGCAAGATGATGAAACCGTCAGAAAGTTTGGTCAATTTGAGTTAATGATTGCAAACAGTAAAGACCAGCTGACAACTAGAGTCTCACATGCCCTTGGGCTCACAGGCCCAAGTGTGAATGTACAAACCGCGTGTTCAACGTCACTGGTTGCGGTGCATCTGGCTTGTCAGAGTTTACTGCGAGGTGAAAGCCGCATGGCGATTGCAGGTGCAGTCTCTATTCAAGCACGTCAAAAAACAGGCTATTTATATCGCGCTGGCATGACTTTGTCGCCAGATGGGCACTGCCGCGCCTTTGATAAAGACGCAGCAGGCACGGTGGGTGGCAATGGCGTTGGTGCTTTGGTATTAAAGCGCCTGCAAGATGCTATTGCAGATGGCGATAAAATTGATGCAGTCATTAAAGCAACAGCGATTAATAACGATGGCAGCTCGAAGGTGGGCTATACTGCACCGAGTGTGTCTAAGCAAAGTGAGGTGATTGCAGAGGCACTCAGTAAAGCGCATGTGTCTGCAGAAGAGATTCAGTATGTGGAAACACATGGTACGGGTACTTTGCTTGGCGATCCGATAGAAATTTCAGCGCTGACTCAAGCGTATCAGCGAGAGACTCAAAAAACAAATTTCTGTGCCATTGGTTCAGTTAAGCCTAATATTGGGCATTTGGATGTAGCCGCAGGTATTGCGGGGTTGATTAAAACGGTTTTAGCTTTAAAGCACAAAAAAATTCCAGCAAGCCTGCACTTTAAAACACCAAATCCCAATATACGGTTTTCTGAAACACCGTTTTATGTGAATCAGACGACCTCTGATTGGCCATCATCATCGACTAAAAAACGAGCAGGGGTAAGCTCATTTGGGATTGGTGGCACCAATGCACATGTGATTTTGGAAGAAGCGCCAATCCTGACAGAGGGAGCGGTTCGTCGCTCTGCTCTACCGAGCTATCCTTTTGAGCGTACCTCACATTTTGTTTATGCCAAAAAACAGCAGATATGCCCAACACCTCAACCAGAGACGCAATCTCTCCGAGGCAAAGGCACCCTAGAAATTTTGTTTGCGTTGTGGGAGGAAGTGCTTGGCGTGCGACCAGAGCACGATACCGTCGACTTTGACGAGCTTGGGGGGCACTCGATGCTTGCGGTACAGCTGATTGCTCGTATTCAGCAAGTCTTTGAGATTCAACTACCCGTGTCATGGGTGTTGAGCCATTCAACCATACAGGCCCAAGCAGCGGATTTAAAACTGAAAAAGCAGCACTACGACCCCATTATTCAGTTTACGCCAGCGCATCATGGTATTCCTTTAGTCTTTGTACATCCAGGTCATGCTGGCGCTGAAGTGTACGCAGAGCTTGCTCAGTTATTGGCGCCAGAATATGCGTTGTATGCAGTGGAGTCTTATAACCTACATCATACAGAAGCCCCCTTAAAAACCATTGAGGCTCTTGCCGCGCACTACGTGCAAGAAATTAAGAAGCTTCTACCGAGTGGTCCTTACTATTTGGGGGGATGGTCTTTTGGCGGGACTATCGCCTATGAAATGGCGCGTCAACTAGAGGCGGCGGGCGAAGAAGTGTCTGATGTATGGCTTTTGGATAGCGTTGTGTTTGATGAAGAGGCATTAGCCGATGAGTCTGCACTCAATGCACTTTTTTACCCACTGGAGCATAGTCCGTCGTTTAACCAACTGCCGAAACCTTATCAAGAAAAGCTATCAGTAGTTTACGCCCTTGAGTTGGCTATGCTCAAAGCTTATCGCGCCAAAGCAGACTTATCTGCTGAGGTGAGGCTATTTAATGCGAGTGAAGGAATGTCTTCAGACAATCTATCTCCACTTTTAAAACGCTTAAAACATAAAAATAACTGGCCTGCAGACAAACTAAGGTTTTCTGAAATACAGATGGCTAGTAATCATTATGGCATTATGACTCAGCCATTCATTTCAAAACTCGCTCAGCATATGAAGCAGAGCGCATCTATTCAGGAGGCAGTGATATGACTCAAAGTATCCAGTGGTCGTTCGCAAAAATTTTAGCAACGAGTTTATTTCTTTATGTTGCCAATTTAAATATGACGGCAATTAACTTACTGCTTCCAGCAATCAAGCAAAGCCTCGGGGCTGATATTACACAGACACAGTGGGTAATGAGCGGATACATGCTGACAGCTGGCATTTTTATGATTTATGGCGGGAGACTCTGCGACAAGCTTGGTGCCTCCAAAATATTTTTATCGAGTCAGCTGTTATGGTGTTTATCCCTTTGGGGATGCAGCCAAGCACCCTCACTCGAGTGGTTGGTGTTAGCCCGAGTGCTGGGTGGCTTGGGTTTTGCTCTGGGTCTGCCTGCAAGTATGGTGATTCTGATGCAAGCCTTTCCAGAAAACAAAGTGCATGTTGCAGTCAGTATCAATATGGTGGTTACAGGTATTGCTCAAGCGATTGGACCGACGCTTGCCGGCTATATTTTGACGAATTTTGGTTGGCGCGCCATGTTTAGTTTGCACTTGCCACTCACACTTGCTGCGCTGCTGTTAGGTGTGAAATACGTCAAATCATCTGTACCACGTGAAAGTACTGACGCAGGGTTTAAAGCTCTGCTCGAGAATCAAATCTTTGCTTGGATGAATGTGCTGCGTGCAGTGTTTCAACTGATTTATTTCGCACTGCTTTTAGTACTGCCTTTCTATTTGTTGGAAAGTAGGGGGCTTTCAGCAGTTGAGACTGGGCTATTGATGTTTTGCTTGACGCTGTCTTTTGCACTGGCAGCACCCTGGGTAGGCATGCTTGCCAAGCGTATTGGTGAGTTACTGATGATGATGCTTGGTTTTGGCATGCTAGGTGTCGCACTTCTCTTATTGTGTAGTCTTAGCAATGCAGAAAGCAGTGGACTTTTAATCCTGGTATTAATTTTGGTTGGGCTCTCTGCCGCGATTGTTTATAGCGTAACAACTGCTAAAGCGCTAGAAGTTGTGCCCGCTGAAAAGAAAGGATTGGCTACGGGCGTTTTCTTTACCAATGCATTGATTGCAAGTGCCGTGGGTGTTGCCTTTGCAGGATTCATACTCGAGCACTATACCTTCCTCTGGGTGATATTGAGCTGTGCTCTGATGGCGTTTGGCGGATTATATTGTGCACTCAAGCTTTGGCTCCCAGCGAGCTTTAGAGTGGGAGAGGTATGATGTTTCGACATGTGATTTTATTTCAGTTTAAAACTGATGCAACGGATGTTGCGATTGAAGAAATGTTTCAAAAAATTGGTGCACTTCAGAAAGTGATTCCAGACATTTTGGATTACAGCTGGGGTGAGAACCAATGGCTTGATAAAGAAGGGTTTACCCATGGTTTTGTGATGAGTTTTGGATCAAAAGAGTCGCGTGATACTTATCAAAATCATGAGGCACACCAGTTGGTGGTGAATGAGTTTGTGATACCTCTTATGGAGCGTGCCAGCGTGTTTGATTATGTTTGTGGGGAGAAGAGGCGTTAAAAATGAGCAGTCATAAAGTTGAAGAAGAGTTAGCCGTTGTGGTTCAGAATGTTGGTGATGGAGTGGGGAATGAGGGCCAACAGTCCTTTTTAGAAATATTCAAAGAGCTTACAAAATTTTCAGTCCCTTATTTATCATCAGCAATTGTTGATGTAGCTCGCACATTCATTATTAATGCGTATTTGGCAAAGCTTGGTAGTGACGAAAATGCAGCAGGTGCTGAAATATCAACCATTCAGATGGTGACGGTTAGTATGCTTTGTTGTAGTTATGCAACCGGAATTGATGTTGGTGCAACTTACAAAGCCGCACCACCAGAAAGACTAGCTGGCGAAACAGATGAACAATTCAATGCTCGCCACCAGGCACAGATTACCAAAAGCTTGTCTGAGATTATGAATGCTGCAGCTGTTGCTTCAGTTGGCATCAGTATTCCTTTGGTTGCCCTTTGTCTTCTGGCTCGGCCTTTTTTGAATGGCTTAAACCAGGATGCTGATTTGGTAGAACTTGCTGGACGTTATTATGATGCTTATGCATGGGGTGTCCCGGGCTTTGTTGGGGTTTCTTTTTTAAGACAATATGTGCTTGGCAGAAAGACTTATGAAGATGCGAGTGTTGTGCTTGGTTCAATGGCGATAAATACCGCGGTTGCGGGCATTATGGGTTATGTTTTAACTTTTGGTATCGGTGGCTGGGAAGGCATGGGTATTGAAGGACTGGGCTACGCCAATGCTTGTGCTTTTTGGGTCAGTTTTGCAGCTTTGGCGGCCTATATTGCGCGCTCAGATCGCTATAACCCGGGCTTGAAGCTTGCAATTAATAAGGCATGGGAACAGCTCGAACCCAGAATTCATGATATTGCGGTCGTTGGCGGGGCGATTACCGTTCGTGCATTTTCTGAGTTTTTATCTTTATTCGTTTTGACGATTATGGCCTCGAGCTTTGGTGATGATGCCCTGGAAGCAGACCAAGTGGCTATTCAATACTTATTATTGATGATTATTCCATCGTTTGGGTTAACGCAAGCAACTTCGATTATGTCGGCAGGCGCCTTTGCTCACAATGATAACCAAGGGGTGCTTGACGTGACGGTAGCCGGCTTATCCCTGAGTACTATTATCAATACGATGCTCTGTACCGTGATGTATTCAGCACCTAAGCCATTAATTTCCCTATTTCTGAATGTTGAGGAAAATCATGGAGTATATGTGACTGCAAAAAATTTGCTATTTATCAATGCCGCGACCCAATTGACCGATGGACCAAGGAATGTCTTAAGCGGGGTGCTGAATACTGGAAAAGACCAGATGAATCCGTTGATAGCCGGTGTGGGAATGAATGTAGTGTTAGCACTTGTATTAGGGTACGTACTGGCATTTCAAGCAGATACTAAAACAGAAGGATTGTTCCTCGGGCGTTTAATTATGACAACCCTATCAACGATATTTTTAGGCTCTGTTTTTGTAGGGCGAGTGGGTACAGAAGAAATTGCTGGTATGACAGCGCGTGCGCGTGAATGGTTCAGTATGTGGAATCCAGTCTCACAGTGTATGCGTTCTACTGATTTAGAGGCAGCGCTCCTCACTGATGAAGAAAGAAGACAAGTATTATAAAACTAAATAGGAGTAAATGATGGAAAAGTCACACTTGGAAAATACAGTCAGAGCTTTATATCAAGATATTTTTGATTCAGGAAACTGTGCAGCAGTAGATGCACATTATCAGCCAGATGTTGTTTGTTATTTTAATAACTTAGAGTTAACCTTGGATAATTTGAAAGCGGCTATGGCAAAGTTCGTTGAGACTCATAGTAATATCAAAACCGAGATCAAGCACTTATTGGTCGATGGTAATCAGACAGCAGCACACCTTGAGCGTCATGCAACAGATAATACAACCGGGCAAGAGAAGTTGATCAAAATTATGGTTATCAAAGAGTTTCAAGATGGAAAAGTCGCGAAAGTCTGGTTTATGTCTGATGATGCGGCGGTCGAATCGCTTTGGTCTGAAAAAGCGAGCACCGCAGGCTGTGCTGTCGCTTAGTCGCTGAGGGTCAGGGCTTGAATTTTGAATGAAATCATTCAAAATTCAAGCCCTGACCCTCAGGATATTGCTAAGAATGTCATGATGAATAAACGTATTTCAAGCGAGCGTGTTTGTTTAACTCGCCCAGCTCAAAATGATATGAAGGTATTTTTACAGTCAGTTGCTAACAGCCATGCTCTCCATCACCCTTGGGTTTATCCCCCTGATACAGAAGAAAAATATGTGGCGTATCTTGAACGTACTAACAAAGAGTCACAAGAAAGTTTCTTCATTAGAGATAACCAAACAGAACAAATCACTGGAGTTGTAAATATCAACAACATCGTGAGAGGTGCTTTTCAAAGTGGCTGCCTTGGTTTTTATGCTGTTTCGGGTTTTGAGGAACGGGGGCTGATGGGGGAAGGCTTATTGCTCGTCATGCGACATGCATTTGATACTTTGGGTTTACATCGACTTGAAGCAAATGTTCAACCAGAAAACGAAAAATCTATTGCGCTTGTGAAAAAGTGTGGGTTTCGTCATGAGGGGTTTAGTCCTCGATATTTAAAGATAAATGGCGTTTGGAAAGATCATGAGCGATTCGCAATAACAGCAGAAGAGGTTAATATCGAGAACAACACTTAAGGACAAGCCATGAGACTCACAAAAAATAACTTTCAGAAAACTCCTTGGTATTTAAAACCATTCTTTTGGCATCAAAAACGTAAATATGGCCAATACCTAGAGCCTGCAAAGATTTGGGCGAGCTCACCCAGGCTATTTATTTGGGTGCTTACGCTTTATCGCACTTTAGTACGTCAAACATCTCCTGTGCCTAAAGCGATACGTGCTTTAGTTAGTATCAGAGTGTCTCAAATGAATTGGTGTGCTTTTTGTGTCGATTTAAATATGCTTCTGATGATAAAAAATGTTGGTGAGCAAGAAAAAATCGATGCCATTGAACACTGGCGCGATTCAAATTTATTTTCACCGGCAGAAGTAGCTGCTTTAGAATATGTCGAGCAAATGACAGATAGTCAGCAACAGGTATCGGATGAGTGCTTTTTGCGTTTAAAACAGCATTTTGCTGAAAAAACTATTGTTGAGTTGACAGCGCTGATTGCTTTTCAAAACATGTCTAGTACATTTAACAGCGCACTTGGCATTGAACCACAGGGGCTATGTCAGACGCACCAGGGGTAGGGCTTGAATTTAGTGTAATATTATATTGCAACTTCGAAATTGTACATTAATTTTGAAAAAAAACCGTTTTTTATGTACAATATTAAAATTGTCACTAAAAAGTGAACGAACTATATGTATATTGCTCGTCAAATGGAAGAAGCGCTAAAAGAGGCTTTTCAGCACTATCCAGTGATTACACTGATCGGGCCTAGGCAAGCAGGGAAAAGTACGCTTGCACGTACAACTTTTCAAGATAAGCCCTATGTAAATTTGGAAGATCCTGAGGTTCGCCGGTTTGCATTAGAAGATCCAAGAAGCTTTCTTGCGCAATACTCACAAGGTGCAATTCTTGACGAGATTCAAAACACACCAGAGTTACTGTCTTATATTCAAGTCATCGTAGATGAAAATGGCCAAAATGGATTATTTGTATTAACTGGTAGCCACCAACTTGCATTGCACAGTGCCATTTCACAGTCACTGGCAGGTAGAACGGCAGTTCTCACCTTATTGCCTCTATCTATTGCTGAGTTGAAACAACATAACATCGAGCTCAGCGCTAATAGTCAAATCTTACAAGGTGGCTACCCCAGAATATATGCGCAAAGTTTAAATCCAACTCGCACTTATTCTGATTATTATCAAACTTATGTTCAGCGAGATGTTCGGCAAATGATTAACATTAAGGACATTACATTATTTGAAAAATTTATCAGACTGAGCGCGGGTCGTATTGGTTCTATTTGGGAAGCAAGTAGTCTTGCTAATGAAGTAGGTGTATCAGGACAAACCATTAACCACTGGCTTTCTATTCTTGAAGCGTCTTTTATTGTTTTTAGGCTTCAACCTTATTTTGAAAATTTTGGTAAACGAGTTATAAAATCCCCTAAACTTTACTTTACTGATGTGGGGCTTGCGTCCTACCTACTTGATATTGAAAATATGAGTCAATTACGTCGAGATCCTCTACGAGGCGCTCTTTTTGAAAATATGACAGTGTTAGAGCTCATTAAGCACAGACAAAATCAAGGTTTATCGCCCAACCTATATTACTATCGAGATAATCATAAAAACGAAGTAGATGCCATCATAAAATATGGACACGAGCTCATTCCGATTGAAATCAAATCAAGCCAAACTTTTCATGCTAACTTTATGAAAGGTATTCAGTATTATAAGAAAATAAATAATGACCGCAGTTCATGCGGATATGTAATATATGATGGTCAAACATCTCAGCAAATTAATGATATAAAAATAATCAACTATCGTGATGCTAATTTAATTTGGCAGTCACTTGAGGATAAGGAGTAATACCCGAGGGTCAGGGCTTGAATTTTGAATGAAATCATTCAAAATTCAAGCCCTGACCCGCGGGGGAAAGAGTAAAATTTTATGGAAGACACTATTGTTCTTGCAACCAGTAATCCAGGTAAAATTAAAGAGTTTGAGGCGCTTTTGGCGCCCCGAAAGTGCATTTTGCAGAGTGAGTTGAATATCAGCTCAGCCGATGAAACAGGCAGTACTTTTATTGAAAATGCTTTGCTTAAAGCACGTTATGCCAGTCGTATTGCAAAGAAACCTGCCATTGCAGATGATTCGGGGCTTGTGGTACCCGTATTGAATGGCGAACCTGGGATTTACTCTTCACGGTTTGCAGGCGAGCACGCAACGGATAAAGACAATATCAACCATTTGCTTGAGCGGCTAAAAGCAGTGACAGAACCAGGCACACGTCCCAGTGCTTTTTTCTATTGTGCCATTGTTTTTATACAACATGCAGATGACCCAACTCCTATATTTGGCGTGGGGCGCCTGGATGGAGAAATTGTGCGTACCCCACAAGGAAGCCAGGGGTTTGGCTACGATCCAGTTTTTTATTTGCCTGAGTATCAGTGCACCATGGCTGAACTCTCAAAAGAGCAGAAAAATACCATCAGCCACCGTGCACGTGCACTCCGGGCATTGAGAAAATCCGATGATTGATTTGAGGATTTGTAAAAAAGAAAATCAGCAAGTGATTGCAGGATTGTGTCAGTTCTATTATTACGACTTAGACAGTAAGTCAAAGCTTGCGAATCTACATTACCAAAATGGTCGTTACGACAAAATGGCTTATTTTGACAACTACTGGCAGGAAGAAAACCGTTTTCCTTATCTGATTTACAAAAATGAGACGCCCATTGGCTTTGCGCTTGTGCATGATATCAGTGTGAACCCCGATGCTGACTGGAAGCTTGCAGAGTTTTTTGTGATGACACCTTATAAACATCAAGGTATAGGCGCCTCTGTCGCTCAGCAGTTATTTGAAAAACATCAAGGGCTGTGGGAAGTCTCAGTTCTGAGAGATAATTTGCCAGCCCTAGGTTTTTGGAATAAAGTGCTTGCGGGTACAAAACAGGTGACTCACCCCGATTTTCAAAACTATATATTTTTCGAAGTATTAAAGGATTAATGATGAGAAAATTAAAAATAGCTGGTTTATCGTTATTGTGTTCAAGTCAACTGTTTGCAGGGACCATGGGGGCCGTTGAAACCCCAAGCTTTGATGGTCTATATCTTGGGCTTGGTACTGGTTTTATTAGTATTTTTAATAACGATAGCTTTAGAACTCAGCGCTCGAATAGCACTAAAGTAGCGGGTATTCCAGAAGTCAATCGATATACCAACACCGCAGTTCAGTTCAATGCCAACCTTGGTTATGGCAAAATGTTTAAAGAAAAAACCTATCTTGGCGCCAAGGCTGCTGTATATTATTCTCCTTTTGAAAATGCTGGGGAGACCAACTACGCAGTACCTTTAGGGACGACTGCTTTAATTGGCACCAATACCATTCGCAGTAGCTTAAAGCCGATTTTTAATATTGATGGTGTGTTGGGTTATGAGCTATTTCCTCGTATGCTCTCGTTTGTGGAAGCTGGTGTGAGCTTCTCGAATATGAGACGAGATTATGAGTTTGCGAGACTTTATGCGCCCCTACCAAATCCAGATGGCATGTTTAGGTATAGCTATTTGCTTAGCCTTGATGCCTATAAAACCAGTTATAATGTTGGCGTTGGTTTAAGCTACTTGATGCAACAACATTTTTTCTTATCACTCGAAGTCTTGTACAATGATATGAATAAGAGAACGGGTGAATCTTCAACCTTGATGAGCGATACGGGTGTGAATGAAAGGCAAACCCGGAAAGTTTACACCAGTGCGGTGTCAGCGTTTGCGAGTGCATCACTTTTATTTGATGTTTAGGTGTTATGACAGTTTTTGACTTACAACAAGTCCCAGAAAACGTTTCTGTGAACAAACTTGAAGAAAATGTGGCGCGCTTAGCAAAGCTCCACACTTTTTCTGATAAAGAGCGCGTGCTTTTAACCTATTTAGGCGGCATTACTAATCATGGCTTAAAAGCAGAGGGTGAGAATGTGTTTGTGCGTATTCCAGGCACGAATTCGAGTCACTTTGTAGATAGAGTGGAAGAGCTGCAGATCCTCCATCAAATTTCAGAGCTAGGTTTATATCCGAAACTCCTTGAAGCTTACTCAGAAGGGGAGCTCAGCGGCTATAAGGTGGAACCTTTTATTGAAGGAGAAACCTTACAGTTTATTGATTTTGCAAAGCACCAGTTTGAAGTATTGCCTGTGATCAAAGAACTGCATGATTCAAGCGCGGTGTTTAATCGAACTTACGATATTTTCGCGCGCCTGCATGTCATGTGCGATGCGTTGGGTACAGAGAAAAAAGTAGCCCATATGCCAGTGAGCGAGGTCAAGCAGTACATCAATAACTTACAAAAAATAAAGCAAGATTTGTTCTCATATCCCATTGCGCTAGCGCCTTGTCATAACGATATTACTCCCGTCAATTTTATTAAGCTGAAAGCACCTATAAATGGACGTAAATATCAGCTGATTGACTGGGAATACGCAGGCATGAACGACCGAATGTATGATATAGCAGGCATTGCTGCGATGCTTGCGATGAGCCTCAATGAGCCAGCATGTTTGGTACTTCGTTATTTTAATAGTACAAACACAGAAAAGTACGCCGAAGAGATTAAGCGCGTGCAGTTTTATATGCCAGTTGTAAAGCTTTATTATGCGATTTGGTCGGCTTTGCAGGTGGAAACTGGTAATGAATCCACTTCAATTGATGAGCTCAAAAGCGGCTGGGGGCCTGAGTCACTGACTATATTCCTTGACCAATATCACTCAGAGCCTTATCAGGCATTGATTCATGCACATGCGGTATAAAATTTACGTTGGCCATTCGCGAGATGAGCGGTTTGACTATCTTACCCAGTTATATCAACCATTGCGCGAAGCGCTGCCGGAAGATTTAATCATTGTGCCGCATGAGGGTGGGAAGGAAGCCGCATTTAACTCGAAAAATGTGATACCTACTTGCGACTTTATGATTGCCGAGGTTTCTTATCCGTCGATAGGGCTTGGGATGGAGCTTGCATGGGCATTAGCCTCTGCTGTCCCCGTGCTTTGTATACATCAAGCAGACTGCCAGCCGTCTTCTTCAGTTACTCACTGTTTTTCAGACGTTTTAGGCTATGAAAAGGTCGCAGATATGAAAGATCATGTGGTTCAGTGGCGAGCAGAGCAGACTATTTAACCGTTATTCCGCATTAACTTTTTGAATTAAATTTTTCGCGTGATCTATTGACACAGATCCCTGATTTTGATCTATTACTGCTTTTTCTGAGGCAGAAATGGACGCGACCCAATTTGACGTAAAACGTTTGGACCACCTA
>JASBUZ010000056.1 GCA_030147635.1 Gammaproteobacteria bacterium
AGCTAAAACTGATAGAATGTCCGTAGTCAATGCCAATACTCCATGTATTTTTTGGTCGAAACACATGATAATGAGTTTATTGGCGTTGGCAACTCCTTCTTTTTAGAATCAAGCCTTTAGGCGAAAATGGCTAAAGTCCAGTTTTGGCAAATCAGGTAATCAGTATAAATATCTAGCATATCCATGCTACGGCCCTCCCTAAATTGAGAGGAAAAGTTTAATGAATTTTAGCTGTGGGGCAAGGGTTCAGTGCGTAAGGTGAGTGATTTATTACCCAAGCCTCGAGAGCCCGATATACCCACCATTCACTGAGGCATTACATTTCTCGAAATTTAAAGCTGGATGCTGCGGTCAAGCCGCAGCACGTCGGCGCTGGGGGGCAAATGTCAACAGGCCCTACTTGAAATTTCTAGCGGGATGTTCAGGGCTTGAATTTTGAATTGCAAATTCAAAATTCAAGCCCTGACCCCGTCCATTTCAATCTGGCCATCTTTAGAGAGGAGCACGGCAATCGGACGCGTGCTTGGGAAATGAGCAAACAAGATAATCATCATCACCGTAATCGGGACAGACAAAAACATGCCGATGACACCCCAAATTGCGCCCCAAAGACCAAGGGTAAAAAGAATCACCAATGGACTAAGGTTCAATGAACGGCCGAGGTATCTCGGCTCAATGAGGTTACCAATAATAAATTGAGCCGTGACAAGACCTGATGTCATCAGGATACAAGGTGCCCAGGTTTGAAACTGAATTAAGGCAAGTAAGGCAGGGAAGAGTGTTGCGATGATTGCTCCGATGTTTGGAATATAATTTAAAAAGAAAATTAAAAGCGCCCAAAATTCAGCAAAATCAAGCCCAATCCACATCATAATGCCCCAGCTTGCAACAGCAGTTAAAAGCCCCATCAAGGTTTTGAGCCCCAAGTAGGTTTGTGTATCTTGAATGGTGCGCTCAACAAGTTTTTTAATGGTTTTTTGTTTCCTTGAAGACGGTACCAGTAAAACGAGTTTCTTACTAAACACCCCCTGCTCAACAAATAGAAAGCTCACATACAATGCAATTAAAATAGCGGAACTTGCAACTGTAGTAAATCCAGCATACACATTCATCAAGATTTTTTGAAAATTCAGCTCATCCATGAATTTGTCAAGATTACTCATCAGTTTAGATAATAGGTTCTGGTCGAGCTGTCCAAGCAAGTGCTTAAAGCTCTCTTGGTAGCGTGCTGAAGCGCCAATGACTTCATTAACATTATCACCCACAATTTGCACAAGCCCCCAAATAAAGCCCATCACTACCATCAATGACAACAACATGCTCAGAACAGAGGGTAAATATTTACCCAGTACAGGCAAGCTTTGTATGGCATTATTAAGGGTGTTTAGTAAGTTCCAAATAAAAAGAGCAATCACCCAAGGCAGTAAAAATCCACGGCCGACCATCAGCAAATATCCAATCAAACAGATACTGACTAAAATGGCTGCAAATGTGACTGAACGATTCATTGTTTTTATATCCTTGCCGATGCTTTTTATGTCTCCCATCATGACATGAAAAAAAAGTTCAAAACAGGCTTTGTCAAGACTGTTTTTTTAAAAAATTCTAGATTAAAATGGTTGTTCTGTTTTTTTTTGAACACCTCTATAAAAATGTGGATAATTCCACCCACCCTCTGAAAAACCCACGTAGAAATGCGCGTAAAGAAATCGTAAAGCCATTGAAAAATAAGCGTTTTTTTGATTTTACCCCCAAAATATCCTTATCCACAAAATCTGTGGATAAGCTTGTGGGTAGAGTGAAAATTCTATTGAAAATAAGCACATTGAACAGGTGTTTCAAGGCCTACCACCCTGCCCAAGTGCCAGGGTAAACTAGGTAATCAAATCCCGTAACCAGTCGCCGTCCCCATCTTCATCTTTATAGGACAAAACAACGACTTGTGTGCCAATGGTCATGAACTCTTCATTGAGCCATTTGGCAGCACTCGGCAACACTCGAATACATCCATGACTCGTATTACCGCCTGAGAAGCCATAACCTGCATGAATGGTATAACCTCTAAAAAAATACATGCAGTAAGGCATTTTAGCGCCACCCTCGGTTTCAATCGGAAACTCACTGGAGCGACAGTCTTCTCCACGCTTTTTATAGACCTTAAAGCTGCCTGTGACTGTACGACAAGGCTCACCCGTATCTTCACAGTAATCAGCGCCCCCTGAAGCACGCCCAGTCATCACTCGCTTACCTTCCGCATCATAAGCCGCCCATGCAGGCACTTTCGGGTCGAAAACAAAAAGCTTTTTACCCGTTGCGGGAATCTCGCGTGGGAAGTACCGGCTCCCGCGCTTATCCTTCAAATAATAAAGGGTATGATGAACTTGGCCGTGATCGTCCGTAATAACAGTTGATTCATCTGTCGTTGTACAAGCCGTGAGGCCCAGAAGTGCCAAAGGGCCAAGCCACCACATTTTTTTCATCACAAGCTTACCTTTTATATTATGCATGAAGCCTGCGGTACTTAATGCGAGACGGTCTGTTCGCTTCATCGCCCAAACGGCGCTTACGATCGGCTTCGTAATCTTGGTAGTTTCCTTCAATAAAAACTACTTTAGAGTCACCCTCAAAGGCTAACAAGTGCGTACAAATACGATTTAAGAACCATCTATCATGCGAGACAACAATAGCACAGCCTGGGAAGTTTAATACGGCATCTTCAAGCGCACGCAAAGTTTCAACATCTAAGTCATTGCTGGGCTCATCTAGTAGTAATACATTTGCGCCCCGCTTTAAGAGTCTTGCAAGATGCACACGGTTACGCTCCCCCCCTGACAACTGACCTACACGTTTTTGTTGATCTGAGCCTTTAAAGTTAAAGCGACCAACATACGCACGTGAAGGCATTTGGAAATTGCCTACTTGCAAGATATCATGCCCGTCTGAAATCACTTCCCAAATGCTCTTATCGTCTTCTAAACTATCACGAGATTGATCGACATAAGCTAAATCGACGGTATCTCCAATGCGAATCTCGCCATCATCTGGCTCGAGCTCACGAGTCAACATTTTTAAAAAAGTTGATTTACCTGCGCCATTGGCACCCACAATCCCCAAAATTCCGCCTTTAGGGAGCCTGAAATTTAAATCTTCAAATAACAAACGCTCACCAAAGGCTTTGCTGAGTTTGTGACCTTCGATCACCAAATCGCCAAGCCGTGCACCTGGCGGAATATAAAGCTCATTTGTTTCTTGACGCTTTTGAAACTCACGGGAGCTCATTTCTTCAACGCGAGCAAGACGTGCTTTATTCTTAGCATGTCGGCCTTTCGGTGAGGTGCGTGCCCACTCTAACTCTGTTTTTAAGGCACGAGCATGCGCTGCTTCTTGTTTTTCTTCTTGCTTCAAGCGCTCTGTTTTTTGCTCGAGCCAAGACGTGTAGTTTCCTTCATAAGGAATACCTTCTCCTCGATCAAGTTCTAAAATCCACTGCGCTGCATTATCTAAGAAGTATCTATCGTGGGTAATCGCAACCACGGTACCAGGAAACTCTTCAAGGTAGCGCTCAAGCCACGCAACACTCTCTGCATCCAAGTGGTTAGTCGGCTCATCTAAAAGGAGCATATCAGGATTAGATAAAAGCAAGCGGCACAAAGCGACGCGTCGTTTCTCACCGCCTGAGAGTACACCCACTTTTTCGTCAAAGTCTGGAAGACGCAAGGCATCTGCTGCAATCTCAAGCTGGCGGTCTAAGTCCCAACCACCTCCAGCTTCAATTTCTTGCTGCAACTCACCTTGCTCTTCGAGCAGTTTGCTCATTTCGTCATCGTTCATTGGCTCAGCAAATTTCATGCTGATTTCATCAAAGCGCGCCAATAAGCCTTTCATTTCAGAAACCGCTTCTTCAACCACTTCTCGAACAGTTTGGTTCGGATCCATTTGTGGCTCTTGTGGCAAATAACCAATACGAGTGCCTGGTTGTGGTCTTGCCTCACCCTCAAATTGTTTATCAATGCCTGCCATAATTTTAAGCAAGCTTGATTTACCCGAGCCATTTAAGCCAATTACCCCAATTTTTGCCCCTGGGTAAAAGCTGAGTGAAATGTCTTTCAAAATGAACCGCTGGTTCTCTACAATTTTGCTCACACGGTTCATTGTGAAAATATACTGTGCCATAAAAAATTACCTCATTTATCCCAATCTAAAATTACTTTACCGGACTGCCCTGATGCCATCATTTGAAACCCATGCTCAAACTCATCAACCGGAAAATGATGAGTAATGACTGGCGCCAAGTCGAGCCCTGTCTGCAACATGGTTATCATTTTGTACCAGGTTTCATACATTTCCCGACCATAAATGCCTTTAATCACCAGGCCTTTAAAAATAACATGATTCCAGTCAATTAAAGTTTCTTGTGGTGGAATCCCCAAAAGCGCGATTTTTCCACCATGATTCATGGTTTCGACCATGCTATTCAGTGCCATCGGGTTTCCTGACATCTCAAAACCAATATCAAAGCCTTCGGTCATACCCAGCTCATCCATCGTGTCTTGAATAGTGTCATACTTCACGTTAATCGCACGACTGGCTCCCATTTGACGGGCTAAATCCAAGCGATAATCATTCACATCGGTAATCACAACGTGACGCGCCCCGGCATGCTTTGCAATTGCTACAGCCATCGCACCAATGGGGCCTGCTCCCGTAATCAACACATCTTCCCCAACCACACTAAACGACAAAGCACAGTGTGTCGCATTACCAAATGGATCTAATATGGCAGCTTGGTCTCCAGTAATGTCATCCGGCAATGGCCAAACGTTACTCGCAGGAAGCGCCAAATACTCTGCAAAACACCCCTGACGATTCACGCCAATGCCGAGTGTGCTGCGACACAAATGCTGGCGACCCGCTCGGCAGTTACGACAAACGCCACAAGTCACATGGCCTTCGCCTGATACGCGCTGTCCAACCTTTAGGTTTTTAACTTCACGGCCTAATTCAACGATTTCACCATAAAACTCATGTCCGACAACCATAGGCACAGGAATGGTTGCTTGTGCCCAATCATCCCAAGTGTAAATATGAATATCGGTGCCACAAATAGCAGTTTTATGGATTTTAACCAATACGTCGTCAGCACCACACTCAGGCTTTGGAACATCCTCCATCCAAATGCCAGGCTCAGATTTTGCTTTAACCAATGCCTTCATCATGCTCTCCCGAATCAAATGACGCCTAATTCACGACCCACCTTACCAAAGGCCTCAATCGCTCGGTCCAAATGCTCTTTAGTATGTGCTGCAGACATTTGTGTGCGAATTCTCGCTTGCCCTTTAGGCACAACAGGGAATGAGAAGCCAACCACATAAACCCCCTCGCCTAAGAGTTTTTCAGCCATTTGTCCGGCCAATACCGCATCGCCAAGCATCACGGGGATAATCGCGTGGTCCCCTGGCACTAAGGTAAAACCAAGCTCAGTTAAGCCCGCTCTAAAGTAGTCTGCATTTTCTTTCACTTTTTTACACAACTCTGGATGCTTTGTGATTAAATCGAGTACTTTTATAGACGTCTCAGCAATCATAGGCGCAAGCGTATTAGAAAATAGGTATGGTCTTGAGCGCTGTCTTAACCAGCTGATAATGGCTTCATTGGCTGAGGTATACCCACCAGACGCTCCACCTAGAGCTTTCCCAAGCGTCCCGGTAATGATGTCGATTCTATCTGTTACACCAAAATATTCAGGCGTTCCACGACCTCGCTCACCCACAAAACCTACAGCGTGCGAATCATCAACCATCACCATCGCATCATACTTATCCGCTAAATCACAAATGGCTGGCAAGTTTGCCAAAATGCCATCCATAGAAAACACACCATCGGTTGCAATCAACTTAAAGCGCGCGCCTTCAGCAGCTTTGAGTTGCTCTTCAAGAGCTTGCATATCATTGTTTGCATAGCGGAATCGTTTCGCTTTACAAAGTCGTACACCATCAATAATGCTCGCATGGTTAAGGGCATCACTGATAATGGCATCTTCAGGTCCAAGCAAAGTTTCAAAAAGCCCAGTGTTGGCATCAAAACAAGAAGAATACAAAATGGTATCGGGCTTCCCTAAAAATGCACTTATTTTTTGCTCTAGCATCTTATGAGGCGATTGAGTTCCACAAATAAAACGTACTGATGCCATGCCATACCCATATTTATCCAGCGCTTGCTTGCCTGATTCAATCAATTCTGGACTATTTGCAAGACCCAAGTAGTTATTGGCACAAAAATTAATGACTTCACGCTCACCTAGGTCAACCTGAGCCTGTTGTTGGCCTTTAATCACTCGCTCAGGTTTGAATAAGCCTTCTTGCTTTAAGGTTTCAAGCTCCATATTTAAATAATCGGTAAACGCTTTAGACATCAAAAACTCCTGGTTCCTATTTAAATTCGCGTAAATGATAGCAAACTGAGAACAATTTCACCATGCGCATCACAGCTCTATCCTAACTCCCTAAATTCTTGTTAAAATCACTCGAGTCTTTTTAAATTTGAAATTCAGAGTAATATGAAAAATCAACTTCCTCGTATCAATATGATTAAGCAGCAACTACGCACAGGTGATGTTCTAGATGAACGCGTACTTGCGCTCTACGACAAACTGCCTCGCGACTTATTCGTGCCCGAGCCACTCAAGCATGTTGCCTACAGTGACTTACAATTGCCCCTTGCACATGGCCAATGCATGATGACCCCACTTGAAGAAGCAACCATTTTGCAAGCCTTAAATCTCAAGGGAGATGAACAAATCCTGGAAATAGGAACGGGCAGCGGCTTTTTTACAGCCCTTCTAAGCCATAGCGCTGCACACGTCACAAGTGTCGATTGTTATCCTGAGTTCACAGAACAAGCAGCCAAGAAACTAAATATACACGGCAAAGGCAATGTGACCCTCGCCACAGGGGATGCCTCGGAAGGATGGCTGGACAAAGCCCCCTATGATGTGGTTGTCTATACAGGTGCACTTCCGAAAGTAAATGATATGCATCGGCTACAAGTGGTTCCAGGAGGGAAACTATTTACCATTACTGGGAAGCTCCCTGTAATGCAAGGCGAACTTCACCTTCTTAGTCACGATAAAGTTTGGCAAACTCAGTTTCTCTTTGATACCAGTTTGCCTTTGCTCATTAATAATAGAGTGTCCACAGAACCTTTTGTTTTTTAGGACGATACATGAGAAAAATGAAGCAGCTTTGGTGTGCCTTGTTTTTAAGCCTCGGCTTGGTGCCCCTGCTTCATGCTGCCGATTTATTAGATATCTACGTGCACGCTTTAGAAAATGATCCTGAATTTAAAGCTGAATATGCGGCCTTGATGTCAGAAACAGAAAATATTCCGATTGCACGCGCTGCGTTACTGCCACAAGTCACCATGAATACCTTGACCGCAGCCAACCGACAAAATGTTAATGCTGGGGCCTTCTTGGTTATCGATGAATCCTATAGAACCTCGCAATTCCAAGTCTCGGCCACGCAAGCACTCTTCAATTACAAGGCTTGGGCACAAGTACAACTTGCCAAAGCATCAGTTAAAGCAGCACATGCACGTTTTAACGACCGGGCTCAAGACTTAATTCTAAGAACAGCGGAAGCTTATTTTAATGTCCTCCTCGCTTACGATACCCTACGTTTCGGTGTTGCTAAAAAAAATGCCAACAAACGCCAACTCGACCAATCAACACAACGCTTTAACGTTGGACTAGACGCTATTACTTCTGTGTATGATGCTCAGGCAGCATATGATCAATCTGTCGCGCAAGTCATTGAAGCTAAAAATAACGTCATGATTCAGAGTGAAGAATTACGAAAAATTACCAATCACACGTATGGCCGTCTTGCACCACTCAGAAATCAAGAAATCCCACTCATGCGCCCAGAACCTGACAACATCGATACCTGGGTTGCAACTGGTCTCAAGCAAAACTATAAACTCTTTGCTGCCAAGTATCGACTAGAAGCAGCACGCGAAAAAATCAAAGCTCAGGCTGCCGGCAACTGGCCTATTCTTCAAATTCAAGCAACCGATGTGCATACACGAAATGCCAGTCAAAGTACCCAGTTTGCTAACTTCTTCGTGCCTAAATCACAACGTATTTCAGCAGGTGCTGTCACCTTAACCTTTCCGGTCGTCCAAGGGGGACTGGTCCTTGCAGAGACAAAGCAAGCCCAGTTTGACTATCAAACCGCAAGCGAAGATCTTGAAGCCGTTTATCGTCGTGTTGTCACCGACAGCCGAACTTCTTTTGGGACCATCAACAATGGCATCAGTAAAGTCAAAGCAGATAGAAAAACGGTTTTCACTCAAACAGAAAAAGTAGACAGCACCGAAGCTGGATTTTTTGTCGGCACACGTAACATGGTCGATGTGGTCAATGCGCAAGAGCAACTGTTTCAGGCACAAACCAATCTTGCTTCCGATCAATATGCTTTAATTTCTGTCATACTTCAGTTAAAATACCTGGCTGGGACTTTGAGCGTCACAGATCTCGAAGAAATTAACAGTTGGCTTGTTACGGAACGTATCAATAGTCGCCCCCCTAAACCAAGCGAAGTGCACGAATAGTACAGTAGGCACTTTTTTTAAGATATAGACTTTTTTAATATATAGACAATGGCCATGACCTATACTTCATCTCCTGTTGAGAAAAAACTATTACACTATACCGGCAAAGCCATTGCTGACTTCAATATGATTCAAGCAGGTGACCGCGTCATGGTTTGTTTGTCTGGCGGCAAAGACTCTTTTGCTTTGCTGACCCTGCTGCACCGACTACGCGCACGTGCCAAAATACGCTTCGACATTTTTTCCTTCACGCTTGATCAAGCACAACCCGGCTGGGATGACAGCCAATTACGCGCGTGGTTAGATGCTCGAGATATCCCACATATTATTCTCACACGGGATACTTACAGTATTGTTAAAGAAAAAATTCCTGAAGGCAAAACCTATTGCTCGCTGTGCTCGAGACTCAGACGAGGCATTATCTATCGCTACGCAGAAGAACATGGCTTTAATAAAATTGCGCTTGGACATCACCGAGACGACCTCATTCGTACACTTTTAATGTCTATTTTTTATAATGGAGACATCCGTTCGATGCCGCCAAAGCTCTTGAGCGACAATAAAAAGCACGTAGTCATTCGTCCCCTGGCTTACGCTCAAGAAAATGACATCATTGAGTATGCGCGTGAGCAAAATTTTCCCATTATTCCATGCACCTTGTGCGGCTCACAAGAAAACTTAGCACGGAAAAAGGTGGCCCACTTGATCAATCAGCTCGCAGAAGAGAACCCTAAAGTGCCAAGCAATATTCTGCATGCGCTACAATCCATCAAACCAAGCCAACTGATGGATAAAAATCTTTGGGATTTCAAAAGGTTAGAGTCAGAGCTTATCGCATCCGAGGTAGAATATGAGTAGTACATTTCCAATGCTATTGCGTCAGTTTCGCATCTATCGAAAACGACAACTAAGATTCGATTTAGTCTCAGCGCTAGTCGTGTTTTTTGTTGCAATTCCTTTGTGTCTTGGTATTGCGCTTGCCTCTGGCGCCCCACTCTTATCAGGCATTTTAAGTGGTATCATCGGTGGGATTGTAGTCGGCAGCTTAAGTGGCTCGCATGTGAGTGTCAGTGGACCTGCCGCAGGACTTGCAGCTGTTGTGATCACAGCAATCAGCCAGCTCGGGGACTTCCATATCTTTTTACTTGCACTCTTTCTTGCTGGTATCCTGCAACTCGTGACAGGCGCTTTACGTGCAGGGTTCTTTGCCGAGTATGTGCCCTCTAACGTGATTCAAGGCTTACTCAGTGCTGTCGGTATTTTGTTAATTTTCAAGCAGCTACCGCTTGCATTCACACTCACATCAAGCCTCTCTGAGCTCAAAATGCATCTCTTAGATGCAACCGAAGGATTTAGCTTAAAACCGTTGCGTGATGTCTCATATCACATTAACAGTGGTGCCATGATTATCTCCAGCATCTCGCTTGCTATCCTAGTTTTCTTCGAAAAAACTACCAACAAATGGTTAAGACCCATTCCAGGCACCATTATTGTGGTGTTATTTGGTATCGCGATTAACGAAGTGTTTATCGTCACCCACTCTTATCTTGCCCAAAACAGCCCACAGTTGGTCAATATCCCACAACATGCCAACCTCTCTGACTGGCTAACCCAACTAAGCTTTCCAGATTGGTCCGCCTGGTCTAACTTCAATGTCTATATTTATGGTGGCATTCTTGCCATCGTTGCATCGCTTGAGAGCCTCTTAAACATCAAAGCAGCAGAGAAGCTTGACAAAAAACACCGCCGAACTTCCAAAAACCGAGAGCTAATTGCACAAGGTATTGGTAACCTCACTGCAGGACTTGTTGGTGGGTTGCCTGTCACGTCTGTCGTGGTACGTACCTCAGTGAATATTCAAGCAGGCGCAAAATCTAAAGCCTCTACCATTTTTCATGGGCTTTATCTCCTGTTTGCGATTCTTTTAATCCCTGCCTTTTTAAACCGTATCCCACTTTGCTCGCTGGCCGCGGTTTTAATTTACACGGGATATAAGCTCTCTTCCCCAAAGCTCATTAAAACGGTCTATCATCAAGGGCCCGATCGCTTCATTCCCTTTTTAGCAACCCTCGTTGGAATTGTGGCGCTAAACCTGCTCACCGGGATTATTATTGGGCTTTTAACCAGCTTATTTTTTATCTTAAAATCCAGCAGCCAAGCCCGCTTAGATATTATTAAAGAATTCTATCCAAATGGTGTGACTCAGCGTTTGATTTTGCCTCAGCAAACTACCTTCTTGAACAAAGCATCTCTGATTGAAGAGCTGGATGATATTCCTAAAAAGTCACAGCTGATTATCGATGCACGTTACTCTACATACATCGATAAAGAAATTATTGAGCTCATCTCAGACTTCCAGTCTGAGCAGGCTCCACGCAAAAACATTTCGCTCAACCTAATAGGCTTTAAGAAAGACTATCCAATTCATGATCATATTAACTTCATCAACGTCACCACTTATGACGTACAAGCAGCACTTTCTCCCCAACAAGTGCTCAATATTCTGCATGAAGGGAATCAGCGCTTTGTCGCCGATACACGAATTCATCGAAGTGTCACCATCGATATCAAGCACACAGCTGTCACTCAACATCCAATTGCTGTAGTACTGGGTTGTATCGACTCCCGAGTGCCTGTTGAAACTGTATTTGATATGAGTTTCGGCGACTTATTCTGTGTGCGTGTTGCCGGTAATGTGATTAATGACGACGTACTTGCAAGCATTGAATACGCTTGTCATGTGATTGGAGCTAAACTAATCGTTGTGCTTGGACACACACGCTGTGGTGCCATTGAGGCAGCTTGTGATACCACACCCCCAAATACAACAGGACATGTGCCACAATTACTCGATAAACTAAAGCCCGCTATTGAGGCTGAAGAGCATACATCAAGCGCCAAACGTCCACATAAAAAAGCTTACTTGAAAAATGTCACAGAGCTCAATATTGCAAATAGCCTCTACCACATTTACAAAGAGAGTCCTGTGCTACGTGCTGATATAGATTCAAAAACTGTTGGCATGATTGGTGCAGTATATGACGTGGGAACCGGGAAGGTAAAATTTAAAAACTTTTCGAAACGGGTTGAGCAATTGCAGCATGAACCGCTGGAAGGTCTGAAAAGTCAGTTTGATGACTTAATCCCTCCTAAAAGTTAGGTTATCGTCGGTGAGGAGGAGTCTTGTTCTTGGCTCTCCCCGTCATTACTAGCCTGTTGCTTTTTCTCTTCACTGACCATTCTAAAGTCCTCCAAAGCCTTTGCTTTACCTGTTGCATAACTACCACTCCACATACCCCAAGCTCCAGTTAGTGTACCTTGAAGCCCATAAAAGAGTACACCCGCTGTACTGAGGGCAGCAGCTGCAGCTATCATCTGAGAAAGAGCCGCGACCATTGCAGCCGTTGCAAGCACTGCCGCCCCAAACGGAGGAAAGGCAAACATGGCTGCCACAATCAAAACAACAGTCGCCGTAATCGCAAATGCCGCGATTTTTCGCTTCAAGTCTGCATGTCCTGGCAATACTTGCTCTAACGCCTGAAGCCGCATAATAGACTGCTCAGCTTTTTCTATCTCTTGTCCACCCCCTGAGTGCAGTCCTTTAACCGTGTCACAGGCATATCGCAACGCCTCCGTCATATCAGCCAGATCACGCGCATTTCTTCTCCCGGATGTCCCCCATACATAATCACTGATGTCACGCCTCATTTTGTTTGCCTGCTCAAATAAACTGAGGCTTGCACCAGGAGACTCAAATTCTCCAAATTCTTTGAGTAAAGCTGTACCTGCAGCCTTTAAGTTTTCAGAGAAACTCTCTCCATAAGTAAGCTCGGCAAGGGCTCGCTCAAACTCGTGCCTACAACGGTTAAACTCATCTCGCGCCACATCTGGTGGCTTTTTTAAAAACAGAACAGAGCCTACTTTATTGGATTTATTGGTATCCGCACTTTTCAAATAAATTGTTTTGGTTAAGACTTTCATAAATGTTCTCGCAGAGTCAAACCAATTATTCGCTTCTGAGCACTCTTTAAGACCTGGGGAACCTGGCACCATATGACTTGCAATTTCAGCTGCATTAAATCCTCTGGCCCGCATCTTTTGAATCCGCGCCATTTGAGCCACTTCTTCTTCCTGAGTTGGTGCTCGCTTCTTAGCTCCCATAAAAAATTCCATCCATTTTTCAAATGTCACTTGCTGAATAGCTTTCTCAACCACGGTTCCAGTTCTGTCTTGTCCACTCGCACAATTGACACAACTCAAAAAGCCACTCGTAATCCCTGCAAGAAATGCATCCACTGCAATTTTCAATCGACTCGCTTTCTGCCCAGGCATCCAACCAAGCCATGCCTGTCCCTTTCGCTGTTTATATGCATTTCGAATATCAAGGCACAAAGAAGCAGAAGCAAAAGCTGTACCATAGTCGTTTGTTGGCACATTAGACATTTGATGGGGGTTTCTGTCGTTATTTGCTATTTCATGACGTAAACTTTGCAACATCACATCTTGCTTATCTTTATCTTTTGAATCCGTATTTAAAACAGTTAAATGCATAGCCTCTGATGCACCTTCACCTAAATGCTTTTTTGCTGCCATTTGAATTTGTTCTAAGTTCTCGGCAGTGGCTTGATTCAATCGCTCTTCTGTTTCTCCGCCACCAACAAATACAGGCACCCCCATACGGATAAATGTCAGTCTTGGATCTTTAAATTTGCTATGATTTGTAGATGAGAAACTTCCTAAAAGCGCTTTCCTCCGACCTATATTTTCTAGCGGGTACGCTCTGAATGACTCACTATTCTCTTGTTGCCAATCACAAAACTCTGTATCTACGCTCACCACAAAAGCATTTTTAACACCGACTAAGTGAGTTTTACGTGCTTGTGCTGAAAGCATACGCTTATCATCAGCAAGCATATCCCAAAAACAAGCATCAGCACGCTGCGTTGCTACACTATGTACCGTATGTGAGTTGATCTCAGGACCTACCGGATGCGCAACAACCCCCTGCGCTTTAAATTTTTCTATTTCTTTTTTCTGCGCTTCTGTTTTTGTCGTCACTGGATACTGTACTTCTCGCTGTAAAAGCTGACTTTCTTTGTCGTAAGTCAATGTAACAAGTGGCATTGCTGGATCAAGTACACTTGATAGCGTACGGTAGTGCGCAAGCAGATTTTCTGCTTCTTTAGCTGTTAAACATCCTTCTGTGAGGTTTGCCTCATATAGCTTTCTAATTAAAAGTGTATTGAATTTCTTCTCTTGCTCTAGATAATCGGCCTTGTTATTAACCTCATTTTCCAGACGTTCAAATGCTTCCTGTAGCGCCACCTGCATAGCGTCACGCTTGGTTGCATCAAAAACAGGCGTATCAGTTTGAGAAATCACATAATCCACTGCTCGAAGGCGAGCAAGACAACGCAGTAGTGCATTATTCTTTTGAATTAAAGGAGCACTGTGGCTTTTTTCAAGCTTCGAGTCATCAACCATGCTCGCATCTCGGACCCAAACATCGTGCCCAGAATCACTATCAAAATAACGGCGTGATTCCACGCCAAAATAAGCATCACTCTCAACCCGCAGAGCATCAACCTTCTCTCGGTAAAAATCCTGATATTTATTCCTACCTTTCTCTAAGACAGGCATAGTCACTCCCGGCTTTAATACATTAAGTATAGATTAAAAAAGTGCCCCTAGAAGAAGGCACCAAGACCTGGTAGGCTTCCATTTATTTACACACTGTAGGATTTAGTATGCGCGCAGCACCTTGGCTTATATCAACTCTGAAAGAATCCCCTCACGAAGCGGAGCTTCCATCACACCAACTCATGCTTCGAGCAGGCTTTATCCGGCCACTAGGCTCAGGCCTCTATACCTGGCTACCGCTTGGGCTGAAGGTGCTTCGACGCATTGAAGCAGTTGTGCGAGAAGAATTGAATAAAACCGGAGCGCTTGAACTTTTAATGCCAAATGTTCAGCCAGCTGAACTGTGGCAAGAAAGTATGCGCTGGGATACCTTTGGCGGACAGTTGCTACGCATCACAGACAACAACCAACGAGAATACTGCTTTGGCCCAACTCACGAAGAAGTCATCACAGACTTAATGCGTCAAGAACTGCAATCTTATAAGCAGCTTCCGCTGAACTTATATCAAATTCAAACCAAGTTTCGTGATGAAATCAGGCCACGTTTCGGTGTCATGCGTGCGCGTGAATTTCTAATGAAAGACGCTTACTCGTTTCATTTGGACGAAGCATGTCTTGAAAAAACCTATCAAACCATGCATGAAGCGTACTGTCGCATCTTTGATCGTTTAGGTTACAAATACCGTGCGGTTGAGGCCGACTCAGGGGCTATTGGTGGCGCAGTCTCGCATGAGTTTCAGGTCCTTGCGGACTCAGGAGAAGACTTTATTGCCTACAGCGATAGCAGTCCGTATGCCGCAAACGTTGAACAAGCAACCAGCCTCGCCCCCGAGCCCTCAAAACACCCAGGAACAGCTGAGCTTGAAGCAGTTGAAACACCAAATGCTAAAACTATTGACGATTTAACCAAATATTTAAAAGTTGATGCCACTCAAACGGTAAAAACGCTCTTAGTTGAAGGTACAGACACACCTCTGGTTGCCCTTGTCATTCGAGGAGATGATACCTTAAACGATATTCGTGCAGCAAAGCATCCGGCGGTCAGCTCTCCTTTAAAGCTTGCTGACGATGAGCGAGTGCTCGAAACACTCCACTCTCCACTTGGATTTGTAGGCCCAATTGGTCTTGATATTCCAGTGATTGTTGACCATTACGCGCTCGCGATGGATGAGTTTGTCTGTGGTGCGAACCAAAAGGACATGCACTATCTACATGCGACTTGGGCCCGTGATGTCAAAAATTTTGAAGCCTTTGATTTACGCGAAGTGAAAGCTGGAGATAAAAGCCCTGATAGCCAAGGGACGTTAAAACTATGTCGTGGTATTGAAGTCGGACATATTTTTCAGCTTGGTCGAAAGTATTCAGAGCTCATGAAAGCAACCGTTTTAAATGCTGAGGGCAAAGCACAAACCCTGATGATGGGTTGTTATGGACTTGGTATCTCCAGAATGGTGGCAGCGGCGATTGAGCAGCATCACGATGAACATGGCATTTGTTTGCCTGAAGCGATGGCACCATTCCAAATTGGGATTATCCCCATCAATATGCATCGCTCTGAGCGTGTTCGAGAAGTTGCTGAAAACCTCTATCAAAGCTTACAAGACCAGGGCTTAGACGTACTACTCGATGATAGAAAAGAGCGCCCCGGTGTGTTGTTTGCCGATCATGATTTAATTGGTATTCCGCACCGATTGGTGATTGGAGACCGAGGGCTTGAAAACGGTATGGTGGAATACAAAGCTCGCGCAAATGGCGAATCTCGGCAAATCCCACTAGATGAAGTGCTCGCTTTTTTTCAATAACCCCAGAGGTTATTAAACAGAGGTGGTCCCAATCGTTCGGACAAGTCAGCTCCGAAGTTGCATGTGAACCAAGTGAATATTTATTTATATTTATTGCATAAAAATAAATGGTCATGCTATAGTGTGCAAAGTACGAGCAAATACCGTACAATACCGTTGCTTTTTGGAGCAATTTAACACACTGTAGGAGAGGCCCATGTTTTACAGCCCTAAAAAAACTCAAGCGCTTTCTCAGCATGCAATACTTGGATTGATGTATGTTCTTATGAAAAGCCCTTCTAACCTGATTTGGACAGCTACAACGCTCTTTAGTCCAAGCACAAGCAATCAAGATGAGCCTGCTATACCTGAAGTAAAAGTTGAAGCACAAGATACTCAAACGGTCACGGATAAGTCTAGTGAGTTCTTTGCGATAGCAGCACCAACCTTTAAGGCGGCCGCCCAAAGCTTACCGTTATATGCAGCACCTGCTCTTGGGATGCCGGGTAGCAGTAGCTCGTTTGGTTTCTTTGAAGCAGCTGAAACTCCACTTCAGCAAAGTGGACTAAGCAGTTATCAGTGGACAATGATTTGTCTCACAGTTGCTGTCGCATCCATTGCACTCACCAGTTTGTATCATGACTACAACAACAAAAAATCAGGGCAATCTGGAGGCTGCACAGCAACTGCTACTGCAACGGCCACAGCATCAGCTGGCTCTGAAGGACCTGTAACGGCAACTGCTACTGCAACCTGCCACTGCTAAAATTCAAGCCCTGATCTCGTGATTCAAAACGCCCTCTAATAACTGTCTGGTATAGTCTTTAGAGGGCGCTTTTAATAGCGCTTCGCATGGGCCTTCTTCAACCATCACGCCATCGCGCATCACCAATACATCGTCGGCCAGATAAGAAACCACGGCCATATTATGCGTGACAAATAAATACGACAGATTCAGTTCATGCTGTAAATCTTTCAACAGATTCAAAATTTGTGCCTGCACCGAGACGTCAAGCGCACTAGTTGGCTCATCACAAATAAGTACTCGAGGGGAGCTTGCCAATGCGCGTGCAATACAAATTCGCTGACGCTGTCCGCCTGAAAATTGATGGGGATAGCGCGAAAGACTCGTTTTAGGTAAATTCACTTGCTCGAGTAGCTCATGCTGCCGCTTGATAATCAATTTGCTTTTAATGCCTTGTGCTTCCATCCCTTCTGCCAAAATCTCGCCGACTGTCATACGTGGATTCATAGAAGAGTAAGGATCTTGAAAAATAATCTGAACATCTCGTCGAAAGGCTTTAAGCGCATTGCCCTTAAGCTGGCCTAGCACCTGGCCTTGAAATTTCACTTCGCCATAAGTGACCTCTTGCAGCCCTAGCAACACTCGGCATACCGTGCTTTTACCCGAGCCTGACTCCCCCACTAAAGCAAGTGTCCGACCTTGTTTTAAGTCAAACGAAATATCGTTCACTGCTTTGTGTACCACACGTTCCCGCTTAAACCCTGCACGTCTAATAGGAAAATATACGCTCAAATGACGCACTGAAAAAAGCACCTCACTAGAGGCATCACCAACCATTTTTATCTCTTCAGATACCGCAAGTGCCGGCGGTTTACTGTGTTCTGGATATAAGTGACATCGCACATCTCGTGCCTGCAACAGCGTTTGTAGCTCAGGCTCTTGCTCAGAGCACAATGCAAAGGCATGACTACAACGCGGATGAAAACGACAGCCCGAAGGCCTGTCATCGGGGGCTGGCACACGCCCCGGAATCGCACTTAAGCGCTGCTTGCGCTTATCAAAACTTGGCAATGCTGCAATCAAGTGCTGTGCATAAGGGTGCAGTGGCTCATTAAAAAAAGTCGAAACAGCAGCTGACTCAACCATTTGTCCTGCATACATCACATAAATTCTATCTGCAAACGACTTGACCAAACTCAAGTCATGCGTAATCAAGAGCAAACTCATGTTGCGCTCTTGTTGTATTTTCTTAAGTAATTCAAGGAGTTGTGCTTGAGTAGTCACATCAAGCGCTGTGGTTGGCTCATCGGCAATCAACACATCGGGCTTACCAGCGAGAGCCATTGCTATCACCACACGCTGTTTTTGCCCACCAGATAACTGATGTGGGTATTGTTTCAGCCGCCTCACAGGCTCTGGAATTTCAACTTCTTTTAAAAGAACTGCGAGCGCTTCACGAGACTTAGAGCCAAGTGCTTCCGAAAGCTGCTGCCCAATGGTTGAAACTGGGTTCAGGGCTGTCATGGGATCTTGAAAAATCATACCAAAACGCTTGCCACGAAAACGCCGCATGGCACGCTCAGAAATATTCAAGATATCGGTATCAGACCACGTCACTGTGCTTTCTTGACCATAACGCGCATATAAAGGCAAAAGACGCATTAAAGCTGCTGCAGTTAAGGATTTACCACAACCAGACTCACCCACCAAGGCGACTGTCTCACCAGGATTCACATCAAAATGAATCGCATCAACGGCTGTTATGACGCTTTCTTTGTTTTGAAATGCAACGCTTAAATCCCGAACCTTCAAGCTACTCATCCCTGTCTCCACCCGTTAGACGGTTTGCTTTTTGTCGTCCTCTGTACCCACTGTATCTTCGCTCAACACACAAAACCCAACCCTACCTTCCACTTCAGCAATACCCGCAACGACTTGAGACGCTTTAAGAAAATGGGAAACCGTTACTTTCTGATTAGGTGACGGCACACGAATCGTCCACTTTTCATCAGATAATGCCTCAACATGCACAAACTGAGACATGGGTGCTGGAATGCCTTCAGCATCAAATCGGCCTGTCATTGCCCCTCGAATCGCATCAGCTGCAGGAAGATTTACAGAGTAAAATCCACTATCGTCACTAAACCGACACAAAATCCCTTTCACAGGTGGCGAGTCTGCACGCTTCTCTGTGACTGCCATTTGTCGAAACCAAGCATGTTTGGCCGTCACAAATTCCTCTTTAGCCCCATTGGGCGTGTAAATATGTCCATTCAGTGAGTGTGCCTGACTCACTAATACACCAACGCCTGGCCGTAAGTCTTGACCTGCTGGTAGCGCTTCCGCAGGCTTTAGCATATCCACTTTAAAATTAAAGCCTGTTTTATCGGCTTTTTTTACTCCAAAAACCCAACTGTCGTTAATCGGATTGAATTGTAAAAAAGCATGCCCCACATACCAACGATTAGAAGGCGACTTGGTGAGCTCCGCTTCCCCTTCATCTTGCAAGATTAAGTGCTTGGTTTGTACGTCAAATAAAGCGGCATGACTACGAAACTTATCTCCTTTACGCTCCATTTGAAAAAAATAACCGTACTGCTCACCTTGCTCATTCGAAACCACACCAGAAAAGACCCAACTCGCATCTGTTGATGTTGTCGGTAAAAAGTGGGGGGACTCAGGTTCTTCAGCCAAAGCCTGCCCAAATACAACGAGCAGCAAAAAAACTAAACAGGGTCCGAGCTTATTTCTGAAAACATGGATGAGCATCTAGTTTTTCCCAAAAATCCCCTGATATATGCGCTTTCACTGGTAGCACATACACAGGTTTATTTAAAAATGTACGACATTTTACTGCATCTTTTTCCGTCATAACAATCACATCTTCAGGGACTTCTAAATCGATCGCTGTAAATGGATGGTGATCTGGGAAAGCATAAGGCCTGTGTTTTATGCCAAGCCCTGTTAACGTATCAAAAAAGCGCTCCGGGTGTCCAATTCCAGCAATTGCAGCAATAGATGCCTTTGCTGGCAGTGTCTCTGGATACATCGCCCCAGGCATTAAGTCCATACGATAGGCTTCTGGCCAGTCAGCTCCATTCATCACCACAAAATCAACGGTTTTAATACGATGAAAAGGCTCGCGCATCGGCCCTGCTGGTAAACAAAAGCCATTGCCCAGGTAGCGCTTGCCATCAACCACCACAACCTCAATGGTACGTCCCATTTGATAGTGTTGCAGCCCATCATCACTAATCACAACATCTACTTCATGATGTTGCATCAAATCAGTCACAGCCTCTACCCGCTTCGGGGCAATCACAACTGGGACATTGGTTTTTTGCGCGAGCAGAAGCGGTTCATCACCGACAAGGCTTGCCGTATCTTCAGGCTTCACTTGATAGGGAAAAGTTTTAAGTTGCGCACCATAGCCACGGCTAACAACCCCCACTTTAAGCCCACGTGCTTGAAAGTGCTCCACGAGCGCCATCACAAGCGGCGTTTTACCCACCCCACCCACAGTTAGGTTTCCGACCACAATCACGGGCACATCAAAAGTTGTTTGTCTAAATCGCTCTAAAAACCAGCGGCGCAGCCAGGTAATCCCGGCATAAATCAAAGAGACAGGATAAAGTAACCAGGCAAGCCAGTGCTTGCCATACCAAAGTTGATTAAGCTTCTCAGCTATCATGCGACCACTTCTTCAGGTTCAGAAGCCTTCAGATGCTGCGCTTGATAAAGCCTTGCATAGTGTCCATTAGCTGCAAGTAACGTGTCGTGCTGCCCCTCTTCAACAATGCGCCCCTCGTGCAACACAATAATTTTATCGGCACGCTGAATGGTAGAAAGCCTATGTGCAATGACAAGTGTCGTTCGATTCTCCATAACATGCTCAAGCGCTGCTTGGATCACTTGTTCAGATTTCGTATCCAGCGCTGAAGTCGCCTCATCCAAAATTAAAATGGGTGCATCTTTTAAAATAGCTCTTGCAATAGCGAGACGCTGACGCTGTCCACCTGAGAGCAAAACTCCATTCTCACCGATTCGAGTGTCATAGCCATCAGGCAGCTTTTCAATAAACTCATCAGCATAAGCATATTTTGCAGCTTTCACAACTAACTCTCGTGACACATCAAAAGCGCCATAAGCAATGTTGTTAGCAAGTGTATCGTCAAATAAAGTCACTTGCTGACTGACCAGTGCCATTTGCGCACGTAAACTCTCTAGAGCAAGCTTTTGGATGGGTTGGCCGTCTATCAAGATTTCTCCTTCACTCAGCGAGTAAAAGCGTGGAATTAAACTTGCAAGCGTCGTTTTACCACTGCCTGAGTGCCCAACCAAAGCCACTGTTTGGCCTGCTTCAATTTCAAAGCTCACATCATGTAACACGCGATGTCCATCTCGGTACGCATAAGAAACGTTCTTAAACGAGATATCTCCTTTCACGCGCGAATCAAACCGCGCACCTTCCGCACTTTCTTGTGGTTCATCAAGGACTCGAAATACACTTTCCGCACCGGCAAGCCCGCGTTGAAAAACCGTATTCAGAGTGGTCAACACTTTCATTGGCTTAATCAACTGCAGCATCGCAGCAATAATGGCCAAGAAAGAACCTGCCGTCACGGTAATGACCGATTGCAGTTGAATCGCTGCCAAAATAATACCTGCGATGCCCAATGCAATAATGGTTTGCACCCCTGAAATATTAATTGCTTTGCTCATAGCAACTTTCATATCTTGTACACGAGAGTGTTCGGTCGCTGTATTAAACTTCTCAATTTCGTGCTGCTCTCCACCAAAAAGCCGTACTTCACGATAACCTTCGATGGCTTCGCTCGCAGTGCTCGTGACGTCTCCCATCGCCCCCTGGATTTTATGACTAATGCGCCTCACACGTTTGTTGGTGAAATTAACCAGTACCCCAATAAAGGGTATAGTCAACAAAAACATCAGCGATAGCTGCCAACAAATCGCCATCATGACGGTTAGCAGCCCAGCCACTAAGCAGATATTCTGAACCAAGTCTGTCAGTGCATTGGCACTCACCTGAGCCACTTGCTCAACATCATATAAAATTTTCGAAAGCAACTGACCTGATGGGGCTTCGTCGTAGTAGTCAGCCGGTAAGCGCACAATGTGTGAGAAAACACGCTGGCGCAGTACATTCACTACCGATCGCGCCACCCACGTCATGCAGTATCCTGCAAATGCATTGACCAGCCCTCGACACATCACGCCAAACAAAATAATAAGCGGGATAGTTTTAACAAAGGTCATGTCGAGCTCAATCAATCCTCGGTCGAGAAATGGGCGCATCATGTAGGTAAAACCTGCATCAATGCCTGCTGCAAACACATTGGCAACAAGTCCTAACGCAAGAACACCCCCAAAAGGTTTAACATATTTAAAAAGCCGCGTATAAAGCTTACGCGCACTAGCAGAAGTCGGTTTCATGAAAAATGTCTAAAGCCGCTATTGAATAGGCCGTCATTGTAACTTGTCCGGCCTCAATAAACCAATCGGCTTACCCCGTCATATTCTTAAACCAGTTGGCAAGTTCAAGCGGTGCTGGGAACACAATTGTCGATGAGTTACCATTGGCGGTAATGTTAGCTAGCGTTTGCAAATAACGTAGCTGCATCGCCTCTGGTGTATTCGCTAAAACCTCTGCGGCCTGTAAGAGTTTTTTAGACGCTTGAAACTCCCCTTCTGCATGAATCACTTTGGCACGGCGCTCCCGCTCTGCCTCTGCTTGCTTGGCAATAGCACGCACCATGCTCTCATCTAAGTCGACATGTTTAATTTCAACATTCGAGACTTTAATGCCCCAGCCATCCGTTTGCTCATCTAGAATTTTTTGCACATCTGCATTCAAGCTCTCTCGCTCAGCAAGCATTTCATCAAGCTCATGACGACCCAAGACCGAACGCAATGTAGTTTGTGCCAACTGACTGGTTGCTTCAAAATAATCCTCTACTTGAATAATCGCCTTTTTCGGCTCCATCACGCGAAAATATAAAACGGCATTAACCCGAACCGAGACGTTATCATGCGAAATCACATCTTGGCTTGGCACATCCATCACCACCGTGCGTAAATCAACACGTACCATTTGTTGTAAAACAGGAATAATAATGACAAGACCAGGCCCTTTGACACGCCAAAAGCGCCCCAGCATGAACACAACCCCACGCTCATACTCACGCAGCACACGAAACATAGAAATAAGAAACAAAGCGCCAAGTCCCAGTAAAAAGCTGCCAAAATAAGCCATTTTATTCTCCTTTGTCTGCCTTTTCGACCTCTAAATGCAAACCATCTGAGGCAATCACTTGAATCATGCACCCTGCTTGAATGGGGTGCTTTGAGTATACACTCCAAACTTCTCCCTGAATCAAAGCTTGGCCTTGTGCTTCGATTAACCCAAGTGCCGTCCCTGTTTTTCCCATCAGGATTTCGGTACCGTGTTGTATCGGGCGCTTTCGACTACGAAGTGCCAAGTTCATCCCAACCACAAAAAGAGCAACATTAAAGATGGCCATCGCCGCAATCGCAGCCCAAGAAATGCGATACCCCACATGACCTGAATCAATTAACAAAATGGAGCCTAAAATAAAGCCAAGCGTACCCCCAAGACCAAGTGCACCAAAGCTCGGCGTAAAGTATTCAGCAATGATAAAAGTAATCCCTAAAAGAATCAGCGCAAGCCCCGCATAGTTAATCGGCAAAAGATGTAAGGCATATAAAGCAACCACGATGGCAACCGCGCCAATCACCCCTGGCGCAATAAAACCGGGGTTCAAAAACTCAAAGAAAATGCCGTAAATTCCCAATAAAAGCAGTAGGTAAGCGACTGTTGGATCTGTCACTACCCATAAGAACTGCATCCGCCAGTCCGGCATCACTTCTTCAACTTGTAAGTCTTTTGTGTTGAGTTTGATAGACTGACCGGCTTGCTTAACAGTCATGCCATTGAGCTTTTGCAGCAAATCATCTCGGTCTTTAGCAATGAGATTAATCACGTCTTGCTTAAGCGCTGCCGAGGCTGTCAACGTTTTCGCATCGAGAACGGATTGCTCTGCAAACCGAACATCACGCCCTCTTAGTTCTGCCAGGGTGCGAACATAAGCAACCGCATCATTCATCGCCTTTTTGTCAGTCGCACTTTGTTGTGCTTGATCTTCATCACTCGCTGGCATAGGTGATAAGTGTACGGGACTTGCTGCCCCCACATGTGTACCCGGCGCCATAGCCGCCATGGTACTTGCATATAAAAGAAACGTGCCAGCACTTGCCGCACGCGCGCCACTCGGTGCTACATACACTACCACTGGCACTTTAGAGCCGAGAATGGCTTTCACGATTTGTCGGGTTGATTGACTAAGTCCACCCGGTGTATCAAGCTCAATTAAAATAAGGTGACTCGCATCGGCCGACTCAATGCCACGAACCACGTAATCTGCCATGGCAGGGCCAATACCTCCTCGTACCGGCAGTAACGTCGCCTGCAGTGCAAAAGCACCTAAAGAACAAATACTCAACCACACAAATAGCACATATTTCATCATTGCATCCCAGCAGTAGTATGAAATTTAGCGTAACATATTCAAATGCCTCTATCACTTCAGCAACTTCCTGCCGCACCTGATTTTTTGAGGAAGTTGGAGCCGTTATTCCGCATTAACTTTTTGAATTAAATTTTTCGCGTGATCTATTGACACAGATCCCTGATTTTGATCTATTACTGCTTTTTCTGAGGCAGAAATGGACGCGACCCAATTTGACGTAAAACGTTTGGACCACCTA
>JASBUZ010000059.1 GCA_030147635.1 Gammaproteobacteria bacterium
GTTAGCAAAAGTCTTCATTCGCGCAAGTGCCAAAATCGAAGAAATTTTTAACTTTTTGCAGGTTTCTAACTTGTTGATAGAAAAAGAAACTGCTGAGTTCTAAACGAACACACAACTTTTGACAAAGGGGGGTAGGGGGCTTAATTAAGGGGTTGTTGTAAACGTGAAAGGTCGGGTACTGTGAAGCGAATATGGATGTAAATTTGCAGCACCGCAATAATTGGAATTAGATGAAAGTCGTTTATAAAATCACTTACCCGAATGGCAAAATCTATGTCGGCAAAGACCTGACGGGTACGCTTAATTATTTTGGTAGTGCTAACAGCGCATTAATTGAAAAAGATTTCACCGCTGAGCAGATGCGTGACTTTACAATTCGAAAGCAAATCCTCTGGGAGTCAGAGACGGCAAGCGATAGTGAAGTTAACATGAAGGAGGTGGAACTCATAAGAGCGCTTCAATCAAATGATCCGCGAATTGGTTATAACCAGTGGCCACGATTCAAACGTGTAGGGTCCGAAGATAACTCACTGATTATAAGTAATGACCGCGAATAATTATTGGGCGGCTTAACTTAGTAACTGTGCTGATAGCATTGGTCGTTATTACTCGATAAATTGATTTACATGCTCGTCCCGGCCAGTAATTAGAACAGGACCCTGACCTTCGAATGACAAATAAAAAAGATCTGTCAGAACGCGATATCTGCACCAAGTACATCACGCCTGCTCTCGAGCAGGCGGGCTGGGACATGCAAAAACAAGTCCGCGAGGAAGTTGGTTTCACTGATGGGCGAATCTACGTGAGGGGCAATCTCACCACGCGTGGCAAGCGCAAGCGGGCGGATTATATTCTTTATTACAAGCCGAATATCCCGATTGCCATCATCGAGGCCAAGGATAATAAGCACTCAGTTATGGCAGGCATACAGCAGGGGCTGGATTATGCCACTATCTTGGACATACCCTCGGTGTTTAGCAGCAACGGCGATGGCTTCTATGAGCATGACCGCACCGCCGTCAGCGGCAGTGTTGAGCGCGAACTCCGACTGCAAGAATTTCCCACGCCGGAACAACTCTGGGAGCGTTATAAGCGCTACAAAGGAATTGCCACACCCGAAGCTGAGCGCATCAGTGCCCAAGATTACTTCTTCGATGGTACAAGCCGCAGTCCGCGGTACTACCAGCAAATTGCCATCAACCGCACTGTAGAAGCCATTGCCAAGGGTCAGCAACGCATTCTACTCACCATGGCCACTGGGACTGGCAAAACCTATACTGCCTTTCAGATAATTCATCGTCTCTGGAAGGCTGGCGCTAAAAAACGCATCCTGTTTCTGGCTGACCGCAACGCCTTGATCGACCAGACCCGGCGTGGTGACTTTCGTCACTTCAAAGACAAAATGACGGTGATCAAGCAGAAAAAGATCGATAAATCCTATGAAATCTATATGGCGCTTTATCAAGGGCTTACCAACTATGATGAAGATAAAGACGCCTACCGCGAATTCAGCCCAGATTTTTTCGATTTAATCGTTATCGACGAATGTCATCGTGGCAGTGCCTCGGAAGAGAGCGCTTGGCGTGAAATCCTGGATTACTTCAAAACCGCAACCCACATTGGCCTGACCGCCACACCCAAGGAAACCGAAGCCGTTTCCAGCACAGAATACTTTGGCGATCCCATCTACACCTATTCGCTCAAGCAGGGCATACAGGATGGCTTTCTCGCGCCGTACAAGGTGCTACGCGTTGGACTGAATGTGGACCTTGAGGGCTGGCGACCCGAAGCAGGGAAAACGGACAAAAGCGGCCAGCTGGTGGATGATCGTATTTACAACCGAAAGGACTACGACAAAAACCTTGTTATCGACGAACGTACCGAAGCAGTTGCTAATAAAATCACTGAATACCTGCGCAAAACAAATCGCTTCGATAAGGCCATCGTATTTTGTGTGGACATCGATCATGCTCAGCGCATGCGAGCTGCCTTAGCCAATGCTAACAGCGACCTGATGGCACAGAATCCCAAGTACGTCATGCAAATCACTGGCGACAACGATGAGGGTAAGCGTGAGCTGGATAACTTCATCAATCCGGAAGAGCGATACCCGGTAATCGCCACCACCTCTAAGCTGATGACTACCGGTGTCGATGCGCAGACTTGTAAGCTGATTGTGCTGGACAGCAATATTGGCTCTATGACCGAATTCAAGCAGATCATAGGGCGTGGTACCCGTATCAACGAAGAGTTCGGCAAAACCTTTTTCACCATTCTGGATTTTCGAAACGTCACCGACTTGTTTGCCGATCCCGACTTTGACGGAGATCCGGTACGCGTCAAAGAGCTAAGTGAAGATGATGAGTTTGAAACCCCAGAAGATGAGATAGTCGAAGGTGACCCTATCACCGATGAAGACGGAGATGAAATCACCTTCGACCCCCCGACACACGAGCCACCTGCAATTATCACCGGCGGTGATATTACTAGCGACGCGCGCCCAAAGTATTACGTCAACGGTGTCAATGTCTCTATTCTTAATGAGCGGATCCAGTACATGGATGGCAACGGCAAGCTGATCACTGGCAGCCTGAGGGACTACACCCGCCAGCGAGTGCGCGAGCAATACCACTCACTCGATGACTTCCTAAACAAATGGCATAGTGCAGATAAGAAGCAAGCCATCATCGACGAGCTGACCGAGCAGGGCATCGTACTGGAAAACCTTAAAGAGGCCGTTGGCAAGGAAATGGACATCTTTGACATGATCTGCCACACCGCCTTCGATCAGCCGCCGCTCACTCGCGCTGAACGCGCAAAGCAGGTCAGAAAGCGAGACGTGTTTACCCAATACGGCGAACAGGCTCGCAAAGTCCTGGAAGCTCTACTGGATAAATATGCCGACGAAGGAATTGAAAATATTGAAGACATTAAAGTGCTCAAGGTCAATCCGTTTGACCGGTTCGGCACCCCAACCGAAATCATTAAGCTATTTGGCGGCAAGTCACAGTACTTGCAAGCGCTGACCCAACTGGAGCAAGCCCTGTATCAGGCGGCCTAAGATATGAACTTTGAACAACCAAAACCAGATTCAAAAAAATACTCCGATTTAATCAATGAAATACAGAAAGGCATCATCAAAATCCCGAAGTTCCAGCGGGATTTCGTTTGGACCCTCGATAAAACAGCAAAGCTCCTCGATAGCATTCTCAAAGGCTATCCAATCGGCACCTTTATACTCTGGCAAACGGACGAGCGTATCAACGACATCAAAAACGTTGGCAATCTGAATATTCCCGATACGCCGGATGGCGTCAAGGTCCAGTATGTGCTGGATGGGCAGCAGCGTATCACGTCGCTATTTGCGGCCTATCTGGGGGCGCATATCCAAAAGGTGGGCGAGAAGAGGGTAACAGATTACGGTTGTATCGTAGTCAATCTAGACGTGGACCTTAGCGACACCGATGGGCAAGTGATTACCGAAGAACCTACTGGTGATAAATACATTTCACTTTGCGATGTTCTAAATTTCAGTTACAGCAAAGCCAAAGAGCTGTCGGATAAATTTAGCGAAGCAGATCTGGAAAAGATAGATAACTACTCAACAGCCTTTAAAACCTACGAGTTTTCAACCGTAGTTTTACGTAAAGAAGATATCGATTCTGCCATTGAGGTTTTCACCCGTATCAACACGGGCGGACAAACCCTGACCCTGTTTGAGATCATGTCCGCTAAGACGTATGACGAGCATCAAAAATTCGACATGCAGGTTAAGTGGGAAAGCTTTATCAGAGAACTAAAGGAAATTAAGTACGAGGGCATATCCAGCAGTGTGGTGCTGAGTCTTTTGGCGTTGCTGTTAAGTCGCAGCAAAGAGTGCAAGCGTAAAACCATTCTTGCCCTAGACAAGCAAAGTATTATTGATAATTGGGATTCCGTTATTTCAGCTCTGGAGGACAGTGTTGATTATCTCCGCACAACCTATCGTATCCCTGTTTCTCAGTTGCTCCCGTACGATTCGCTTTTGGTGCCTTTTGCCTACTTCTTTCATGTGAATAGAGGCAAACCGGATGGCTACCAGCGCAAGTACCTTGAGGAGTTCTTTTGGCGAATTTCTTTGTCTTCACGCTATTCAAGCGCGACTGAATCGAAATTAGCGCAAGATATCAAACGAATCGATCTGATCCTTGATGGTAATAGACCCGATTACAGTGATATCAAGGTTCATCTTGACTCACCTCAGACCTTAATTGACACCAACTTCAGCGCGGGTAACAGCTATTGTAAGGCCGTGCTGTGTTTGCTTGCCTATCAGGAGCCGAAGGATTTCCAGGATAACGGAAAGGTAATTCTCGATAATTCTTGGCTCAAAGTTGCCAGCAGCAAGAATTATCATCACTTCTTCCCCAAGGCTTACTTGAAGAATAAGACGGTGCTCAATAGCAATAGTCTCGTGAATATAACCTTTGTCAGCGATCATCTCAACAAGCGTAAAATCGGAGCCAAAGCACCGTCTCAATACATTGCAGATTTTCAGGATGAGAATAGCCTGATCACCAAAGCGCTTCAATCGCACTTTATCGATTTGGAGGGCTTTGGGATAGAAAGTAATGATTACGAAACCTTTTTGCAGGTGCGTGCGAAGCTGATTTACCGCGAGTTGAAATCGCGCATTGATTTGAGCCACAAGGAACCCGCCAATGAAGAGGTGCAAGAGCTAATCCTATCAGGCGAAAGCGATACCATTGAATTCAAATCAACCCTGCGTTATGACCTGCGCAGCAAAGAAGTTAACAAGAAACTTGAGTACGTGATCGCCAAGACCATCGCTGCATTTCTAAATAGTGAAGGCGGTAACCTGTTTATCGGGGTTGATGACAATCAGAACATTCTTGGCTTAAGCGATGACATTTCCACTTTATCTAAATCTAATACCGATGGCTTTGAACTGCACTTGGTAGAAATCATTAATAAATTCATCGGAGCTGGGTTGACCTCTCATATAAAGATCAGTTTCCCGACTGTTGAAGACGTGCGGATATGCCGAGTCAAGGTATCAAAAAGTGGAAAACCTGTTTTTATCCAGTATGAAGGTAAGGAGGATTTTTTCGTGCGCAGCGGATGCTCTTCGCAACCGTTAAGTCGGGAGGAACAAAGCGCCTACGAAAAATCACGTTGGAGTAATAATTAAAATGTCAAATGTATCAGGCATTGTAAAGTCCGCTCGCAACATCATGCGGCAAGACACCGGCACCGGTAGTGATGAACTTCGCATTCTGCAATTGGGATGGATGCTATTCCTGAAAATCTTCAGCGACAAGGACAAAGAGCTGGAGCTGATGGACGATAACTATATTTCACCCATCCCAGCTGGACTGCACTGGGATGAGTGGGCCGGTGACGACGAAGGTATGACTGGTGATGAACTACTGCAGTTTGTTGACAGAAAACTTTTTCCTGCTCTTTCGCAAATAGACCTCTCAAGCGGTAACCGCCGTGCTGTGTTGGTGCATGAGGTATTTGCCAACAATTACAACTACATGAAATCGGGCATTCATCTGCGTCAGGTCATCAACAAGCTGAACGAAATCGATTTCAATAACAGCAAAGACCTTCATTTGTTTGGCCAGATCTATGAAACCTTCCTCAGCGAACTTCAAAGTGCGGGCACACTTGGCGAATTTTATACCCCGCGTGCTGTTACCCAGTTCATGACCGAAATGGTAAATCCAAAACATGATGAAACTGTGCTTGACCCTGCTTGCGGTACCGGAGGCTTTTTAACCGCTGTGATCGAACACCTCAAATCCAGCGCCAGCAAAATAGCAGATCGCGAAGCCATCGCTCATAATGTGCGCGGATGGGAATACAAACCTTTGCCCTATATTTTGGCAAACACCAACCTTATTCTGCACGATATCATCACTCCCAATGTCCAGTTTGGTGACTCTCTCCAACGCCCTCTTAGCGAATACAGCCGCAAAGATCGAGTAGACGTGATCATCGCTAATCCGCCCTTTGGTGGCGTGGTTTCTAACAACAACGAGAACAACTTCCCGCAGACTTACCGCACCAAAGAATCGGCCGACCTGTTTCTGATCCTGATAATCCACCTGCTAAAAGACGGTGGACGCTCTGCAATTGTCCTGCCTGATGGCTCCCTCACAGGCGATGGCGTCAAGCAGCGTATACGCCAGAAATTGCTGGAAGACTGTAACTTGCACACGATTGTGCGCTTGCCCAACTCAGTATTTCAGCCATATGCCTCAGTGGCGACTAACCTGTTGTTCTTCACAAAGGGTGAACCGACCAAGAATATTTGGTACTACGAACACAAACTGCCGGAAGGCTACAAGGCCTACTCCAAAACCAAGCCGATACAGTTAGCGGAGTTCGACACCTTGAAAAAGTGGTGGAAAAACCGCATAGAGAGTTACCAAGCCTGGTGTGTCGATATCGATACCATCAAAGCCAACGGTTACGACCTCGACATCAAGAATCCGCACCGCGCCGAGGAAGAGAAACAGTACAGCAGCACCGAGCTTTTGGACCTGCTGCAACAGTCTTTTGCCAAGGGCGATAAGTTACTGGATCAACTGCGTAAGGAGTTGGTGTAGTGCAAACCTTTAAGCTTAGAGAGCTGTGTGAGTTCGAAAAGGGCACTACAGGATTGGCCAAGGCAGAGCCCGGTGACTACCCATTGGTAACTACCGGCGCTGAACGGAAAACATGCAATACATATCAGTTTGATACCAAAGCAGTCTGCATTCCTCTTGTCTCTTCGACGGGGCATGGTCATGCGAGTCTGAAAAATGTTCATTACCAGGAAGGTAAGTTTGCACTTGGTTCAATTCTAGTTGCACTGACCAGTAAAGATGACCTCAGGCTAGACATTCAATTTCTTCATTTGTACTTTTCGCAGCTAAAAGATGAAGTTTTGGTGCCTCTAATGAGTGGGGCTGCCAACGTGGCGTTATCCATAAAAAAAATTCAGGATATCGAAATTCCCTTGCCAACCATAGATAGGCAACGCGAAATTGTGCAGCGATTTAACTCGATAGTCATTGAAGAGAATGAGCTAAACTCCGAACTCATTCGACAACAAAATCTGCTTAAGAAACTGCGCCAACAAATATTGCAGGAAGCCATCGTGGGCAAGCTCACCGGCGATTGGCGAGCACAAAATCCCGATGTGGAACCGGCCAGCGAATTGCTGGAACGTATCGCTATCGAAAGAGCACAACAGGTTAAAGATAAGAAAATCAGAGCACAAAAACCGTTTCCACCGGTTACCAATAAAGAAAAATTGTTTGAACTACCTTTGGGGTGGGAGTGGTGTCGCTTAGCGAATATTGCGAATGTCGGGACGGGGGCGACGCCATTAACAACTGATCCTTCTTATTATGATGGCCACATAAACTGGATGACTAGTGCAGACACTGGAAAAAAATATGTCAGATTTACTAAAGAAAAAATTACCGAAAAAGCTATTCGAGACACCAACTGTAAAATATATCCTATCGGAACACTCGTTATCGCAATGTACGGGCAAGGCAAAACTCGGGGACAGATTACTGAACTAAAAATTGAAGCAGCGACGAATCAGGCTTGCGCGGCAATATCCATTCATTGTTTTACAGAGTCGTTTAACCAGTTTGTGAAGATACATTTCTGGAGAATGTATGATGAGATTCGTAGGCTGGCTCGAGGGGGAGCACAGCCCAATTTGAATATGGATAAAATAAAATCGTCGATCATTGCACTACCACCATTAGCCGAGCAAGAAGTCATTGTTGCCAAAGTACAAAAATTACTGTCACTTTGTGACGAAATAGAAAGCCATGTTAGCAAGAACCAGATCTATGCGAAGCAACTTATGCGGGCGGTAATAATAGAAGACTTCAGTCACAATAACAAAGCTGATATTTCCACGGCAATCCCGAAGGCCAGCGCCCATACCTTGGTGGATATAAGTGCTTAACCGGCTCGCAAAGTTGGCGCTCGTATCCACGGCATTGGCGCCGATCTGCCTGACGTTGTGGTTTGTCGAAATCAGCAGTGCTTGGCAGCGAGACATGCCGTGGCCGGAGAACCTGACAGCTCATTGGTTGGCTGGCAGCGACTTTTTACTGGCTGCACTCGTTTTAAGTGGCCTGTGCTTCGGTCTTGTGAGGCTCTCCGCCTCGCGTCACGGGCTGGAGCGATTGCCGGTTAAGATCCAGTCTGTCAAAACCGTGGATAAGGAGATCGTCGGCTTTCTGTTGGTTTATCTGCTGCCACTCATCAACCAGAGCCAGAGCACTATAAGCGTGCCGGTACTGGTGTTTGTGGCCGTGATCTTCTTCTTTATCGTCTACAACTCCCACGCTTACCACTTCAACCCTTTGTTGGGGGTTTTCGGCTATCACTTCTTTGAAGTGACCATCGAGGGCGATATCACCTATGTATTGATCACCCGCCAGAACATCACTGACAGCAAGACTGTCTCTCAGGTGGTGCAACTAACCGAATACATGATATTGGATGTCAACCATGCCCGATAACAATAATCGTTCCAACTTGTTCGCCTTGGTTGACGATGACGATGTACCTATTCGCCGTATACCGTTGACAGCAGCCCTTAACACCGAACTGGCGCAACTGTTCTCCGAACAACAGGCGGCTTTGCTGGGCGATAAACAAGCAATTACCTTCACCGGCAGCTACAACGTGGATGAGGGAGAAATCTTCACCATTGGCGACTACCCATTGCAGGCCGCCGTCGGCCAGGCCATCGGTAATCCGCTAACCTGTCAGGTACTCAATCTCAACACTGAAACTTATAGAATCAAGGCCCTGTTCAGCGGCACATGGACAGCCGCTAATAAAATTGTGAACTTTCAAGTCTTTGATGCCGGCAAACTGCTTTCCAATCGCTTTACATTGATTGGCCTGCCCATTCATGCGGGCGATACCTACAAACGCCTTGAAGAACCAGGCCTGATTCTGCAAGACAAGCTCACAGCCCACTATCAGAACGGCACGCTGTATTTCAGCTCTTACCACAACACCAAGCGCTTTCTGGACTTGGCTGAATATTACCGCGAAGCCACCGACACCGATCTTGACGACTTCGCCGCCATAGATCTCTTTGCCTTTGAAGATGAAGCCGGTTTTAAGGATCAAGCTGATGCCATCATCCGCAAGAAAATCGCCTTGTTGCAGAAAAATGAAGTGTTGAAAGATCTCACTGTTGCCAGCATTCAAACTGTCGCCAACAACTTCAACGCCGAGCTACCGGAAGAACACCGCATTAATATTAAAATCAACGACGAAGGTAAGCTGATTGTCCCGGAAGACAAGAAACTACTGAAAGAGCTCATCCGATTTCTTGACGAAGACTACGTCACCGCTCCCCTGACTAAACGAAAATGTCTTACTAATTCGAAAAAATACCTGTGAACTTTTTATTAAATTGGCGCTTGGCGTGATATGACACTATTGAATGTCCGAAATAGAGTTATGTTCGTTCTTCGCTACATCTAATTTTACTAATGGGCATAATCGTTATCCAAAGTCAGTTTAAGGTGGCAGTGAAAGCTTTATAAATTAAAGTTCGTCTTGTAGCAATGGCCGGTATTCGACCGAAGCAGACTTTAGGAGTGGAAGGTGAGGCGTCTGAGTTGCTGATGAAAGCCGACTTCGAAACTTAAATGGGGTTTTTAATCATCCTACTCTTCATTATAAATTTCTAGGCTAATAATTTGTTGGTGAATATCAATATTCTATTTTTCAGTCTAATCGTGCGATGCTTACTAAAAAAGTAATATGGGTAAGTTTAAGAAGTAACACTTCTTTTAAAGGTAAGCAGGGGGAATCCTGCCGTTTAGATTGTTATTTTTTTATGGTTCAAACGTCTTCAGACAACGCCGCTCCGTTTAACTCGCATTTTATACGTCGATAATAGGGAGATTACAGTTGGTCAATCACCTCAAGAAAAATGATGAATTGGTCTGTGTACATACGATAGAGGGAGAGAAGGAGGAAGGTCATGAGATTCCTGTTCCTGATGTGCGTTCAAATAAACCTGTTGGGGTTCACCAAAAAGATGAGGGACAAACGGCTTTTTTCCAAAAGCTAATTAACGCGAATATTGGGGATAAAAAAATAAGTATTGCGGAGCCAAACGAAATTTCTTTGTCCCTAAGTATTTCCAAGAAATCTAGAGCTGTCGCTGCAGATCTCAAGAGAAAGATCATTGAAATAGCTAAAGTATCAAGTGATACACTATATAGTCAGGAAGTTAGGCTCGCTTATGATTATTTAGAAGAAATTCAAAAAACAATCGTTTTTTCTTACAAGTCTGTTGAGTCATTTTGTAATGCCTCTATACCTGAAGATTATGTATACCAAAAAACCAATAACAAGGGTATAGTTGAGAGTTATGGGAAACGACAAATAGAAAGATGGATTAATACCTCAGAAAAAGTATCATCGATTTTGCCTGAAATTCTCAAAATAGAGGATCCGCAGTCTATGGGGTTCTGGAGCGATTTTAAGAATCTAGAGCGTATAAGAAACGAGATTATTCATAGCAAGTCTAGTAACTCCTCGGAGATTTTATCTGAGCTATTCTCAGAAAAAATTGAGGAATATTTGACTTCATCTCTGAAGCTGTTGGAGTTCTTTATTCTGAAAGATCCTTTTAACCAGATATTCCCTCTCGGCTTTGGAGTATCACAAATCAGAGTGGTTTCCTTGGATGACGCTAGTCAAATCTTTGAGAAGGTGAAGTAAACGTATAATACGTCTATGAACTTCGAGCCTAGCTGAACTGGACTGCCTACGCTTTTCTTCGGCTGTCGGTTATGGCAACGTTACCCAAAGTCTGATTAACAGAAGTGGCTCGGTTGATTTGAACAGTTTGACCCCGCTCGATAAGTAAATTGGGGAGGTTCGAAATCGGTGCGAAGTCATCCGTTTGGAGACCTCGGGGTACACCGGAAACTGCATGTTACGCCGCCTCTTTTATTGTTGGCAATCCAGATAAGTAAAACTGCTCGGGTGTCTTACCTTCAATGCTCGAATGCCCACGTTGCCAGTTGTACCAATCAATGTATTGCGCAATGTCCTGGCGGGCTTCACCGACACTGTCGTAGGCTCGCAGATAAACCCGCTCGTACTTGATGGTTCGCCACACGCGCTCAACAAACACGTTGTCGCGCCATGCACCACGACCATCCATTGACAGCTTGACCTGATTGTTCAGTACCGCATCAACAAAGTCTTGCGCGGTGAACTGGCTGCCTTGATCGGTGTTGACGATCTCGGGTTTGCCAAAGCGACGGTATGCTTCTTCAAGCGCATCGACTGCGTGGCAAGCCTCCAGCGTGATGGCAGTTCGATGCGCCAGAATGCGGCGACTGTACACATCCACCACCGCAGTCAAATACACAAAGCCACGGGCCATGCGGATGTAAGTTGTGTCCAGTGCCCACACCTGATTGCTGCGCTGAATCACCAGTTTGCGTAACAGGTATGGAAACACCTTGTGCTGTGGGTTGCGCTGGCTGGTACCCGGTTGCGGTGCCAAGGCTGAGATGCCCATTTTGAGCATCAGGGTTCGAACGTGTAATCGGCCCACGGCATGACTTTTTTTGAGCAGTTCGCGGCGCAACTGACGCGCGCCCATGAAAGGAAATTCCAGATGCAACTCGTCGATTGCATTCATGAGCGCCAAGTCTTTCTGGCTGACAGGCTTTGGTAAGTAATACACAGTGCCTCGGCTAATGTTCAGCAATTCGGCCTGGCGGCTCACGCTCAGTGTGTGAGTTCGGTCTATCATTTGTCTGCGCTCAGCAATCCCGCTTTGTTGAGCGCGCTTTCTAAAAAATCAATCTCCAAGGCCTGCTGCCCTATTTTGGCGTGCAGTGGCTTTAAGTCCACCGCCTCAATGACTTTGGACTCAGACCCAAACGCACCGCTTGCATTGGCCAACAGTTGCTTTTTCCATTCAACGATTTGGGTGGGGTGCAGTTCGAACTGCTGGCATAGTTCTGCCAACGTTTTGTCCTCTCGCAATGCGGCCAAGGCTACCTTGGCTTTGAACTCAGAATTGAACACGCGCCGTGTGCGGCGCCCTGACGATTTACTCATGATGGTCTCCAATACAGGCTGTTAAAAAGCCTACCTTAAAAACCCCAATTTGTACTTATCTCAACTGTTCAGTTTTGCCGGGCCACTTCTAACAGCTCTAACACGACTTTCTGAATCAAAAAATCTCATAGCAGCCTTGGCCGAATTTCAACCGAAGCGGACTTCATAACTTTCCTGATAAACAACTGTTTTGGATTAATAGTGGGATTCTATTTTCCAAATAGATGCAACTGTAGCAAACGTTCCTATGCCTTATACGAGGCTTCCCTATTTGCGTCTTGCCTTCTTTCTTCGACTATTTGTTGCTGCATCTGCGACACTGTTTGGTCAATCCACCGGTGGACATTGAAGTTACTGGTTGCGCCCCTTAGTTGCAGCAACTGATCACGTTCGTTCTCCAGCTTGTTGCTGAACGACCCAAACCATAAGCCAGTGGTTAATCTGTAGCGCAGAGCATTCAATCTCTCCGGACAATCTATATGGGCATCGACGAAGGACACGAAGTCAGCGTTCCATCGCCGATCATTTTTCCCTCCAACGAAAAGTTGAAGCCAATCCAAAATTATAGGTATTCGCTCTTGCTTATCTTGCAACATCCACTGCACGTAAATTTCAGCGGGAACATCGTTGAGTACTCCAGGATTCGAAGGCTCTCCCACACCTGCTCCGAATAGACTTGGAAGCCGATTTACAACCCGCTCGTCTGCGGATGCCAGTGCCTCATGGTATTTATCCCAAACCAGACTTGGAGATCCGGAAATTATGCGTCGAAGTATCTTTTGCGCGTAATCATCAAATGCGAGTTGAACGCTGTATTCTTCAACAGAAGTCACCCTGATGATGAAATCTACCAATTCATATCTGAAACTATCATCTATATAACCACCATTAAAGAGCTTTTCGACCAGATTGCACCAATGATACCAATCCATATTTGAATATCGTGGCTTATCGAATAAGGCATGATTGATCACAGCCGCTTTGATACTTTGTAACAATTTTCCTTCCTTGGGATCAGAGCGATGCAAAACGTAGCTCAGAAAATCAATAGCTGCCCATGCTCCGTACGTTTGTTTGGTCAGCAATGTGCTCACCAGTAATTCAATTAAAGCTTGATCAACGGTCTGGAGAATATCGCCGAGGGCAATGGCTGAGACTTTGTGCGGTTCGACTGTGTCGTTTTGCACAAACCCTATTGTACGAACCATAAGCGCATCATCCAGCCCTACCGCGGTAACAAATTCGATTGACCAAGCGCTTAGGCTGGGAACCCCAAGTGCAACAAGCTCAAGGCATTCCTGGCCTTTGTTCCTACTGCTCTGCGCCGCGCCGGAAATGATGTTGCGTGCAAGATTTGAAATGACGGCAATATCGCTGTCCTCAGCAATATTTTCCAAAAGACTCTTTAGTAGATGTTCGGGATCAACGACATGCTTCGCTATGTGAATTACGGCAATCCATCCAGAATTCGTCGGCGCTTCCAAGAACCTGTTCAGGAGTGGCAGAAAATGTTCAGATTCTTTGGGAATAGAATCGACGAGCTCACGTATTTTGTTTTCGCTGTAGTGGTGATCGTTATCACCTTCGCGGTCATAACTGACATCTGGATCATGAATATCTGTCACCCAACCGCTGCTGTAATAATAGATCAGCTCCAGCGGTTCAATTGGGAGCAACTCGTCGTAATATGTACGAAGCCGTTGTTGGTACCCTTCATCGGCATCGTTTCGATCAAAATACAGCCAGTCATTAACACCGAGTGCTGCCTTTTGCCATCCAGGATAGGCTTCGCGCAGACGCGCTATCATAGTCTGGATTTCATCTATTAAATTCACGCTGGATAAGAGACTCCTCAAATGTGAGCCGATAGTGTTTAGCGCCGTTAGATTGTTAGAATCGTTGGTATCAAGGGCTATTTTCTCTAGGCGTGATAAGGACGCTCGATAATAATCTAAGATCTCCCATGATGTAGTGGGCTGCCAATCCTGCAAAGCTTCTCCGGCTCCGATATGTTCCGAGCCTCCGGGCCGAGAAAAATGCCCAGTTTCAAGCATGCGATTAAGTGCATCGACGCAGAGTTTGCGTACCCGCTCATCGGCTTCGGCTAGTCCATAATCCAGCACAGCGAGCTTTTCTTTCGGCGTAGCCTCCGTTCCTGACAGGTATAGCTGGTAAAGGCCCGAGAATCGACAAGATGCGTTGTTCGACCAATTTTCGTTTTCCGCCGCCCCAAGCTTCAGTAGCAACCTAGCTGCCGCATCAAAGGTTTGACGGCGAAAAACCAGTTTCTCCAAAGCCCAAATGGTATAGCGTCTACCTCTATCAAAGGCTTCAAGTTCATCGATGGACTTACCCGAAAGCAGTTTGTCCAAATGATCCATGGTTGAATCAGGCGCAAGATGAACGAAACGATCGAGAAGTTTTGAGCCGAACTCACTGTCCAACGCTGTCTCATCCGGCAAAGCCTCAGCGAGTAGATCGCGTCCAAAGCCCGATACCTTGTCCGAGTGCGATATCCACCGCAGTCGTCCAACCATTCTCAGTTTCATCTCTTCACTAAGAGAGCGAAACAAATCCTCCAAGGTTCCAGCAGGGTTGCTTTCAAGCCACTGATTTGACAGCCGCATAGCGAGAGGAAGCGGTTGCACCTCGCCATAATCTCCTTGACGGAACAGAACGCCGCGCTCCGTAAACCCCCGCAACTCGCTGAACATTTGTCGTGCGGTTTTACCACAAAACGCCGCTATCTCGTCCAGTTGGTGAGCTGCATTGTTCTCCATGCCAACGATGGTAAAAAAGCTCAAAATTTGTAGATTTTCGAAGGCTGACTGGTCTATTTCGTGTTCACCCCAAACGATACGCGAAACCAAGGTCTCGACCGAGCTCAGTGCCTCGTCTCCTCCTTCCAAAGCCCGTGTTGCGAAGACTGCCATTCTTGGGAAGCCTTGAGACAAATCTCTGATTAAGGAAGCATTCCTGTCACTTACTTGCTTATTTGTTGCCTCGGCAATATGACCGATCAACTCATTTGATGCAGCATTGAGTTCAACGATGAGGTTACGGCGTGCACCCTGTGCCTTCGTCTCCACACCAATCGTTATGAGATGACAGCAAGACCCGTGTCGCTGTACGATTTCACTCAGCGTCGTGTGAACGGGGTCCGGGCAGTCATCAACGATCAACAACGCGCGAGAACCAGTATCTGCAATTTCGCGGGCAATATTCTGAAGCTGATGTTTGACGTCCTTATAGAGACAGTAGATGATCTGGCTCTTACTCAAAACATCTTGAAACAACGCAGCCTGACTAGCGATGAGTTGATACACGAGACGCGTTTTTCCGTATCCTGAAGGGCCGATAACGCGAACGGCATTTCCTCGTGTAAGTAGAAAGGTCGATATAACTTCACGAATCTCGTCAAAAGATTTCTCCTGCGAAATCGAGGCATCATCGTTCTTCCATTTTTTGATTTCTATTCCCTTGGCGACAAACCGTTTGTCTCCAACTTCCTGAAATTCGATCTCGGAAATCTCGGAAGTGCGCCCCCAATCCTCGAAGGCTTGAAAACCACCGAGATGAACATCTCTTTGTAAGGCGTTTAGCCAGAGAGCTACTGAAGGGTGAGTATTCGCCCATGCAGCAAGCCTGTTGCAATCATAAATATGGATAGAGGACAGCAAGGACGGGTCGTTACCGGTATCGCTAATTCCCTCGCGAATAGCCTTAATGCGACGCTCAAACTTAGTGCCGACAACTGGCGTAGATGTAACGATTACATAGGCGCCACTCTGCGAAATGAGCTTCTTTAGCGCTTCGTTCAGTTCTGGAGAATTTGAGCCTTGCGTTGATTTAGTCTGAGTCTCCGCCTTCAAACCTGAAGGAGAGATAGCCCCTTTTTTACTCTGAAAAATCGTGAAACGACTAGGCAACCAGTCTGTTTCATTGGGGCCACCTGACCATGAAACACGTGCATCATCACCACCGTCAGCAATTGTTATCTGCGCAGGGGCGGTACCGGAGCGCAACGGAATAGAATTCTTATTAAGTTCAGCTTGAATAAGCCTTCTTAAAAAGTTCACAAGTTGGTTTTGATCAAGGCGTTCAATTTGGGCAGCATTTGTTTCGAAGATCATTGCGCTCTCTAGAATATTTAATACTATTGCTTCTTATATTCTAAGTATCTGCATTGGGCAAATAGCTGACTACAACGGTGATGCCTTGAACGTCCGCTGAGGCCAGTTATCTGCCATTAAAACAGCACCTCGAACCTCAATGCTCCAATACCACTTCCCGAAGGTCAACACAGCATTTTTATTTGGGTTCGCGAGCAGCTGCCAAATTTAATATCTTCGTGCCCATGAAATACGATTTGAATCGAGCAAAACAAAAAAACAGCTCACGCCTTCCAGTCGTTCGCTCAATCCAGTAAATGATCTCATCCAAACCATGGGCACAAGCAAGGCACAACTTAGGCACATCCTAGTAATAGTCAAAATCCATCCTGAAGGTCACGAATTTCCGAAAATTTCGCACAAAAACTCACTTCCCAAACTCGAAAATCGATGACCTTCAGGTTGATTTCCCAAACGGTCATTGGGCACAAAAATGTGAAACGGAAAATTCAAGAAATTTTTACAGATGTGCCCTGTTGACCGTTATTGGGTTTGACCGAAGGTCATTAAAAGGAAGGCGGGCTAAATCGGGGTTGGGCACCAGTCGGGCACATTTTGGGCACACGCAGTTGGTGGCCTAGAAAACAAAAAAACCAACCACCGCTAAGTGATTGGTTTTAATGATAAAAATTTGGTTGCGGGGGCAGGATTTGAACCTACGACCTTCGGGTTATGAGCCCGACGAGCTGCCAGACTGCTCCACCCCGCGTCTGGTAAGAAAGAAACTATAGCGGGTTTTTACCTTGTGTGCAAGTGCACAAACGCAGGCAGGCGCTCAAACAGAAGCTCAAAAACCTTTATCCTACTGAAACCACAAGAAAAACTCGCAGCAAAAAATGTTTAAAAAATTTCTGAAAAACCTCTCTGACAAGCCCGAATTCATGCGCAGGGCCATGAATTTTTACGCACCTTTGCGCGGCGCAGGCATTCACGTACATCACATCAGTGCCAATTTCGAAGAAGTCGAAGTGCACATGCCACTCACGCGTCGCAACAAGAACATCATGGGTACGCAGTTTGGCGGTTCGCTCTACGCCATGGCCGATCCCTTTTACATGCTCATTCTCATGAAGCGCTTGGGCAATCGCTACCATGTGTGGGATCAGGAAGCCAACATTCGTTTTGTTGCGCCAGGCAACGCCTTGGTCAAAGGCGTGTATCAGGTCGACGATCGAACACTGGAAGAAATCAAATCCAAAGCGGCCACTGGAGAAAAAGTTTTGCACACCTTCGAGACCGACATCACCCACGCCGATGGCTCGGTTGTCGCACACGTCACCAAAGTGCTCTATATTCGCTTGAAGAAGCAGTACCGTCCCAACTCCAACTAAAGCAGCATCATGTCAAAACCTGAATATGCCAACCTGCCAGTGTGGCCAGAAGCCGATACCCCTTGCGTGGGTTTTTGTTCAACCAACCTTGGAGATGACATTTGCATGGGTTGCGGTCGCACCCTTGATGAGGTCGATGGTTGGCTGTTCAAAAGCGATGAAGAGAAAGAGGCCATCTGGAACCGCATCCGCCAAGCGGGTGTTGGCTATCGCTGGGAAAGCTGAAATAGCAAGCGTTGATGGCCTCTAGAGCCCATGCTCAGTTTTTAATCAACCAACCAAAAACTGCACAAAATCAACAGGCTGAAAATTTTATCCACAGTGAATAGGAAGGGTTTTCCCCGCCCAGTGTGGATAAGTTCCATAAGCTTCGGGGTAAGCCGCAATGGGGATGTTCGGTGCACTTTGTTCCGGCAACCTAGGAATGTCTCCGACCCTCCGTGGGTTACTTTTAGATACGGCTTGCCTCGGTGAGCCGTTTTTTTTGAAATTAATTGTGTGATCAAGTGGTTGCTGAGCGGTGGATAACGTGGTTACAATGCGCCATCGGTTTATAAAATGCCTGTCGCGCAACTCGTTTCACGCTGCGCCCCT
>JASBUZ010000062.1 GCA_030147635.1 Gammaproteobacteria bacterium
CAATTCCCGCTCAAAAAATGCCAACGTTCCGCGGTTTACCCGCGGAATCCAGTGCCAACCTATGATAAAAACCTGGATCCCGCGGATAAACCGCGGGACGTCGAAAAAAGACTACGAAAAATTTTCTAATCAGATGCCTCAAAAGCTGCATAGGATGTGAATTTCTATTTTCGCCGGGAATTATTGTCGCCCGGCTGTATTAATGTGTCATATTTACGTGCAAGCGTTACACTTATATTTTCTTTGACTACCTCACATAATTAATAATATTTATGCCCAAATAAAAACGCTGCAAGTGGTTTTATAATTTTGTTTTTCAGTGGCTGTTTGACTGGTGTACTTAAACTGAGTGTATTAAATTTATCGATATCATCATAAAGATAATCATCACTGGTTTTTAGTTCATCGATTAACCCCAGCTCAACAGCATCTTTGGCAAGCCAATGCTCGCCCGTAGCAACTTTATCAATATCAATATGATTACGATACTCAACGACATAGTTTCGAAAGAGCGTTTGCACAGCTTCTAAATCTTCTTTAAATTTTTCACGACCTTCTTTGGTATTTTCTCCAAGTATAGTTAGAGTACGCTTGTATTTGCCTGCTGTTAAAAGCTCAATATCAATATTATTTTTTTTCAATAACCGATGAAAATTAGGCACCTGAGCAACCACACCGATAGAACCAATAATAGCAAAGGGCGCCGCTATGATTTTACTCGCAACACAAGCCATCAAATAGCCGCCACTTGCAGCCACTTTATCAATACAAATAGTCAGTGGAATTTTTTTGTCTCTGATGCGTGCCAGCTGAGATGCAGCCAGTCCATAGCTACTCACTTCGCCTCCTGGACTTTCTACACGAACTACAACTTCATCTTTAGGCGTTGCAAGAGATAGAATCATAGAAATTTCATCACGCAGTTGCTCAACCTGTGAGCCACTCACATCTCCCTCAAAAGATAAAACAAAACGCGAAGGTAGCACTTTTTTAGCTTTCTTCTTTTCGACTTTAGCTGTTTTTTTCGCTTTATTTTTCTTGTCCTCAGGCACCTGTTTCTGTAACTGCTTCCTTTTGTCTCTATATGCGTCATTCAATGAATCAATGTGAATCACTGATTTAGAGCGTCTACCCAAAGAAATCATGGTAGAGAATACCACTAAAATGGCAATGACAAGAGTTAGTGTTTTTAATGCAAAAAGACCATATTGAGCTAAAAAGTCCATCCTAAGGTGTCTCCTTAATAATCAGTAGTAGGGGGTAGGGCGCTGACGGTAAAGTCTGAAACGGCTGAGCCGGTAAGGGAATTGTATTAAACTCAAACCCATCAAGTGCTGGCAGCAGTTGATGAAATGGCGAAAAAGCCCCCTGCATAATAGCTTGCCGAAAACGATGCACCGGAAGTTGTTTTTTTTGAGGGGTTGGATAGGGTTGTAAACTGCCCAGCCAGATTGGCTCTTCATGATTACGTAATCGGTAATTCGAGCGCCATAGGCTAAGCGCCAAACCGGAATGACTTTCTCCTGGTGGATAAGTCATGACAAGTACCGGCTTTCGATGTAAATACAGAGGCGTTTTAAACGAGTACAGTGGGTGTGTACTTGATGGATGATTAGCCCTCAGTAAAAACCGGCTAGCAAACGAATTAGGCCTTTGCTTCCAACCTTCTTTCTCAAGCGCTTCCTTAAAAGTCGATAATGAGCCTAAATACTGGATATTAAAAATTCCGTTCGGCTTGCCAAAGCGATTCATCGTATAAAGCGGTAATAAAGGCTCACGTTGATGCCACCAGGCCTGACTGCTCAGAATATATTGTTCTGGGTAGGGGCTGTGATCGCGAAGCATTTGTTTAAATTGAAAAGCAGCCACTAAACAACTCACCCCGACGAAAACAGTAAAAGAGAAATAAAGTGCTCTAAGAGAGGGCGGATGTCTTGGAATATGGCGACGATAAAACACCCAATGTAAAAGGCATATCGTGCTTCCCATTGCATAGCTAATTAAGACACTCGTTGTCCAGTGGTCACCAAGATATAAAAGCGCAAAACCATCTAGAATCAACAAAAAAGCAAAACTTAGGCGAAACATATGCGCCACTTTTCTTAAGTCATGATGCTTCATTTGTAGTGCTAAAAAACCAAGAAGCGCTGTCACAATGGCAAGAGTTGTTGAAGGAAAAGAAAAAGTACTCTGAAACAAGGGAGCATCGTGCAGTCTCAGTTGATTCATCCAAAGGCCAAGTGCTGATGTCAAAAAATATGTGGTAACACCTAAACTTACCCAGTACTTAAGTAAGCGCCAGTTACGCGCATGCACCAAACTCACCGCAAGAATTCCCCACAATAAAGCAAGTGAGTAAGAGTTAATAAAGCAAGTGATAAATATAAAAAACACATCAAACAGTTGCGTACGTAAGCTTTGAAAAAAGAAATAGATCGGCAGGTCTAATAAGTACCCCAACTCATCTATAAAAGAAAACCAAAGTACCACTGCAATAATAGCTAAAAACGATAGCAAAGACAGGACGATAAGACCAGCTGTTGTTGCATGATGGCCTTCATTGGGCGGTGTAAAATGATGTGTAATATGCGATAAATAACGATTATCTTCAAACCAAGACCAGGTACGGTGTAAGTGGGCACGCAGAAAATTGCTCGCATGCCTAAATATCCACCGAACAGAAACGGTAACTAGCCAAATAAAAATCAGTAAAAATAAAATTAATATGAAGAGTCGAGTTGCACCTTCTGCAGAAAGTTCCATACTTGCAGCGCCCACTAAAATACCAGGTGTCACATAAACAACAGCCCAAGCAATCGCTGAAAGCACATTAGCGACTAAAAACTGCAAACGCTTCATTTTCAGCATCCCTGCAATCACAGGGATAATAGAGCGTAATGGGCCAATAAACCGCCCGAGTAAAACACTTTTTCCGCCATGACGCTCAAAATAGTCTCGTCCATATTCAAGCCACTGAGGATAATGACTAAACGGCCAAATATGCTTAATCCGAGTACTTAAGGTATACCCGAGTGTATAACTGACTGTATCTCCAATCATTGCACCTAAAGCTGACACAATCAGTGTCAAATCTATGCGCATGACTCCTGAGCCTGCCAAAATACCAACAGCAGTCATCACAACGGTACCAGGAATAATACTTCCAATCACAGCAAGGGATTCAATAAATGCAAAGAAAAAAGCAATAAACAATGCCCAATTAGGATGAAGCTCAAGCCAAACTGTTAATGGTTCAAGATAATCAGCAAAGAGTTGCATGCGCAATCTACCCAAATTGTTCTAAAAAAGAAGGTGTTAAAATCGCTTCAACTTGCTCTACGGTAATATTATCTACGTGATCTTGCAATTGGGTCATTTCTAACGCTTTAAAGCCGCAAGGATTAATCCCTGAAAATGGGGTTAAATCCATATTAATATTTAAAGCAATACCATGATAAGTGCAGCCTTTTCGAACTCGAAGTCCAATGGATGCAATTTTTTGATGGTTTACATAAACACCGGGGGCACCCTCTTGGGTCGCTGCTGTAATCCCCATGGTTGCGAGCATTTGAATGAGTAACTTTTCAAGTAAGCAAACCAGAGTACGAACCCCAAGCTTTCTGCGTTGTAAATCCATTAAAACATATACCACGAGCTGCCCTGGACCATGATAGGTCACTTGACCACCTCGGTCGCTTTGCACAATTGGAATTTGCTGCGCATTCAAAATATGTTCAGGCTTGCCAGCTTGACCTTGTGTATAAACAGGAGGATGCTCCAAAAACCAAATTTCATCTACCGTTCGCTCATCACGACTATCCGTGAATTGCTTCATATCTTCCCATACTTTGAGATAGGGCTGCATACCCAACGAGCGAACTTTTATCATTAAAGCACCATCTTTGTATCCGGGTGCTGGCTCAACTCTGCGTATAAAGCATCTAGAGCAGCTTGACTCTCAGCTCGAACGGTTACAGTAATCGCAAGATAGTTACCTTGCCCACTGATATTCTTTCGAATAGCAGATTCTTCTAAGTCAGGATGATGTCTGCGAACAATTGCAAGCATATTGTCTTCGAACTGTTCCGAGACTTCCCCAATAATTTTAACCGGAAAGTCAGAGGGAAACTCGAGTAAGTTTGAGTTGTCACTTGTCATAATCAGCTAAACCATTGTTTGAAGGTCAGTACAATTGAGTCTTCAGCCCGAGAGAAGAAACCAGCTTCAGGTACTTCTTTCAAAGCATGTAGTGGACGAGTAGATAGAGTTTCACCATTGAAAGAAATCACTAACTCACCGACTTTTTGGCCTTTTGTAATTGGTGCCTTCAGATATTTTGAGGCTTCTGTTTTAATGCTTAAGTGTTGATACTGCCCTCTTGGAATGGTGACGTATTGATCTTGCATCACACCAACTGCGAGCTTATCTTCAAGTCCCTTGTAAAGTGGTAATTCAGCTAAAGGTTTGCCCGCTTCATACAAGCGATGTGTTTCAAAAAAGCGAAAGCCATATTTAAGCAAGCGCTCACTGTCATCTGCACGTGCTGCATCTGTTGGAGAACCGAGCACAATCGCAATCAAACGCATATCATTTTTCTTGGCTGAAGAGGCAAGGCAGTAGCCTGCTTCGCTGGTATACCCAGTTTTAATGCCGTCCACATGCGAATCACGCCATAATAAACGGTTGCGGTTAGGCTGTCTAATTTCGTTAAATGTAAACCATTTTTGCTTGTACCAGTGATAATATTCAGGAAACTCTTTAACAAGTGCTCGAGCAAGAATCGCTAAGTCTTTCGCAGTGGTATACAAATCTTCACGTGGTAAGCCTGTGCTATCCGTAAAATGTGAGTTGAGCATACCTAAGTTTTTGGCTTCTTGGTTCATTAAGTCAGCAAACCCTTGCTCACTTCCCCCCAAGTGCTCAGCCATTGCCACACAAGCGTCATTGCCTGAATCTACGATAATGCCTTTAAGTAAATCTTCGATGTGAACGTCTTGTCCTTCCTTAATGAACATGCGAGAACCACCAGTTTTCCAAGCTTTTTTACTGATATGAATAGTATCGCTTAAGTGAATTTGTCCATTGTGTAGTGCTTTTGAAACCACATAGAGCGTCATCATTTTGGTGAGGCTTGCAGGAGGAAGTTTTTTCTCACTATCTTGCTCAGCTAAAATTTTACCGCTATTCGCATCGACCAAAAGATAGGCGTGTGCATTAAGTTTAGGTTGAGTCGGTGTAATGAGCGGTGCTTGTTTATATGGTTTTGGTGGTGCAAGACGCCCGGTATCAGCATGCAGAAATTTGGGCTGCGCAATCATTGCGGCAAATAGAAGAAAGGAGGTTAAAACATGCATGGTTTTATTCATAGGGTGCTCAACTTTCGCTTTAGAGGTCAAAAAGATTAGACTATTTTAGCATAGGATTTTTTCCTGAACCACGCTTTAATGATTGGAAAATTCAGTCTGACTCGGTATATTAAAATTTTTGCGAGCAACTTTATGCCTAAGTTCATTTTTTTGCTGTGTCTCTTATTACCTGCGTGCCAATCGCAAAGCCTCTCATCCGCAAAACCACCGAGACCAGACGGACCACCACCTCCACCTACCGTACCCATAGTCTACCAAGATGCTTCCCCCATGGATGAGCCTCTAAGTCGTCATGGAAACCCCAGCTCATATCAAGTTAAAGGGGAAGAATATGAAGTTCTACCCTCTGCGACAGGTTATCACAAACGGGGGATTGCTTCTTGGTATGGCACAAAGTTCCATAAAGAACGAACCTCCAGTGGTGAACCCTACGATATGTATGCATTCACAGCAGCACATAAAACGCTTCCGCTGCCCACTTATGTTCGCGTAAAAAATTTAGAAAATGGCCGTGAAGCCATTGTTAAAGTAAACGATAGGGGGCCTTTTCACGAAGACAGACTCATTGATTTGTCTTATGGAGCTGCTTCAAAACTCGGCTTACTGGATAAAGGCACGGCACGTGTAGATATTGAGGCCTTAAGCTCGTCCCCAGAAGCACGGTATTATCTACAAGTAGGAGCATTCCAATCCCCAAGCAAAGCAGATGCTCTACGTGATAAGCTAGCTGCGTTAAATCAAGAGACTAAAGTTCAAATTCAAAAACGAGACACACGTTACGTGGTTCAACTAGGTCCTTTTCCTGATAAAAAGCACTCAGAAGATTGTAATAACCTACTCAAAGAGCATGGTATCGCAGGGGGATATACTTATTTGCAATAGAATTAGCGCTTACTTGGGTCGCGACGCGTAATACGCGCTGGAGGTGCCCCAATAATCACGCGGGTACCTTTCATGCCAATACCCGGCAAATCTATAAACTCTTCATTCAACCAGCGAGCATCTTCAATGAAAATTCTCACACAACCATGGCTTGCACGATACCCCGGTACATTACTGCTGCCATGCAAAGCATATCCTCTGAAGAAGTGCATACAATAAGGCATTTCAGCGCCGCCATTAATACCGTTGGCACGTCTTGGGAAAGCCGTTGAAACACAATCAATGTCTTGTTTTCGAATCACTCTAAAAAAGCCCGGAGGTGTTTTACAAAAGCTACTGCGTGCGCCACATTTACCGCTCCCAGACGAAAGAGGGCCCCACCAAACCAGCTCGCCTCGATCATCATAAGCGCCCCAAGCAAGATATTCCTGATTCACATAGATGGTTTTCTCACCAATGGAGTCAATATAACGAGGGAAGGGGGAAACATCATAAATCGTTAAATTCTCAATATGTCTTGGAATTGCAATAATCATGCCAGGCCTGAGGCTGATATTCATGCGATTGACACGTCGAATAATGTCTTCTTCTTCAGGATTGGGAAACAACGTTTCCCAACGATCGCCAGATTGCACCTTAATACAATCATAATCAGGCAGATGACAGAATTTTTCACCGTACCTGGGCTCTGCCCAAAGTTTTGTTGTGGTGAAAGAAAATAAGCAAAATAAACCGATTAGCGCTATCTTTTTCATTTGCACTCATAATATTCAGTATGTCTATATATGGACATCGTCCGTTTTCTTAAAAACTTAAGCAGTTTATTTTTTTATGATACAATAGTCGCCAACTTGCACTATAAGGACAGCCCACATGAGTTGGCTTAAAAAACTACTTCCCTCTAAAATTCGTACTGAAAGCTCCCAAAAAAAAGGTGTTCCTGAAGGGATTTGGGTGAAATGTAAGGGCTGCCATGCGCTATTGTATCGCGCAGAACTCAAGCGCAACCTCTCAGTTTGTTTTAAATGTAATCATCATCACCGTATATCAGCACGCGAACGTTTAGCGTTGTTTTTAGATGAAGGTAGTCAAATTGAGCTAGGCAAAAAGCTAGAGCCTATCGACAGGTTAAAGTTTCGAGACTCCAAAAAATACAAAGACAGAATTGCACAAGCGCAAAAAGCAACTGGCGAAAACGAAGCACTTGTTGTTATCCAAAGCACTTTAAAAAACATGCCACTTGTTGCTTCTGCGTTTGAGTTTAACTTCATGGGCGGCTCAATGGGGGCGACAGTCGGGGAGAAGTTTGTACTTGGACTGAATGAAGCCGCTAAGTTACGCTGTCCTTATGTTTGCTTTACAGCAAGTGGTGGCGCTCGTATGCAAGAAGGTTTGTTCTCTTTGATGCAAATGGCAAAAACATCAGCAGCTCTCGCAAAATTTGCCGAGCAAAAGCTTCCTTTCATTGTAGTACTCACCGATCCAACCATGGGTGGAGTATCCGCAAGCTTTGCAAGCCTGGGTGATATCATTTTAGCAGAACCTGATGCACTCATTGGCTTTGCCGGACCTCGCGTGATTAAACAAACCGTGCGACAAGACTTACCAGAAGGCTTCCAAAAAAGTGAGTTTTTATTAGAACATGGTCATATCGATCAAATTATTGAGAGAAAAGCGCTACGTGACACTATTGGCGAGTTCATCTCGAAGTTCATGCACGAGCCAATTCATGAAAAAGCCAAGTAGTTTTTCAGTTTCCGAGTGGCTTGATTACCTCGAAAACCGCCATATCTCTGAAATCCAGTTGGGCCTCCAGCGAGTACAAAAAGTTGCGGAAGCGCTCAACTTACTACGCTTTGATGCCACCATTATTACAGTGGCAGGTACCAATGGAAAAGGCTCAACCATTGCCTCACTTGAAGCCATTTATCGTGCTGCCGGCTATCGGGTCTCGGCTTATACTTCACCACACCTTCTCATGTTTAATGAACGCATCCGCGTCAACCAAACCCCCATTACCGATGAAGCGCTGACTCAAGCTTTTTTAAACATTCATGAAGTCGCAGGTAGTGAAGCACTGACTTATTTTGAAATGGCAACATTGGCTGCTCTTTGGCACTTTAAACAAGTTAATCCTGAAGTGATTCTACTTGAAGTGGGAATGGGTGGACGACTAGATGCTACAAATTATATTGATGCAGATCTTGCGATTATCACGACAATAGATTTTGATCACGAAGCCTGGCTAGGCTCAACCCTTGAGCAAATTGCAACCGAAAAAGCAGGGATTTTCAGAGAAAATCAGCTTGCTATATATGCTGATACCAACCCACCACATACACTGCTTGATAGGGCAAAAGCACTGCATGTGAATTTATCAAGACTAGATGAAGACTATAAAATTAGCATACATCAAAAAACTTTATTTTTTTCAATACAAGAGATTTTTCTAGAGTTGCCTTGCCCTCGAATTCATCCTAAGGCTTTTGCGGCTGCGATTGTGGCAAGTCTAAAACTTCAAGCTAGGCTACCAGTTTCTGAGTCAGATTATACACGTGCTGCAAACACTGCTTTCATAGCGGGACGAATGCAATGGCTCAATACAGACGTCCCGACGTTAGTCGATGTTTCACATAATTCTCAGTCAGTTAAATTACTAGCCACATCATTAAAAGAAAATCCGCCTAAAGGAGAAATTCATGTAATTTTTTCCGGATTACAAGACAAAACTCTTTACGCGCTTATAGAACCCATGCGAGCATACGGTAACAAATGGTATTTGACTGGTTTAAATAGCGCACGTGCAGCGAGTCTAGATGCACTCAAAGAAGCTTTCACGCGCGTCATGGATCAACAGCCTTCAGCTGTTTTTGATGAGCCTCTTAAGGCTTATACTGCTGCAGTAAATGCGGTAAAACCGGGTGATGTGATAGTGGTATACGGTTCTTTTTTACTTGTAAGTGCCGTTATGCTTGCCCATCCACATAAGGGAGAAAAAAATGAATATAGCAATTGATGAGCGGACCAAGCATCGTTTAACAGGGCTTGTTGTCATTATGGCCGTTGCCATTATTTTTGTACCTGCCATGCTGAAAAAATCAAATCAGCGACTGGAAGAAAACCTGCATGTATCAGTCCAGCTTCCGCCAAAGCCAACGGCACCTAAAGTTGCCGTTGCTGAAGAAAAGAAAGTATTCGAAACCGTTAAAGTTGAGAAGGTTGCTCTACCAGCAGCAATCGAAAAAACAACTGCTTCCCAGATTGCTCGTGTTGAAAATTTAACGCCTAAAGCTGCACCTAAAAAAACATCAACAAAGCCCGTTGCAAAAGTTGTGCCACTGCCGGTTGAAGAGCCTGCAGTCAAGCCCGAGGCTGCTCCAATTGAGAAACAAGTGGCATCTCCTGTCTTTGTTAAAAAAGAAAAGCAAGAAGCGCCTTTTCAACCTAAGCCAGTTCTCGCAGAGCAAGCCACATCTGCTGCAGCATACGCAGTACAACTGGCTTCTTTCAGCGTACAGCAAAACGCAGAAAAGCTTGTCGCAGAGCTGCGCAGCCAAGGCTATAAAGCCCGCTACCATACTGTAACCTCCGAGCAAGGGCCTGCTTATAAAGTCACCGTTGGCCAATTAGAGGATAGATCTGATGCCCGCGCACTAAAAAACAAACTTACCGAGAGCACAAACATCGAAGGCTTTATTGTTAAAAACAACGTAGGTTAAATTATGACACTGCACTGGGTTGATTACGCAATTATTCTGGTTTTATCACTTTCAGTCCTTACAGGACTAGTTCGTGGCTTTGTAAGAGAGTTAATTGCACTTTGTGTTTGGGTGACTGCCATTTGGGTTGGGTACACCTACGCACCAGAGGTCAGCCCTTTGCTACGTTCTTATTTGCATGATGGTGCATTAAGAACAACTGTCAGCTTTATTTTACTGCTCCTTGCCACCTTGCTTATCGGTGGCCTTATGAGTACCGCATTGAGTTTTATACTGAACCGATCCCCTCTCAAGGGTACCGATAGGTTACTTGGTATGGGGTTCGGCTTAGTGCGCGGTGTTTTTATTGTCGCTTTGTTGATTGGTATCATTAACTTAACTTCTCTAGCAAAAGACTCAGAGTTTCGGCACTCTCATCTATACGGAAGATTCAAACCTGTCTCCCAGTGGTTATTTAGCTTTACACCACAAATTCTTGGGCAAGTGAATAACCTGCAAGCCAAAGAAAAGAAAGTAGCTCCTCCTGAGCCAGAAACCAAACCGGAAGAAACTAATCCTTCTTCCGAAACGGAAGATATCTAGGCTCCCAGAAACGTTTTTCAATCCGTTCATCAACTTCTTTCTTATTTTTATGCGTTGCAAAACCCTCTGTAATAGCTTCATGCGCAACTGCTCGTGCAATCGCTTTAGCCACGAGTTGCGCCTTATCCAAGGATGGAAGTAACGGCAAGAAGCTGTCTTTTTTACTCGGAGAAAATTCACTAAGTGCCTGCGAAGCGGCCCAAATCATATTTTTAGATAACTTTTTCGCACCAACCGCCAATACGCCAAGCCCGATACCTGGGAATACGAGCGCATTATTACATTGTGCGATTTCAACCAGTCGATTTTGATATTCTACAGCAGGGAAAGCTGTTCCTGTTGCAATCAAGGCGCGTCCATCGCTCCATTTCAAAATGTCTTCCGGTTTTGCTTCACACTTATCATCTGGATTGGATAAAGGAAAAATAATTGGGCGTTTGCAAGCGTCAGCCATGGTTTGCACAATATCTTGCGAGAAAGCACTAGTCTGTGCCGAACACCCAATAAGTACTGTTGGTTTAATATGATGTACAGTGTCTGATAATGAAGGGTAACCATCGCCTTGATACTTCCATTTGGCGCGCTCAGACTTAGATCTTGCGTAAGGTTTTTGTGCTTCAGTTAAGCTCTTATCATCCTCCATAAGTAAGCCTTGCCTATCTATCAACCAAAACTGCTTATGAGCCTCTTCGGGGCTTAACCCATGTTTCACCATAGCATCAACAATTTGGTTACTGATTCCAGTCCCTGCAGAGCCTGCACCATAAACAACAATACGTTGTTTGTTAAGAGGGACTTCCGTAACCTGGCACGCCGCAAGCAGTGCTGAGAGAGTCACCGCACCAGTCCCTTGAATATCATCATTGAAAGTGCAAATTTTATCTTTAAAAGCATCTAAAATTTGGGTCGCATTACGCCTTCCAAAATCTTCCCAATGCAAAAAGGCATTGGGAAATTTTTTGTGAATTGCACTCACAAAGTGATGAATAAAAGTATCATAAGCCTCACCCGTTATCCGATGGTGGGGGTAGCCCAAATAAAAGGGGCTGTCTAACAAAGTTTGATTGTTGGTACCAACGTCTAAGAAAATAGGCAGTGTTCGGGTTGGATCGATTCCCCCACAAAGGGTGTAAACCATTAACTTAGCAATTGGAATATCCATACCACCAACCCCTTGATCACCAATACCAAGTACACCCTCACCATCGGTGACTACAATTAAGTCAATTTCTGGGTTAGAGCGATTTTCAAGAATGGACTCAATATGAGATTCATCAGTATGTGCGATATAAAGCCCTCGTGCTTGACGATATTCTCGGCTATATTCTTTAACCGCAGTACCAACAATAGGCGTATAAATAACAGGAATCATTTCAAGCAGATGCCGACTCACCAACTTGTAAAATAAAATTTGGTTTTTATTATTTAAGTTATTTAGATAAATATTTTTTTGTAATGCGGTTTTGTAATCACTGTATTGTAAATAAGCACGCTTAACTTGTTCGTCCAGCGTTTCCACGCGATGGGGGAGCTTCCCAAGCAGTCCAAGCTCCACACGTTCACTGTGTGTGAAAGCCGTTCCTTTATTGAGTTGCGGCGTCGTGAGTAACTGCTTGCCAACAATAGAGGTTTCAATAAAATATTCACCGTTTTCTTTATTATAACAAATTTTAAAATCAAGCATTTCGTCATGACCTATTTATCTTATAATAGTTATTTCTTAATATAGTTGAAATTTTACAGAGAAGGTTGAAAAAAGCTACTTATGTCACAACATAAATAGTTGGGGCAGCATAAGCTAAGGGGGCATTTCACCATGTTCCAGCACATCTTGAATAGAGCGCTTCATTGATTTCTGATCGAATCCTGGTTTATTTGCTAGCTCTTGCGAACTTTCTTGCAGCCTATCCCAACCTGGACCACGGTATACCTTTATATAGTCAGTCATGTTATAGAAAGCAAAGTACAGTAAGATCAAAAAAAAGTCAAAAATAGCCCTACAGATAAAAGGCTTGTTTTGTTGCTTGAGTCGCTTTAACATCTTCAAGCATAGGTTAGATTTAGGAAGCTACAGATGATAATCAATATGAACAGTTTTAAGTGGGTTGGACTAGGAGTATGCTTAGTTGCACTCTCAGCTTGCTCTCCTCAAAATGAGAAAAGCTATTTAGGAAACCCTAAAGCGCTACAGGAAGCGATGAAAAACTGCCCGGAGCGTCCCCCTAAACATGTGAGTTGTGAGCAAATCAATGAAATGGCAATACGTATCAATCAGCTAGCTTATAAGCTTCGAGTCGATCAGCAGGCATTTGGGAAAGATATTTTAGCTCTCCAAGAAACCATTACCCTGCAACGTAGCACGCTCGAAAAAAATCCAAATGAAGCCGAGCTGCAAAAAAGCTTGAAGCAAAATGAGCGTCACCTGCAGGAACATTTAGCAGTGGTCCGTTGGCTCGAATCTCCAAGGTCACATTAAACCATGAAAATATTAGTCAGTAACGATGATGGTGTGCTCGCGCCTGGTATTTCTATATTGGCAGAAACCTTGTCCGAAATTGCCGAAATTTATGTGATGGCACCAGACAGAAACCGAAGTGGATCAAGTCACTCTCTCACCTTATTAAATCCACTTCGCGTGAGAAAACTAGACAATGGCTATCATAGCATTGAAGGCACGCCAACCGACTGTGTTCACTTAGCCTTAACGGGCTTTTTTGATTTTACCTTTGATATGGTGGTTTCAGGCATCAACGATGGTGCAAATCTAGGCGATGATGTTTTATATTCCGGCACGGTAGCCGCTGCCATGGAAGGACGTAACTTAGGCTTACCCTCGATTGCAGTTTCACTTGCAGGCAGGCCTGTTGAGCATTACAAAACGGCAGCTATCATCGTTAAAAATTTGGCCGCTAAATTAAAAGCCGACCCATTGCGCTCGCAAACCATCTTAAATATCAATGTCCCTAATCTGCCAATCAGTGATATTCGTGGTATTGAGGTAACCCGGCTTGGCGCCAGACATGTAGCTGAGCCCACGCTTGAAACCAAAGACCCACGCAACCGATCCATTTATTGGATAGGGCAACCAGGAGGAGAAGCTGATGCAGGTCCTGGCACTGACTTTCACGCCATCAACCAAAATACGGTTTCTATCACGCCACTACAGCCAGATATGACCCATTATAAAATATTTGAGCAAGTTTCTGATTGGAGTAAAGACGCAGGCCTCATTTCATGAAAATTTTTTCGTATCTCTATGCACATGTACTCAAATGGTCAGCGCACAGGCATGCGCCTTATTACCTAGCGGGCGTTTCATTTGCTGAGTCTTCGTTTTTTCCCATTCCACCTGATATTATGCTGATTAGCATGGGGCTCGCAAAGCCTAATAAAGCTTGGCACTACGCTTTTATTACAACACTTTTTTCTGTACTTGGTGGATGTTTTGGCTATCTCATTGGTCACTTTGGCATGCATGTCGTCGAGCCTTATATCTTAGCTTCGCCTTATGCCCCTGTGTTCGAGCACGTACGCGAATGGTTTCAGGAGTGGGGAATTTGGGTCATTCTCTTAGCTGGTTTTTCTCCAATCCCTTATAAAATTTTCACCATAACCGCAGGCATGATGCATATGCTCTTTTTACCGTTTGTACTCGCATCTATCATTGCACGCGGTGCACGCTTTTTCTTAGTCTCAACTTTACTTACTTTATTTGGTGAGCGCATTGAGCGCCAACTCAGGCGCTGGATTGAGTGGATTGGTTGGCTACTTGTGAGTGTTGCGCTCACAGCTTATGCAGTCATCCAATTAAAAGGGTATTAGCCTATGAAGTCTCGCAGCTGGTGTATTCTTTTTTTAGGGGGCATCAGTTTGCTTGGCTGCGGTGTGCGAGAAGGGGGGCTTGCGCCAGTCGAAGAATCCAAATGGCGAGAAGCACGCCCAACCTCGCGCCATATCGTTCGCCCTGGAGAAACTCTCTATGCTATTGCTTTCAGATACGACCAAGACTATCACACCCTTGCTAGTTTAAATCGCCTGAAGCCACCTTACACACTCCGTGTTGGCCAAGTAGTTCACCTCAAACCCAACCCTCAACTCAAGAAGCTAGCTGCAGCACTTCCTGATTTGCCTCGCCTACCCTCAAGTAATCAATGGCTTTGGCCAACTCGCGGACGTGTTGAAACCAGCTTCTCTCCTCAAAAGGGTCAAAAAGGAATTGAGGTTGCAGGCCGGAAAGGGCAAAAAATTTATGCTTCGGCTTCAGGTACGGTTGCTTACGCGGGCAATGGACTGCCAGGCTATGGTAACCTCATTATCTTAAAGCATGACTCACAATACCTCACAGCCTACGGTAATAATCAACGCAACTTAGTCCATGAAGGCCAAGTCGTTAAAAAAGGACAAGTGATAGCCGAAATGGGGCTAGTAAATCGGCGCTTTTGGGGACTCCACTTTGAAATCCGAAAAATGGGGGAGCCGGTCAATCCGCTTAATTATTTAAGCTTTGTACCGGACAAAAATCATGCCTTGCTCCAACCAGAATAACCATCTAAAATATCCCTCAACTCATTGATTTCCATAGCTCCATGTCCTTTCTTGGTCGAAAAAACATGAGTTGTCTATGAATCAAATGGGCTACTACAATTTTTATCAGGAGGTATAGTAGTGAAAGGTAACCTCGAAAATCCCATATATCCAAAAACTCCAGAATGTAATAAGTATTTACAAATAAGAAAACAATATGAAGATGACCTCTCAAAGAGAGTAGGTTGGAGATTCTTTTCAGCGGCGGCAGGAACATCTGGATTCAATAATGCAGGGGATAATGAAAATTTTCGTCAAGTGCAGCTTGCCTATCATGATTGCCAAATGACAGCGCAGGCTTTTTTCATTGCTAAAAACATGACTAAATCAAAACTCCAGCATGTAGTTGCGGAAAATGAAGTTACCTCTCCCGAGTTGTGAAACAGTTAGTAAGCTGAAACAAGACAAAAAAGCTTAAAGAAACGGGGAGCCGGTCAATCTACTTAACTATGAGAGCCTGTCATACCCGCGTGGCATTGTTGCGTGGATAGTTTTTTCTAAAAAGTGTGCAACCTCACCCCCTACGTGCCCTGGTTTATCCAGGGCACGTAGGGGGGATGAATTACCAATAAGCCTTCGTTCCTAGCTATTAGTAAAGCTATCCCAATCACTCATAGCGTCTTTTTCTTCTTGTGTAAGGCTCATTTTTTTATGACACCTCGAGAATAAAGTACCAGATTTTTCGCTGAGAGAGGTTGTAGAATTAGGGGCTTGAGGCTGCTGGTGGGCAGCTATTGTATTCACTTGTGCTTCTTGCCCCTTACAAAGAGCAAAAATAAAGCCAAACATATCACCAACCCAATCAGTATCCATCGAATTGAAATATTCATTAATTTGTTTAGGGAATCGAAAAGCAAGAGAAAGCGTAGCTTGCCAAGCTTTTTCACGAACTTCCACATTATGGTCGTTCAGTTTCTTGTATATCCATTGAATCAACTGGGGTGATAAAAAATCTGCCCGCCCTAGGCGAGGAGTAATTTTTTCTATAATATTTAAAGTGTTCATGTTCAAATCAAATTCATTTTGGAGGAAGAACCCCAACCCTCCTGTATTACCTGACGGTTGTATGAGTGTTTGTATCAGTTCACACTGTCGTGTAAGCGTTACACGCAAAAATAATGCAGCTATGGCTTGAGCAGCGCTCTTACGAACAGAAGAATCCCAACTTTTCAATTTGGGCTGCAAGCTCAAAAGTGACAACCCTTCTAACTTATTATTGCATTGAAGAACAAGAGGCTGAAACATGGATAAAGGGAAAAAAAGCGGATCTTTTGCAAGCGCAATGGCAAGCTTTGTAGGGATAGCTACAGGGCCTACGCATGAAAAATTTTTTTGACGCAAATTAAAAGGTGTTTAACCGACATGGAGTTTTTCCTCATTAGGCTTTTGATTGATTGGCCTGGTTTTTGTTTGCATTTCTGAAGGCCATTCAAAGCCCACTTTCTT
>JASBUZ010000007.1 GCA_030147635.1 Gammaproteobacteria bacterium
AGACGGTGTTGAAATGGTTATGCCTGGCGATAACGTGAATGTTGTGGTTTCATTACAAGCACCGATTGCTATGCATGAAGGGCTTCGTTTTGCGATTCGAGAAGGTGGCCGTACTGTAGGTGCGGGTGTTGTTGCAAAAATTATTGAATAATAATTTTTGAGTTGTTTGTGCGAGCGCTGAGGGATTCCTCGGTGCTTGTTTGTATAGGCCAGTAGCTCAATTGGCAGAGCGGCGGTCTCCAAAACCGCAGGTTGGGGGTTCGATTCCCTCCTGGCCTGCCAACCACCTTGATAAGTTATGAAGAATAAGACAGAGCCTAAAAAGACAATGCGAGACACCCTGTTATGGGTTGGTGTCGCTATAGCTACAGCAGCAGCTTTTGCATTGACGTACCTGTTTCATTTTTCAGGTCCGATTAAAGCACTTGTTTGGTTGGTTTGGCTGGTATGTAGTTTGGGTCTTGCCTTTTTTACACAGAAGGGGCAAGCCGTTTTTGCTTTTGTAAAAGAAGCGCAGATTGAATTAAGGAAAGTTGTTTGGCCTACGCGCCAGGAAACGGTGCAAACAACATCTATTGTAATGTTAATGGTTGGTGCAACGGGGTTTGTGCTCTGGGGTGTTGATTCTGTTATGATGTGGGCCATTGGAAAAATAACGCACTTGGGTTGATATGATGGTGGATGAGCAAAAAGAGAAACAGTGGTACGTTGTTCACGCCTATTCAGGGTATGAGAACTTTGTCATGCGTGAAATTAATGCGCGCACCAAGCATCATCATTTTGAGTCTAAAATTGGTGAGGTTGTCGTTCCTTCTGAAGAAGTGGTCGAGATGCGCTCTGGGCAAAAACGCAAAAGCACACGCAAGTTTTTCCCAGGTTATGTCTTGGTGAATATGGTCATGGACGATGAAACTTGGCATATGGTTCGTGCGATTCCCCGCGTCTTAGGTTTTATTGGCGGGACCGGACAAACACCTTCACCGATTTCTGAAAAAGAAGCCAATGCAATTATGCATCGCATGGAAGAGGGTGTAGCCAAACCAAGGCCTAAAATCTTGTTTGAGCCTGGTGAAGTTATTCGCGTCAAAGAAGGTCCGTTTGTTGACTTTAATGGCGTGGTTGAAGAAGTAAATTATGAGAAAAGTCGCCTTCGAGTTTCTGTTCTCATTTTTGGGCGTTCAACACCGGTTGAGCTTGAGTTTAGCCAGGTGGAAAAAACGTAATATTGATTGGGGAGCTTGCGTAAGTTGATAGGCAAGCGTTATACCCACGAGGAGTTAGTATGGCAAAGAAAGTAGAAGCGTACATTAAGCTGCAGATCCCTGCAGGTAAAGCGAATCCTAGTCCACCAGTTGGTCCTGCATTAGGTCAGCGTGGTGTGAACATTATGGAGTTTTGTAAAGCCTTCAATGCTGCAACACAACAAATGGAAGCAGGTCTTGCGATTCCTGTCGTTATTACTGTGTACACAGACAGAAGCTTTACCTTTATATTGAAAACACCGCCTGCCTCTATCTTGTTGAAAAAAGCAGCCGGTATTCAAAGAGGAAGCAGCAATCCAAATAAAGAAAAAGTGGCTGTTCTTAAGCGCGCACAATTGGAAGAGATTGCTAAAGCGAAAGAACCAGATTTAACGGCTTCAGATCTTGATGCGGCTGTTCGTATTATTGCGGGCACAGCACGTAGTATGGGGATTGACGTTGAAGATTTAGACCAATCATCAGATGATGCTGCGTAGGGGATAAGCCATGACGAAATTAACTAAGAAAAAGCAAGAGATACTCAAGAAAATTAAGCCAGGCCAAGTATACAGTGTGTCTGAAGCTGTTGAGTTACTAAAGAGCTTTGCAAGTAAGAAATTTAATGAAGCAGTAGACGTTGCGGTTAACTTAGGAATTGATGCCCGTAAATCAGACCAAATGGTTCGTGGTGCAACTAGCTTACCTAAAGGAACTGGTAAAACGGTTCGAGTTGCTGTTTTTGCTCAAGGCGAACATGCTGAAAAAGCAAAAAAAGCAGGTGCTGATGTGGTAGGGTTTGAAGACTTGGCGGAGCAAATCAAAAGCGGTGATATGCCTTTTGATGTTGTGATTGCCACACCTGATTCAATGCGTATCGTTGGTCAGTTAGGTCAAATTCTTGGTCCACGTGGCCTGATGCCAAACCCTAAAGTGGGCACAGTAACCATGAACGTTGAAGCGGCTGTTTCTGATGTGAAGTCAGGGCAAGTACGTTACCGAACCGACAAAAATGGAACTATTCATTGCAGCGTCGGTAAGATTGATTTTTCAGATGTAGATATCTCTGAAAATATTTCTGCGCTCTTAGCTGACTTGAAAAAGGCGAAGCCTACGTCAGCAAAAGGAGTTTACTTTAAGAAACTGACCCTCTCTACAACGATGGGTCCTGGCTTGGCTATTGATCTTGCTTCAGTTTCCGTGTAGACTCTCGGGCCGTTTTGAAAACTTTACGACATAAACTTCGGTTCCATGTCGTCAAAGACCGCAGGGGCTAAGGCTTAATATCCTGCGCAGACGGTGGAATCAGTTATAAAGATGTTTTTGTATACATATTTGTAAGTGACCACCATAACCCTCAAATCCTTTGGATTTGAATAACGCAAGGAGTCAGTGACGTGACGTTGACTTTATCTGCAAAAAAAGTCGTGGTCGAAGAGGTAGCAGCCGCTGCTTCTAACGCTGTTTCGGCTGTTCTTGCTGATTATCGAGGAATACCTGTCAATGAAATGACCCAGTTGCGTGCCAAGGCACGTAAGAGTGGTGTCTATCTACGTGTTGTGCCAAATACACTCACGCGACGGGCATTTAATGATACCCCTTTTGCTTGTTTAGACGAAGCTTTAAAAGGTCCATTATTCGTTGCTTTATCGATGGAATCTCCCGGAGATGCAGCGCGTTTATTAAAAGACTTTGCAAAAGGTTGTGGCAAACTTGAGATCAAGGCGTTAGCACTTGATGGGCAGGCATATGGTGCAGAGCACTTAGATGCAATTGCAAGTCTCCCAACACGTGATGAAGCGTTGGCAACCTTGATGGCTGTGATGAAAGCACCTATTGAGAAGTTTGTTCGCACGTTGGCAGCTCCACATGGTAAGCTTGTGCGCACACTTGTGGCTGTTAAAGAGCAAAAAGAAGCGAGCTAAGGTATAAAAGATAATCGGTTGTTCTATTTTAATGTGAGGAGCGAGTAACAATGGCTGTTTCAAAAGACGAAATTTTGGAAACAATTGGCAACATGTCTGTAATTGAAGTTGTTGACCTAATTGAAGCAATGGAAGAGAAGTTCAATGTATCAGCAGCATCAGCAGTAGCCGCAGTAGCAGCTCCTGCAGCAGCAGCTGCATCAGTAGAAGAAAAAACTGAGTTTGATGTAGTCATGACCAGCTTCGGTGACAACAAAGTTGCTGTTATTAAAGTTGTTCGTGCTGTAACTGGACTTGGCTTGAAAGAAGCTAAAGACCTAGTTGAAGGCGCACCATCTACCATCAAAGAAGGTGTTGCTAAAGCAGACGCTGAAGATATGAAGAAGCAACTTGAAGAAGCAGGCGCATCTGTTGAAGTAAAATAAGACAGAAAAAACCTGTGTAATGACCCAGTCGCAGCAAAGCTGCGGCTGGGTTTGCGTGTTTAAAAAGACAAAACGACGTTCAAACTTTGAAGAGGACACCTTATGGCCGTAGCAGTTGCTAACCCTCAATATTCCTATGCTGAGAAAAAACGATTTCGCAAAAGCTTTGGTAGCCATGCCGAGAAGATGGGCATTCCTGATCTTCTGGATATCCAGCTAAAATCATATAAAGAATTTATTCAACCACCAGAAACCGATGATGCAAAAGGCGAGACCGGTTTGGGGGCTGCGTTTACTTCAGTTTTTCCGATTCAAAGCTTTTCAGGGAATGCGAGACTTGAATATGTTAGCTACAAGCTTGGTGAACCTGCTTTTAATGTGCGAGAGTGTAAGCTTCGAGGCTTAACCTATTCTGCACCACTTCGTGTGAAAGTTCGCTTGGTGGTTCTAGACAAAGATGAGCCAGGCGAGACTAAACCTGTTAAGGATATTCGTGAGCAAGACGTTTTCATGGGTGAAATCCCGCTCATGACTGATGTAGGTACCTTTGTGATTAATGGTACTGAGCGAGTTGTGGTTTCTCAGTTGCACCGTTCACCAGGGGTTATCTTTGAGCACGATAAAGGCAAAACCCACTCTTCTGGTAAACTTTTATACTCTGCTCGTATTATTCCGTACCGTGGCTCTTGGTTAGATTTTGAATTTGACCCTAAAGATTGTTTGTTTGTTCGAATTGACCGTCGCCGCAAGTTGCCTGCAACTGTTTTGTTACGTGCACTCGGCTATGACACTGAATCTATCTTGGATGAGTTCTTTGAGTCGACTGTTTGTCATGTGAAAGACGGTGAGTTTCATATTGAACTGATTCCAGCGCGTTTACGTGGTGAAATTGCTTTATTCGATATCAAACTTCCAGATGCTAAAGAAGTCTTGGTTGAAGAAGGTCGACGTATTACGACACGTCATATTAAAGCGATGGAAAAAGCCAAGATGAAAGACTTGGTTGTCCCTCGTGACTACCTGGTTGGAAAAGCACTAGCAAAAAGTATTGTTGACACCTCAACAGGTGAATTGCTGGCACTTGCGAATACGGAAGTAACCTCTGAGCTCTTAGAAGAAGTCTTAAAGCAAGATATTGAGCGCTTTGAGATGATTTATACCAATGACTTAGATCACGGTTCATATCTGTCTGATACCTTGCGCATTGACTCAACCACAACGCCGCTTGAAGCGTTGGTTGAAATTTATCGTATGATGCGTCCTGGTGAGCCACCAACCAAAGAAGCGGCAGAGACATTATTTAAAAACCTCTTTTTCACAGAAGACCGCTATGACTTGTCTGCTGTGGGACGTATGAAGTTTAATCGCCGTGTTGGTCGTTCTGAAGATACAGGCCCTGGTACCCTCGACAAAGATGATATCTTGGATGTTATCAAGACATTAATTGATATTCGAAATGGTGTGGGTGTGGTTGACGATATTGACCACTTAGGAAACCGACGTGTTCGAAGCGTTGGTGAGATGGCTGAAAATCAATTTCGTGTTGGTTTGGTTCGAGTTGAGCGTGCAGTAAAAGAGCGCTTGAGCCTCGCTGAATCAGAAAACTTAATGCCACAAGACTTGATTAATGCCAAACCTGTTTCGGCAGCGATTAAAGAATTTTTCGGTTCAAGCCAGCTGTCACAGTTTATGGATCAGGTGAACCCATTATCTGGGGTCACGCATAAGCGACGTGTTTCAGCGCTTGGGCCAGGTGGTTTGACCCGTGAGCGTGCAGGTTTTGAAGTGCGAGACGTGCACACCACACACTATGGTCGTGTGTGTCCGATTGAAACGCCCGAGGGACCAAACATTGGTTTGATTAACTCTCTCTCGGTGTATGCTCGAACCAATGAGTATGGTTTTATTGAAACCCCTTGCCGTAAAGTAGTTGATGGTCATGTGACCGATGAAATCGAGTACTTATCAGCGATTTCTGAAGTTGATCAATACATTGCGCAGTCGAGTGTGGCTGTCGACAAGAAAGGTAAAATCTTGGCGGACTTGGTGCCTTGTCGTCATCAAAACGAGTTTTCATTAACCACACCAGACAAAATCAATTACATGGATATTTCGCCGAAACAAATCGTTTCTGTGGCGGCGTCTTTGATTCCATTCCTTGAGCATGATGATGCGAACAGGGCGTTAATGGGATCTAACATGCAGCGTCAGGCTGTACCAACACTTCGTGCTGAGAAGCCTTTGGTGGGTACGGGTATGGAGCGTACGGTTGCTTCGGATTCTGGTGTTTGTGTGGTTGCAAAACGAAGCGGTGTGATTGACTTAGTCGACGCATCTCGAATTGTTGTGCGTGTCAATGAAAACGAAACCACAGCAGGTGAGACCGGGGTCGATATTTATAACCTGACAAAATACTCTCGCTCAAACCAAGATACCTGCATTAACCAACGACCAATTGTTAGCATGGGTGACAAGATTAACCGTGGTGACATTTTGGCTGATGGTCCTTGTACCGATATGGGTGAGCTTGCACTTGGCCAGAATCTCTTGGTTGCCTTCATGCCTTGGAACGGTTACAACTTTGAAGATTCTATTCTCATTTCTGAGCGTGTGGTCCAAGAAGACCGGTTCACAACAATTCACATTGAAGAGTTAACCTGTATTGCCCGAGATACAAAGCTGGGTGCTGAAGAAATTTCTGCAGATATTCCAAATGTAGGTGAGTCTGCACTCTCAAATCTCGATGACTCAGGTGTTGTATATATCGGGGCTGAAGTGACCTCCGGTGACATTTTAGTGGGTAAAGTGACACCTAAAGGTGAGACTCAATTGACACCAGAAGAGAAGCTACTACGTGCTATCTTTGGTGAGAAAGCGTCTGATGTAAAAGATTCTTCTTTACGTGTGCCATCAGGCATGAATGGCACGGTTATCGACATTCAAGTTTTCACAAGAGATGGCTTAGAGAAAGATGCCCGAGCAAAAAGCATTGAAGAAGAACATTTGGCGCGTGCCCGAAAAGATTTAACTGACGAGAAGCGAATCCGAGAAGAAGATATTTATCAGCGTCTTCGTCATTTGTTACTGGGGAAAACAGCAACAGGTGGCCCAGGAAGCTTAAAGTCTGGTACGAAGATTACAGCGGCTTATTTGGATGGCTTGGATAAAGAAAAATGGTTGTCTATCCGCTTGAAAGATGATGATGCGAGCCAGCAACTTGAGCAAGCATCGAAACAGTTGGATGAGTTGGCTAAAGAAATTGAGAAGCGCTTTACCGAAAGCCGTAAGAAGATTGTTCAAGGCGATGACTTGGCACCTGGTGTTCTTAAAATCGTAAAAGTTTACTTGGCCGTTAAGCGACGCTTACAGCCAGGTGATAAAATGGCGGGTCGCCACGGGAACAAAGGGGTTATCTCTATTGTTGTGCCGATGGAAGATATGCCACACCTTGAAGATGGAACACCGGTTGATATTGTTTTAAATCCTTTAGGGGTTCCTTCGCGGATGAACATTGGACAGGTCTTGGAGACACATCTTGGCTTGGCCGCAAGAGGTCTTGGGCATCGTATTGCGGATATGCTTGATAAGAAAGCAGAGGCATCGAAGCTCAGAACGTTCCTTGGCAAGGTTTATAACCATGACACTCAGAAGCGTGTTGAGCTTGAAAATCTGAGTGATGATGAAGTCATGGTGCTTGCAGATAACCTGAGAAAAGGTGTGCCAATGGCGACACCTGTGTTTGATGGTGCTTCAGAGACTGAAATTGAGTCCATGCTGAGGCTTGCCGAGCTACCAGAAAATGGGAAAACCACATTAATTGATGGTAGAACGGGACGTCCATTTGATAATCCGGTTTCGGTTGGGTACATGTACATCCTTAAACTGAACCACTTGGTTGATGACAAAATGCATGCGCGTTCAACAGGCTCATACAGTTTAGTCACACAGCAACCACTGGGTGGTAAAGCGCAGTTCGGTGGACAGCGTTTTGGAGAAATGGAAGTATGGGCCCTCGAAGCTTATGGGGCTGCCTATACCCTGCAAGAAATGCTGACAGTGAAGTCAGATGATGTAACGGGACGTACCAAAATTTACAAAAATATAGTAGATGGTGACCATCAGATGGATCCAGGTATGCCTGAATCGTTCAACGTATTGTTGAAAGAGATTCGAGCACTTGGGATAGATATTGAGTTGGACCACTCTTAAGACACAACATGAAGGGCACCTGGAAACCAAACACGTTTCCAGGTGACAGAATTCATACGCTTTTGGAGGCATAAACTTGGCTAGCATCGAACCAGTGAAAAAAGCACCAGTAATGAGTGATTTGCTTGGCATGCTCAAGCAACAAGGTCACAGTGAAGAGTTTGACGAAATTCGTATTCGTCTTGCATCTCCTGAGCTTATTCGATCTTGGTCCTATGGTGAGGTTAAAAAACCGGAAACCATTAACTATCGAACCTTTAAGCCGGAGCGTGATGGTTTATTTTGCGCAAAGGTCTTCGGGCCGATTAAAGATTATGAGTGCTTGTGTGGTAAGTACAAGCGATTGAAGCATCGTGGCGTGATCTGTGAGAAGTGTGGCGTTGAGCTAGCACTTGCTAAAGTACGTCGAGAGCGGATGGCGCACATTGAGTTGGCCAGTCCTGTTGCTCATATCTGGTTCTTGAAATCACTTCCATCTCGTATTGGTCTTTTGCTCGATATGACACTTCGAGATATTGAACGTGTCTTATACTTTGAAGCTTTTGTGGTGGTTGAGCCAGGTATGACAGAGCTTGAGCGTGGCCAGTTACTTAATGATGAAGCTTATTTGGAAGCGATGGAGCAATATGGTGATGAGTTTGATGCACGAATGGGTGCTGAGGCGATTCGTGACTTACTCCGTCAAATTGATATTGATGAAGAAATCAAAGAGCTCAGAGAAGAGCTACCATCGATTAATTCAGAAACCAAGGCTAAGAAAATTACCAAGCGACTGAAGTTGCTGGAAGCTTTCCAAGAGTCTGGCAATAAGCCTGACTGGATGATTCTAGAAGTCTTACCTGTTTTACCACCAGACTTACGACCATTAGTGCCATTGGATGGTGGGCGATTTGCAACCTCTGACTTAAATGACTTATATCGTCGAGTGATTAATCGAAACAATCGATTGAAGCGTCTGCTTGATTTGAATGCGCCAGACATTATTGTACGTAATGAGAAGCGTATGCTCCAAGAAGCAGTCGATGCCTTATTAGACAATGGTCGACGAGGCCGCGCGATTACAGGCAGCAATAAGCGTCCGTTGAAGTCACTTGCTGACATGATTAAAGGAAAGCAAGGGCGTTTCCGTCAGAACTTACTGGGTAAGCGGGTCGATTATTCCGGGCGTTCGGTGATTGTTGTGGGGCCAACCCTCATGCTGCACCAATGTGGTTTGCCGAAAAAGATGGCTCTAGAGCTCTTTAAGCCCTTTATCTTTAGTAAGCTTGAATTCCGTGGACTTGCAACAACCATTAAGGCTGCGAAGAAAATGGTTGAGCGCGAAGAGCCAGTTGTTTGGGATATCTTAGAAGATGTTATTCGCGAACATCCAGTCTTATTAAACCGTGCACCAACACTTCACCGACTAGGGATTCAGGCATTTGAGCCAGTTCTCATTGAAGGTAAAGCGATTCAGTTGCATCCGCTCGTTTGTACAGCGTATAACGCGGACTTTGATGGTGACCAGATGGCGGTTCACGTGCCGTTGACCCTTGAGTCTCAACTTGAGGCGCGGTCACTGATGATGTCGACTAACAATATTCTTTCACCTGCGAGTGGTGAGCCGATTATTGTACCAAGTCAGGACGTAGTACTCGGTTTGTACTACTTGACACGTGAGCGTACTAATGCAAAAGGTGAAGGACGTATTTTTGCAAGCCCTCAAGAAGTGCAAACTTTTTATGAAGAAGGGTATGTTGACATACATGCGAAAATTAAGGTTCGTATGACGACACCTGCAATCGCTGATGCACCGGCGAAGACAGAGCTTGTTGAAACCACGGTTGGTCGTGCGATATTGTCAGACATTTTGCCTGAAGGTATTGAGTTTAGCGCTATTAACCGCGTGATGACCAAGAAAAATGTCTCTAAAGTACTTGACCACTGTTATCGGGTCTTGGGACTGAAAGCCGCTGTTATTTTTGCTGACCAATTGATGTATACCGGATTCCGTTATGCAACCCGGGGTGGAGCATCTATCGGCATCGAGGATATGGAAATTCCAGCGGACAAGCCGTCTATTATTGAGCAAGCAGATAACGAAGTTCGCGAAATAGAAGCGCAGTTTCGCTCTGGTTTAGTGACCAACGGTGAGCGATATAACAAAGTTATTGATATTTGGTCTCGCACCAGTGAAAAAGTCGCTAAATCGATGATGACCGGTATTGCGACTGAAGAAGTTGAAAATAGAAAAGGCGATAAAGTCAGTCAGCCATCATTCAATCCAATCTTTATGATGGCCGACTCTGGTGCTCGAGGTTCTGCTGCTCAGATTAGACAGCTTGCGGGGATGCGTGGATTGATGTCTGCACCAGATGGCTCGATTATTGAAACCCCAATTACCGTGAACTTCCGAGAAGGTTTGAATGTGATTCAGTACTTTATTTCGACTCACGGAGCACGTAAGGGTCTTGCAGATACCGCGCTTAAGACAGCTAACTCAGGTTACTTAACACGGCGATTGGTTGACGTCGCACAAGACGTTGTGATTACAGAAGTAGATTGTGGTACTGAAAATGGTGTCTTGATGCAACCTCTGATTGAAGGGGGAGATATCGTTGAGCCATTGCATGAGCGAGTGCTCGGTCGTGTGGTTGCAGCAGATGTTTATTTGCCAAACCAAGATGAGCCTGTTGCGAAGGCAGGTACTTTACTGGATGAGGTTTGGGTTGAGCACCTAGAAAAGCTAGGGATTGACCAGGTCCTTGTACGCTCGCCGATTACTTGTGAGACTCGTTTTGGCTTATGTGCGAACTGTTATGGTCGTGATTTAGCGCGTGGACACTTGGTGAATACTGGGGAAGCTGTGGGGATTATCGCAGCGCAATCCATCGGTGAGCCAGGAACACAGCTGACCATGCGTACCTTCCACATTGGGGGAGCTGCGTCTAGAGCAACAGCTGAAAATAGTATTCAAATTAAAAACAAAGGTAGTGCACGTCTGCATAACATTAAGACCGTGACGCACGAGAATGGCAACCTGGTCGCTGTTTCGCGCTCAGGGGAAGTGACCATTGCCGATGAGTTTGGACGTGAGAGAGAGCGTTATAAGCTGCCTTATGGGGCTGTTTTATCTGTCCATGACCAATCTCAGGTTGAAGCTGGCGAAATTATCGCAACTTGGGACCCACATACACACCCTGTGATTTCAGAAGTGAGTGGGCGACTGAAGTTTGTTGATTTGGTTGATGGCATTACGGTTGACCGTAAAACGGATGAGTTAACAGGCTTAACCAGCCTTGTGGTCACTGATGCGAAGCAGCGTGGGACTTCAACAGGTCGCGATTTACGACCTATGGTGAAGTTGACTACAGAAAAAGGTGAAGATATTTTCCTCGCTGGAACCAATGTGCCTGCACAGTACTACTTGCCAGTAGATGCCATCATTAACTTTGAGGATGGTGCGCCTGTTGGTGTTGGTGATGTGATTGCGAGAATCCCTCAGGAACGTTCTAAGACGCGTGATATTACCGGGGGTCTTCCACGGGTGGCTGATCTCTTTGAAGCGCGTAAGCCGAAGGATTCTGCCGTTATGGCAGAAGTTTCTGGAGTGGTGAGTTTTGGTAAAGAAACCAAAGGGAAACGACGCCTCATTATTTCTGATGCAGATGGTAAATCACATGAAGAACTGATTCCAAAATGGCGACATATTTCTGTGTTTGAAGGTGAGCATGTGGCCCGAGGTGAAGTTGTTGCCGATGGACCACCTAATCCACACGATATTTTACGTCTTTTGGGGATTAGTGAGCTTTCAAACTACATCGTGAATGAAGTTCAAGATGTATATCGCCTACAAGGTGTGAAAATTAATGACAAGCATATTGAAACCATTGTAAGGCAGATGCTTCGAAAACGAACCATCACCTATGCAGGGGATTCTAAATTCTTGCTTGGTGAGCAAGTTGAGGAGACCTCATTGCTTGAAGAAAACGATCGCTTGCTTGCAGAAAATAAAGAGCCTGCAAGAGGTACGCCTATTTTACTTGGTATTACCAAGGCATCATTGGCGACAGAATCGTTTATTTCTGCAGCCTCTTTCCAAGAGACCACACGAGTGCTCACAGAAGCTGCCGTAAGCGGTAAAGCGGATGAGCTTCGAGGGCTCAAAGAAAATGTCATGGTGGGGCGCCTGATTCCAGCTGGAACCGGTTATACCTATCATCAAGGACGTAAGGCGAAGCGTGCAAGACAGGCAGAGCAAGAGCCGCAACCATTGACAGCAAGTGAAGTAGAACATGCATTGAGTGAAGCGCTGAATGCAGAAGAAAGGAAACAAGATTAAGGTGTTGCAGGCCGATTTTTTTGTTGGACTTGACATAAGGGCAAGACATAGCATAGAATCCGGCCTCTTTATGCAGCTGAAAAAAATGAAAGTGCGACCGTTCGGAGTGAATGATTAATGGCGACGATTAACCAATTAGTGAGAAAGCCTCGTAAAACTGCCAAGAACAAAAGTAAAGTTCCGGCATTAAAAGCTTGTCCTCAGCGTCGAGGCGTGTGTACACGTGTTTATACAACAACCCCTAAAAAGCCAAACTCGGCGATGCGTAAAGTAGCTCGTGTTCGTTTAACCAGTGGGTTTGAGGTGTCTTCTTATATTGGAGGGGAAGGCCACAACTTACAAGAACACTCAGTTGTTTTGGTTCGTGGAGGTCGAGTAAAAGATTTACCTGGTGTGCGCTATCACGTGGTTCGTGGAAGCTTAGATACCTCAGGTGTGAACGATCGTAAGCAAGGACGTTCGAAGTACGGTACTAAAAAACCGAAGGACAAAAAGTAATTGATTCTAGTGTAGGAACGAGACATGCCAAGAAGAAGAGAAGTCCCTAAACGTGAGATTTTGCCAGATCCAAAGCACCACAGTGAGTTATTGGCAAAGTTCATTAATGTATTGATGGTGAGCGGAAAGAAATCTATTGCCGAGAAAGTGGTTTATGGTGCACTAGATTTAATGCAAGAACGTCTTCACCGTGTTAAGAAAGCTGACGAAGGCGACGGTGAAGGTGGCGGCGGTTCATCAGCTGTGTTGCGCTATTTTGAAGACGCATTAAGCAATGTTCGTCCAAGCGTTGAGGTTCGCTCACGTCGAGTGGGTGGGGCAACCTATCAGGTGCCAGTTGAAGTTCGTTCAGAGCGTAGTATTGCGCTTGGTATGCGCTGGTTGGTTCAATCTGCACGTGCTCGTGGTGAGAAAGGTATGATGTTGCGTTTGGCAGGTGAGTTGATGGACGCCTACGAAAACAAAGGTGCCGCTGTTAAAAAACGTGAAGAAACTCATCGAATGGCGAAAGCAAACCAAGCTTTTGCACATTTTAGATGGAATTGATAAGAGGATAATGCAGTGTCAGTTACGCCATTAGAATTATACCGAAATATCGGTATCGCAGCGCATGTTGATGCCGGAAAGACGACAACAACTGAGCGTGTATTGTTCTATACAGGAACCTCTCATAAAATTGGAGAGGTACACGATGGGGCCGCTACCATGGACTGGATGGCGCAAGAGCAGGAGCGCGGTATTACCATTACCTCTGCTGCGACAACTTGCTACTGGCCTGGTATGGATCAACAGTACAAGAAGCATCGTATTAACATTATTGATACGCCAGGACACGTTGACTTCATGATTGAGGTTGAGCGTTCTTTGCGTGTGCTTGATGGTGCTGTTGTGGTCTTCGATTCTGTGTCTGGTGTTGAGCCCCAGTCTGAAACTGTTTGGAGACAAGCTGACAGATATGGCGTGCCACGCATTGTATTCGTCAATAAAATGGATCGCATGGGTGCAAACTTTTTGCGAGTGGTTGACCAAATCAAAAACCGCTTGGGTTCTAACCCCCTGGTTGTTCAGCTAAATATTGGTGCTGAAGAAGACTTCAAAGGGGTTATTGACCTGATTAAAATGAAGGCGATTATTTGGGATGAGGAAAATCGGGGCGTTACATTTAAATATGAAGATATTGCGCCTGATATGCTCGCTCAATGTGAAGCGCTACGTGCTCAAATCGTTGAGGCAGCTGCTGAAAGTTCTGAAGAGTTAATGGAGAAGTACCTTGAGGGTGAAACATTAACTGAAGACGAAATTCGTAAAGCAATTCGTGAGCGCACTATCCAAAATGAAATTGTGCCAGTATTCTGTGGTTCGGCTTTCAAAAATAAGGGTGTGCAAGCGGTACTTGACGGTGTAGTTGATTACTTACCATCTCCTCTTGATGTTCCTGCGGTAAGAGGTGTGAACGAGTCTGATGAAGAAGATACACGAGAAACTTCGATAACTGCTCCTTTTTCAGCGCTTGCATTTAAAATTGCAACAGACCCATTTGTTGGTGCTTTAACTTACTTCCGCGCATATTCTGGTGTGGTGAAATCAGGGGATACAATTTATAACCCTGTGAAAGGCAAGAAAGAACGGATTGGTCGTTTATTACAAATGCATGCGAACTCACGTGAGGAAATTAAAGAGGTTCGCGCGGGTGATATCGCAGCAGCAGTTGGTCTAAAAACAGTAACGACTGGAGATACACTTTGTGATGTTGACAAGGTTATTACGCTTGAGCGTATGGACTTTCCAGAGCCAGTCATTGCAGTTGCTGTTGAGCCTAAAACAAAGGCTGACCAAGAGAAAATGTCGATAGCACTTGGTAAGCTTGCACAAGAGGATCCATCTTTCCGTGTGCACACAGATGAAGAGTCTGGGCAAACCATTATTGAAGGGATGGGTGAGTTACACCTTGAAATTATCGTGGACCGAATGAAGCGAGAGTTTCAAGTGGAAGCAAATGTAGGTAAGCCACAAGTTGCCTATCGTGAGACACTTCGCTCTACTCTTGAAGAAGAAGGCAAGTTTGTTCGTCAATCAGGTGGTCGTGGTCAGTATGGGCATGTTTGGCTCCGTATTGAGCCTCAAGAGCCAGGTGCAGGCTATGAGTTTGTCAACGAGATTGTGGGTGGGGTTGTTCCGAAGGAATATATCCCCGCAGTAGACAAGGGGATTCAAGAGCAAATGCAAAATGGGGTTATCGCAGGCTACCCAGTAGTAGATGTGAAAGTGACCCTGTTTGACGGTTCTTATCACGATGTCGACTCGAGTGAGATGGCGTTTAAGATTGCAGGCTCTATGTGCTTCAAGCAAGGTGCTTTGAAAGCAAGTCCTGTACTTCTTGAGCCAATTATGAAAGTTGAAGTGGTAACCCCTGAGGAATACATGGGTGATGTGATGGGTGACGTCAGTCGTCGTCGAGGCATCATGCAAGGTATGGATGAGTCAGCAGCGGGCCGTATTGTGCGAGCAGAGGTTCCGTTGTCGGAGATGTTTGGTTATTCAACTGATTTACGTTCAGCAACACAAGGGCGTGCAACGTATACGATGGAATTTTCGAAGTATGCGGAAACCCCGGCAAATATTGCTGAAGAAATTATTAAGAAACAGAAGAGCGAGTGAGGTAGGCAGCAATGGCAAAGGAAAAATTTGAACGCACAAAGCCCCATGTAAATGTGGGCACGATTGGTCACGTTGACCATGGTAAGACGACGCTAACTGCAGCAATTACAAAAGTAATGGGAAGCAGCGTTAACTTTGAAGATATCGACAAGGCACCAGAAGAGCGTGCTCGAGGTATTACAATTTCTACCGCACACGTTGAGTATGAGTCACCTAACCGTCACTATGCTCATGTTGACTGCCCAGGCCACGCGGATTATGTGAAGAACATGATTACCGGTGCTGCTCAAATGGACGGTGCTATTTTAGTTGTATCCTCAGCAGATGGCCCAATGCCACAAACCCGCGAGCA
>JASBUZ010000013.1 GCA_030147635.1 Gammaproteobacteria bacterium
ACGAGCTGATACTTGAATACTTTGTATTGAGTCTCCACCCAGCTGGAAAAAGTCATCTTGTATCCCTATTTTTTCAAGCTGGAGTACAGACTGCCAAACAGCCACCATCTTGCTTTCTGTCTCATTGCGAGGAGCCACATAATTATCTGCATCAGGATTAAAGTCAGGCTCAGGTAATGCTCGCTTGTCTAATTTGCCATGTGTGGTTAATGGGAAAGAGTCCATTGAAATGAACTGACTTGGCAACATATAACTTGGTAGTTTCTGGCTGAGATAAACCTCCAAGTCTTCTGCCTCTCCGACATAATAAGCAACCAGCTTGTCATCATGAACTACAGCGGCACTTTGTTTGATTGATGAATGAGCATTTAATACATGATATATATCTGAGAGCTCAACTCTAAACCCACGAATTTTTACTTGGGCGTAAGCTCGAACAACATATTCTAAATTGCCATCAGCGAGCCTTCGAACTAAATCTCCCGTTTTATATAAACGCCCAAAGGCATGAGATATAAAACTTGCTTCTGTTAATTCAGGTTGATTTAAATACCCTCGGGCAAGACCGACACCACCAATATGTAACTCACCAATTGCGCCAATGGGTAATGGGTTTAATGATTTATCGAGTACATAAAGTTGAATATTTTGAATCGGCTTACCAATGGGGATAGAATCAGCATCTCTTGGGCATGCGTATGCTGATACATCGATAGATGCTTCTGTTGGGCCATATAAGTTATGAATTTCTAGATGAGCTGCCCCTGCTTCGTAGGCTTCTTGAACAACTGATGTACTTAATGCCTCACCACTACAAAAAATAAATCGTAAACTATTGGGTAAAGCTGTTTTAACCTGCATAAATGCTGACAGCATTGAGGGTACAAAATGAATATGCGTTACTTGCTGCTCAAACATCAACTGAGAGAGGTAATCACTGTCTTGATGACCACCTGGTTTTGCAATAACAAGCTTTGCACCGGCTTGTAATGTACCAAATAACTCCCAAACAGAGACATCAAATTGATAGGGTGTCTTCTGTAAAACAACTGCATGCTCATCTAACTGATAATGTGCCGCACGAAAAGCTAAGTAATTATTAACTCCTTGATGCTCAATCATCACACCTTTAGGCTTTCCAGTCGTCCCTGAGGTATAAATCACATATGCTAAGTCACGAGATGTGCTAAGAGACGTCAAGTTATGCTTTGACTCACTCAAGTAAGACTTCTGCTCAAAAAATGCATCATCTAACACTAAAAGCGCTTTTGTATCTTCTAGAATGTAGTCCACACGTGTCTTAGGATAATCTAAATCGATGGGCACATAAGCAGCCCCTGATTTTAATACCCCAAGGAGTGCAATTACCAACTCGAAGCTACGCGCCATATGAACTACAATCAAAGCATCTGGCTTGATGTCATAATGTTTACGCAGATACCGCGCCAACTGATTGGCCTCTGCATTTAAAGCACAATACGTCAGTGACTCACCTTCAAATACAAGGGCTTTACGCTCAGGCATCTCCTTGACTTGTGATTCAAATAAACCATGTATCGTTTCATTTGGATAAGGCTTATTAGTTTTATTCCAGCCATACACCTGCTCGTGATACTCATCAGGCGATAACATTTTACATTGATATATCAGTTGCTTTGGTACGTGAAGTAACTCTGATAACAGTGTTTGATAATGACCAACCATGCGCTCTATCGTCTCCGCTTTAAAAAGCGAAGTGGCATACCTCATTTGCCCTTTAATTCCAGCCGGTGTTAGCAAGACTGATAAACTTAAGTCAAACTCTATTGCAGTATGAGAAAAACCGCTGCTGACTCCTACTTCTTCAGTATATTCCAGCGTATACATTACTTGAAATATAGGATGCTTTGATGTGTCACGAAGCACATCAAGTACCTCTACCAATTTTTCAAAAGGCATCTCTTGATGTGCTTGATCTGTTATTAGTTTCGTTTGCACATCATAAAGATTCTCAAGAAAGCTTGCCTTATGATTGACATCAATCCCCATGACCAACGTATTCACAAAAAGGCCAATAAGCGGTGCTAGTTGCGGATGCTCTCGGTTAGCGACAGGCGTCCCAATTAAAATATTGCTTTGCCCCGTATAACGAGAAAGTAAAACACCGAGCACGGTTAAACACAGCACAAAAGGTGTCACTTGATACTGCTTTGCAAAGGATTGTAATTCGCTCGGCAAATCAAACGAAACAATTGCACCTTGATAATCAGTCTGTAAAGGTCTTAGGTAGTCCGTGGCTAGCTGTAAAGGCGCTATATCTAACAGTCTCTCACGCCAATAGCTTTCTAGATTATCCCAGTTTGACTCAACTTTTTTTCGTTGCCAAGCCGCAAAATCCTTATACTGAATGTGGAGAGGCTCTAACGGTTCACCATAATAATAGCGCCATATCTCGTCTTTAAGAATGCCGACAGACCAGCCATCAAATGCAATATGATGAACAACGATAAGTAAGTAGTTTTCAAAAAAACCGGCCCTAATTGGTGTTTCTCTTTGTAAATCAAAAGCACGATATACAAACTCATGTGGTTTCACTTGGCTTTCAATCAAAAGGGGTTCGTCAGGAGAGACCTCTTGAAAATAGGTGTCTGCTTCATCTAGCACGAAACGCGTTCGCAAAATATCATGTCGTTTAATAACATTTTGTAACGCATTCAAAAGTTTCGATTTGTCTATTTTTTCTGAAACAGAAAGGCCTATAGGAATATGATGGGGGTTGGCTTCACAGTTATATTGTTCTAAAAATAAAAAGCGTTCTTGTGCATATGACAAACGATAACGTTTTAGTTTGGTCGCATTAGAAACCAACAACATCTAATCACTCCTTTGCAATAATCCTTCATTCGGACTCAAATCACTTCTATAAATTCAAGTTCTTTTATATTTTTTAAATCATCATGTAACTTTCTTATCGTTCTATACTTCAGGATATCTGCCACTAAAATAGTTCGATTCAAACGCTTACTTGCATGATGGGCAATTTGCATCGCTTGAATAGAGCTCCCGCCCAACTCAAAAAAATCATCCTCAGTGCTTAATTGAGATATATTTAAGGTTTTTTTCCAAATATCACAAAGCACTTCTTCTTCTTTGTTGCGAGGTAACGTGTACTTCCTTTCCTCTTTTTGAGCGTAAAACTGATACAACACCTTCCTGTCTAACTTACCGTGGTTCGTAAGTGGAAGTGATTCTATTTGTATGAGTTCATCAGGCACCATATAACACGGCAGCCTCTCAATCAGGTAATCCTCTACCCCCCTAACTTCACCCGCATAATAAGCAACCAGCTTGTCATTACGAACTACAACGGCACTTTGTTTAATTGATGGATGCGTATTTAATACATGCTCTATTTCACTCAACTCAACTCGGTAACCACGAATTTTTACCTGTGTGTCATTTCTCCCCACATACTCCAAGTTACCATCAGCGAGCCTACGGACTAAATCTCCTGTTTTGTAT
>JASBUZ010000014.1 GCA_030147635.1 Gammaproteobacteria bacterium
GTGCGATGAGAATCAGAAAGTCAAAAATTTGCCAGGAGTTGTCTAGGGAGATTGATTAACTTGGCTCTAGCTGATAACCTGCTACGACAAAATCGCTCGGTAATTAGTCCGACAGTTTCCCTTGGTAATCACACTAATACAGCTTAATGAAGTGTCATACCTCTTTCGGGTTCTTGGTTTTCGATGATGGTGGTGAGCTCTGCTAAGCGCTGGCTGATGATTTCTAACTGGTCTGTATCAGAGTACTGCCTTGAGGCTTCCTCGATTTTTGTACTTAATTCATTTAGAGTGAGTGTTGATATCGCACTGTCCTCTGCAAAGGTATGCTGTAAGTTTTGGATGAGATTATCTATCTTTGAAATTAGAGGATCTTCAGGTGTAATTTCCTCAATGTCTGTTTTAGCTGAGCCCCATTGCTTATTAACTTTTTTGAACAACTTTTCAATATTCTTACGGCTTTCTTTCGCAATGATAGAAAGTTCCGGCTTTTCTGATGAAGCCTGCTCCACTTCTTCTCGTCCTGTCTGAAGCTTTTCTTTCATTTGCTGAAACGGAGAAGAAATATTTTTTTTGACATCTTCCTGTATGGGCGGCATTGGAGGAGCACTGGGAATATTTGATCGAGGAGCTGGTAGGACGTGTGGAGCTTTAAAGTTTGCACTTGCAATCTTATGAAATGAAGTACTGAATTGTCTTACACGAGATAGGGCGGTTCTCATTATTTCAATGTGCTCAGTTGCTCTAATAAAATCGTTTAGCTGCCTTGAGCACTCACCCAGCAAGGGCTGTAGTTTGTCTGGCTCACTTGCGGTGTTAATATTTTGGTGGTGAATATTTAAGTGGTTAATGATTTGCTCGAAACGACGTTCCTGCTCTGGACGTAGGTTACCTTGGAGCGCTCTTCTTGTACGGACTAAGAGTTCTCTTAACTCTTTCAATTGTTCTTTTTGTTCAAGATTGGCGCCTCTTACAGCCTCTCTTAACTCAGCTTTTTTGGCTTGTAATAGGCTCTCAAACTTAGTTGTGGTTTCAGTCTGAATTCTTTGGTAGTTATTTTTCTTATGTTCATATTTGTTTAAGTGATTTTTCAGTTGATGGGGGTATAAATCGAATAACTTTTGTAATTTATCAGAAATATCCAGTCTCATTTTGTCTGTTTTTTGGGCTGCCTTTTGTTTTTCTTCGAGGTTGATAGTTCCATCAGAGTTTACGCAGGGTTTATGAGATTCTGTTTTAAAAATAGGGTTCTGTTCAGATGCATGGCGATGTAAGTCTTCAAACTGCATACGAATTTTGGGTTCAAGAGAAGAGTCTGCAATAGCTTCTTCAATAGTTTGGGTTAAATCTCGATACCAAGCATAGTTATTTTGAGTCTGTTCCGCTGCATAAGCAAACTCCAATTGCCTGATAGTTTCTTGTAAAATAAGCCAGCGTTCAAAGCGTGACTGCTTAACTTTGAACTGCTCTATGTGCTTACAGAGCTCTTCAAGTTGCTCTGAAGTAATAGCGGTCGTGGGGCTTGTGAGAATCGTTAATGGTTTTTGGGGGAGCTTGCCATTACCCGTTTCTTTAGTGTTGTGGGCACGAGCCTCGTTTTTTTGTGCAAACTCGGAAAGTAATTGAAATAGCTCGAGGTATCTGCCGTGGAACAAGTAATTGAAGATTAAATTATGCTCACATAAAAAAATAACTCTTTGGTATTCAAGCTGATTATCTTTTTTGACGTCATCGAGCGTTTTAACACCTAGCTGCCTCCTGACTGACTCTTGGAATGCTTGGGTGATGGGGGAGTTTGCATCTTGCTGTACTAATTGCTGCTCTAGCCCGTTTTGATAAAGCTCGGAAAACGCATTGAGCTGCGCTGTTTCCGGCTCGACTTGCCTAATCATCTCAGCTCTCAGTTAACTATTATTTTGTTCAAGTATAGTAACTTTTGAGCTTTTTGCTTTTTTGTGGCGCTGCTTGTGGTGTTTTGGGCTCTAGAGCTGTAGAGCCCAGTAGTTTCCGTCTATTTAGGAGTTGTACCAGGGGTAGTTGTTCCTCCTCCGAGGGTTGCAAGTACGCTACCTATAAACCCTTTTTGCTCCTTGAAGAAATGGTAGTTGTTATCCACCCGTGCTTGGGCGTATTGGCATTCGATCTCGCTGATTTCTCTTTGGAGCTTGATTACTCTGTCTAGGGCGCTATTATCGGTGCCTCGAGCTTCAGGAGGGCTATCGCTAGGACTGTGTGTTGTAGGGCTTTCAGGTGCATTTCCTGCATTGGTAATTTGTGCTTGGATGCGTGTTAGCTTAGCAACATCTTCTCTAGATTTTCCTAGTTTAGGAGAGTTTTCCCTTTCTCTTTTATTTAGGAGAGCATTAGCACCCTTCAATGCAGAGGCAATATATTCCTCTACAGTTTCATCTGTGTCTTCTTCTATCGAATTTAAAACAGTAGGGTCTTCTCTCAAAAGACGTTCAACTTCAGCTTCGTTTAATGCATCAATGGCTTCGAAAATATTCATTGCACATCTTCCTTATTTTCAATCTAAAAATCTAAACCCAGAAAAACCATTTTATCACCTCTTTAGGTTAAAAAGCAACCAATTTAGACTTTAAGTGTCTTAACTCCGTGAAAATGTCACATCGTTAACTCATTAGAAGTGTCACATACCGTACTACCCTGTAATTGTTACTTTCCATCAATTACAGGGAGGCTAGTTGTTATGGGAGTGATACTCATGAATGAAAAAGAGCGCAAGCGTAAGGCCATTTTTGAAATGGTTAGACAAAAACGGATTACACTGAGCAAAGCTGCTGAACAGAGTGAGTTGAGTTACCGACAAACCCTCAGGGTGTATAAACAATATATTGAAGAGGGCGATGCAGGGCTCACACATAAAAGTCGTGGCAGACTATCTAATCGGAGACACCCGCATCAGGAAAAAATTATAGCTCGATATAAGGCCCGTTATGAAGGGTTTGGTCCAACTTTAGCCTCAGAGTACCTTGCTGAAGATGGTTTTGAAATTGATCATGAAACCCTTAGAAGGCTTCTTTTAAAGCGTGGATTGTGGCAAAAACAGCGAAAACGCTCTTCTCATAGACGTTATCGTGAGCGTAAAGCGCAGTTTGGTGAGCTCCTTCAAATTGATGGTTCCATTCATGACTGGCTCGGTATAGGCGAGCACAGTTGCCTACTCAATGTTATTGATGATGCAACAGGAAAGACATGGAGTAAGCTTAGCGAGGGAGAAACCACCCGGGTTGTTTTTGAGGTATTATGGCACTGGATAGAGCGTTATGGCATACCCTTAGCGATTTACGTCGATTTAAAAAATGTTTATGTTTCTCCAAAGCCAGATGCACTTAGCCATTTTGAACGTGCTTGTAAAAAATTAGGCATTAGGGTTATCAAAGCGCACTCTCCTCAAGCAAAAGGTCGTGTTGAAAGGAACCATGCAGTCTATCAAGACAGATTCGTGAAAGAATTAGCTCTGCGTAAGATAAAAACGATCGTAGAAGCGAATGCAGTGCTAGAAAAAGGTTTCATTGATCGTTTGAATGAGAAGTTTTCAAAGCTTCCAAGAAATCCGCATTCTGCGCATCTTATTTTAGAAGAGATAGACCTCAATCAAGTGTTTTGTTGGGAGTATACTCGCAAGCTACAGAATGATTGGACCTTTTCTTTTTCAAATCAGATTTACCAGGTAAAAAAAGCCTATGGTTTATGCATCAAGCCTAAATCTGAAGTGATTATTCGCCGCCATTTAAATGGCTCAATGAGTGTTTGGCATGGCAGTGAAAAGCTTAGCTTTAAAGCGATATCTGAAAGACCCATTGTTCACGCAAAGACTACTGTTCGATCTCAAAAGAAAAAGCGGGCGTCTTCCGCTTGGATCAAAACAAATGCTTTTCTTTTTCAAAGTACCTCAAACGTACGTTCAGCGCTTACAAAAGGCATGTTAAGGAAACGAGCTATTTGAAAAGGGGCTTCGCCCCTTAGACCCCAAAGTATTTTCAGACGTGATAAAAAAGGATGCGCATAGCACCCTTTGGTCACGTCACAGTCATCGGCGCTTCCGCCTGTCCTGTAACAACAAGCTTAGTATACTTTTTGTCGCTGCGAGTCATAGGCGAAGCAGCTCAGTGCCCCCTCAAAGCCACTAGATTGCCACACCACTCGCTACGCTCGGGTTCGCAATGACGTTTAATTGAATGTTCTATACTTGAACATATGTGACATTTTCATCGAGTTGTAAAATGTGACACTTCTAATGAGTTTTAACACCAATTTAGACTTTAAGCTCGTGGTTTAGCCATTTTGTGGACGGTTTTCCTTCGGGGTTGCCTAAAATACTGTCGCTCCTGCGTAGGCAGGAGTCTATTTTCTTTTTGAAAACAAGTGGTTGTGTTCGAGATGGAAGAAGGCATTGTTGCGTGGAATCCACCCCGCCTACGTGTCCTGGTGTATCCAGGGCATCCAGTATTTTCAAATATTAATTTGACTGGATTGTGCCAGTGAGGCTGCACACTTTTTTATAAAAAGCTATCCATGCAACAATGCGCCCCGTAAAGACAAAGAAGGATATTTTACATCAAATAGTCTATATTTTAAATTATATGATTATTTTTAGTGGAGATATTATGCCTCTTTGGGGAAGTTCAAGTAGACCTAAAGATCTAGGGCCTTTCTATATTAAGAAATATCCTCAGGGTTTTCAGCCTATGGATGCTGAAAGGAGCTTGAATACAGCTTTTGATAAGGTGAAAGAAATTTGCACAGATATTGATGAAAAAAGAAAGTCTAATTCTAAGAACCTTGAGCTAGGGATTGCTTATAGCAAGCTCAAAGGCATTAGGGATCTGGTTGAAGCTTTTCAGCGTGCGATAAACGATGAAGAGGACTTAAGGCAAGCGTTTAATGCCTTTACAGCAGGAATGGATGAAATTGATGTAAGCCTCTCGATAAATGGCCCAGAAGCCTGTACGGCGGCTTGTGCCTTAGCTGATGTGATGGAAATTACTCGAAAAAGTATCCCTAATGCGTTTGAGGATGTAAAAAAAGGTATCACAGCAAAGCGTGATAAGGTGGTGGAAAAAATACGGGATTATGAAGCGGGACCAACAATGGGTCGAGACACTAGCAGTCCCACAGGGACTGCTAGTGTCTCAGAAAGCGATAGCGAGGATGATACCCCAAGGCGTGGTCCTGGGTAGCCTCAATCAAAATACTTTTCGGCATCCAATGCTGCCATACAGCCAAAGCCCGCTGATGTTACGGCTTGGCGATAGACCATGTCAGCCACATCACCGCACGCGAAGACGCCCGGAACACTGGTAGACGTTGCCATGCCTTCGAGGCCTGATTTAATTTGAATATAGCCGTCGCGCATATCTAACTGACCTTCGAATATCCCGGTATTGGGAGTGTGGCCAATCGCAATAAACACACCATCAACCTCGAGCGTTTGTTCCGCCTGAGTTTTAACGTTTTCAACGCGTACCCCGGTGACTTTCATATCATCGCCTAACACTTCAGACAAGGTGTGGTCCCAGAGAATATTAATGTTGCCGTTTTCAGCACGCTCAAAGAGTTTATCTTGTAAGATTTTTTCACTACGAAGCGCGTCTCTTCTGTGAATTAAGGTCACAGACTCTGCCAAGTTTGATAAATACAGTGCTTCTTCAACCGCAGTGTTACCTCCACCGATGACGCATACTTTTTTATTGCGATAGAAAAAGCCATCGCAAGTTGCACATGCAGATACGCCGCGTCCCTGGTACGCTGTTTCTGATGGCAGGCCTAAGTAGCGAGCTGATGCACCTGTTGCGATAATTAAGCCATCACACGTGTAGGTTTCACTGTCGCCCTTCAAAACAAAAGGGCGCTGCTGTAAATCAGCTGTTACGATTTGATCAATAATAATTTCAGTGTTAAAGCGCTCAGCATGTTGCTTCATGCGTTCCATTAAGGCAGGACCCTGTAAGCCTTCAACGTCTCCAGGCCAATTATCAACGTCTGTAGTGGTGGTTAACTGGCCGCCAACTTCCATCCCAGTAATGAGTGCTGGCTCTAAATTAGCGCGTGCTGCATAAACCGCTGCGGTGTAACCTGCGGGGCCTGAACCAAGAATAATGAGGCGATGGTGGTTATTTGACGTCATTTGGGCTGCCTTCCTATCTATTTATTATGTTAACATCGGGCATGGTATGATAAATCATCGTGTTTTAAAATACTCATGAATAAACAACAAAAAAAATCAGTCTCTTCCTTCTCCTGGACAAAACGCCTGTATGAAGGTGGGTTTATCCTCATTTCAACCCTCGCTTTATTTGTGTTTTTTGCGTTAATGACGTACCAAGCATCAGACCCTGGTTGGTTCCATTTTGCATCCCCCGATTTAATTGTTTTAAATGCTGGCGGGTGGGTTGGAGCCTATGTGGCAGATTTTTTATACACTATTTTTGGTTATGCCGCTTATGGGTTGCCTTTAATGCTTGCCTATTTCTCGTGGCTGATTGTGCATGAACAGCGCACGCTTGGTACTATCAGTAAGCCCATGCTCGTGTTGCGTTCAGTTGGCATGTTGTTGCTTTTAGTTGGTGCTTGTGGACTTTCGGTTTTTTGTATTGAAGGGAAAAACACACAGCTGCTGCAGCCTGGTGGCATTTTTGGACAAGCAGTTGCAGCCGTATTTCATAAAGTGCTTAATGCAGAGGGAGCGCTACTCCTTTTGCTTGCCATGTCTTTAATTGGTATGACGTGGTTAACCGGGTTTTCTTGGGTCAAGGTACTGGAGGTGATGGGGCGATTCGTGTTGAAAGTCTCTCGTGCCATTTGGGTGGGGATGAAAGCCGTGAGTCGTGCAGTTGTGATTGCTATTCGTGCGGTAGGGCGAGCGATACGCATTTCGGCAGAAAGCACATCTCGTGCAGTTGCAACAGCTAGCCGAGCAACTTTTAAGGGCATACGTACAGTTTTTGCAAAACTGTCAGCTATGCGCGCTGAAAGAGCTGCTGCAAAAAAAGTTGTTGAAGAAAAAGTGCCCCCAGTCATCAAAACCCCATACGGTGCTCCTCAAAAAGACACACCTGTGGCAGAGAAGACGCCACGTTTTCGTGTTTTGCCTACTAAAGCCAGTCCTAAACCAGAGCCTGCTCCGGCCCCTGCACCGCCTGTATTTGCGGCCACATCAACGCCTACAAACCCTTTAGCGACAGGTACTTTGCCGGAGCTTAATTTATTGGCAAAAGCCGCTGAAAATCAGGCACCAGTGGCAGGCTATTCTCACCAAGCGCTAGAAACACTTTCCAATGAGCTAGAGCAGCACTTACTGGATTTTGGCATTCAAGCGAATGTGGTAGCAGCGCATCCCGGGCCTGTAATTACGCGCTTTGAGCTGCAGCTGGCAGCAGGAGTTAAAGTCAGTAAGCTCTCGACACTTGCCAAGGACTTGGCGCGCTCTCTATCGGTGACCAGTGTCCGTGTGGTTGAAATCATTCCTGGAAAAACAGTCGTGGGTCTTGAGCTGCCGAACCCTGAGCGCACCATGGTGGTGCTCTCAGAAGTACTTTCCTCTGAAAGCTATCAGCAAGCGCACTCGCCTTTAACGCTTGCGCTTGGAGTCGATATAGCAGGACATCCCATGATAGTCGATTTAGCCAAAATGCCGCACTTGTTGGTGGCCGGGACAACAGGCTCCGGAAAGTCAGTGGGTATTAATGCTATGATTTTGAGTTTGCTCTTTAAATCAACGCCTGAGCAAGTACGTTTGATTTTAATTGATCCGAAAATGCTCGAGCTTTCGGTATATGACGGCATTCCTCATTTGTTAACCCCTGTGGTTACGGATATGAAAGAAGCTGCAAGCTCTCTACGCTGGTGTGTGGCTGAAATGGAGCGGCGTTATCGCTTAATGGCGTCGTTAGGCGTGCGAAACTTAGCGGGCTTCAATGCCAAAGTGAAAGAAGCGAAAGAAAATGGCGAGGTATTGGTTGACCCACTTTGGAAAGCGATGGATAGCATGGCTGAGAAGCCACCTGAGCTTGGGCCTTTGCCTTATGTTGTAGTGGTGATTGATGAGCTTGCTGACATGATGATGGTGGTCGGCAAAAAAGTAGAGCAGCTGATTGCGCGTATTGCACAAAAAGCTCGAGCTGCTGGAATTCACCTGATTTTGGCGACCCAGAGACCATCCGTTGATGTTTTAACGGGGTTGATTAAATCAAATATTCCAACTCGTATCTCTTTCCAAGTTTCTTCTAAGATTGATTCTCGAACGATTCTAGATCAACAAGGAGCTGAGCAATTGCTTGGTCATGGCGATATGCTATTTCTTGCACCAGGAACAGGGGCACCGCTACGAGTGCATGGCGCGTTTGTAGACGACCAAGAAGTGCATCGTGTTGCCGATGACTGGCGTGGCCGGGGTGAGCCAACCTATATCGATGGGATTACCGATGATTTGAGTGAGGGGGGAGACTCTGGTTTTGGAGAGGCTGTGGAAGATGCCGATCCGTTGTATGATGAAGCTGTGGCCTTTGTGATTGAAACACGCAAAGCAAGTACCTCATCGGTACAGCGCCGGTTTAAAATTGGCTATAATCGTGCGGCTCGCTTAATTGATGAGATGGAACGTATCGGTGTTGTTGGTCCACTTGAAGGCGGCACGCGAGATATTTTGGTCGCGTCTCGTGCAGAGGAGTAATTGAGTGAGCATAAAGAAAGTATTTTTAGGGCTTTTATGTGTTTGTATGACATCACTTGCCTGGGGAGAGACGGCAGGCGATACATTGTGGAATAAGTTAAGCCATATCAGCTCGATGCGTGCCACATTCGCACAGAAGGTGACAGCGAAACAACGTCAGCTCTCGAAAAGCTCCGGCGTGATGGCCTTTGAGCGCCCAGGCCACTTTTATTGGAAGACCAAAAAACCCATGCAGCAGCTCTTGGTTGCCGATGGGAAAAAGTTTTGGGTTTACGACGTTGATTTGGAGCAAGTCACGGTGCGGCCCCAAAAAGAGATTATTGGTGCGGCAGCAGGTTTATTTTTAGGCGATGATCGCACACGCTTTTTTAAAGATTTTACAGTCACAGAAGCTGAAAAAGATGGGACGGATGTATTTCAATTGGCAGCTACCTCTAAAAGCGCCAATATTCCGCGGATGACGCTCCGATTTAAAGCGTTTAAGCTTATGGGCATGGATTTATACGATCAATTGGGGCAGAAAACTGCGATTCGGTTCCAGGAAGTCCAAACCAATGTTGCTCTGTCGCCTAAATTGTTTTCTTTTTCACCTCCAGCGGGAGTTGATGTGGTGGAACAATGAAAAAAAATAAAAAGCATACAAGGTTTCCTGTATGGCTTAAGCGCTGGTTTAGGCGAACTTGGATTTTATTTGTCACTTTGGTGGTTTTATTTGCCATTTCGCTTACGGTCTTTCGTGCATTAACCCCTTGGGCTGCTCAGTATAAAGATGCGCTTGAAGCGCGCCTATCGACGCTTTTTGGTACTGTTGTTTCAATTAAAGAGATGAAAACCAGTTGGTACTGGTTTGAGCCGGTTTTAAAGTTAGATGGCGTTGAAATTGCTGAGAAGGACGAGTCGGTTTTAAAAGTGAAAGAGCTGCTGGTGGGGATTGATTTGCCGCGCTCTTTTTGGCACTGGCGGATTCAGCCGGGTGTGCTGTTTGTTGAAGATGCGACGCTTAATTTTCGAGAAGATGAGGCGCACTGGCAGCTAGATGGCGTTGCCTTAGATGCTGATGTTAAATCAGTGCCTCAAGCAGAGTACAGTACCGTACTCGGTTGGTTGCTTGCGCATCAGAAAATCGTGATGCGGCGCGTGGGTGTGAAGCTGCACTGGAAGGATGGACGTACCACCACCATTATGCCGGCCACGGTCGTTGCTTCTAACCGGAATGGTCATTATCGCGTGAAGGGACATGCAAGCTTAGCAGGCGACGCACCCAGTGCTTTGTCTTTGATGGCAGACTTAAGCATACCAAGTGGTTTTTCTTCCAATGTGCGCGGGCAGGTATATTTGTCTGCTGAGCGTGTCAATTTTTCTGAGTGGCACACGCTTTTTTCAAGACTGGGCTTTGATGTGATAAAAGGCTTAGGTGAAGTGCAACTATGGTTAGATATTCAGAACTCCCGCTTAACTTCAGCGCAAGCAGTGGTGCGTTTTCGAGATATTTTATGGCAGCTTGGCAATGAAAAGCGTACGCGAAAAATTGAGCGCTTTGGGGCAAACATGGCGTGGGAAGAAACGCCTGATGGCTGGAAGTGGGCGGCCGATCATATTCGCTTTCGAGCCAATGAAGTGACCTGGCCCGAAAATGCGATGACAGTCACTTATCGTGCTGAAGAAGATAATTATCGTGTGTTTGTTAAAACCTTACTCTTGCAGCCTTTGCATGCACTTTTAGAAGGTGGGCCGGATTCCTTGAAGGCTTGGTTTGATATGAAGCCACGCGGGCAGTTGAATGACTCACAACTCGGTTTTCAGGGGGGGCAGCTGAATTATGTTTTGTCCCGTTTTTCTCGTGTTTCTTGGGATGCAAAAGATACTATTCCAGCGGTGAACAACCTATCCGGCGCACTGGCCTGGGAGCCGAAAGAAGGTCATCTTGAGCTAGATGGTGAGCAAGTTGAGCTGAGCTTCAAAGATAAACCGACGCTTGAGCTAGGGCTACTTAATGCCTCTGTGGTTTGGAAAGCATTGAGTCATGGTTGGCGAGTGAGTTTAGATAGAGGTGTGGTGAAGCATGGGCATGGCTTGTTTAGCGGGCGAGGTGTTTTAGATGAGGTCGCACCAGACAACTGGGGTAAAATACGAGCGAATCTTGCATTTGCAACTCATGATTCTACTTTTTGGTGGCCTTATCTCCCAGAAGGTAGTCTAAAGCCCAAGCTGAAAACGTGGCTTATGCATGACGTTAAGAAAGTTGAACAGTTTTCTGGGCGTGTTCAATTGAAAGGAGCTTTGAAAGACTTTCCTTTCGATGAAACACCGGGCGAGTTTTTAGTGACAAGCTCCATGAGTGGTGTCGACTTAAGATTTAATCCTAACTGGCCTTTAGTTAAAAATATGAGCAGTACATTGACGTTGGACAAGCGTCTACTGACTGCAGATATCTCAGAGGCTGATTTTGTAGAAGGCTACCCAATGCATGACGCGCACTTGGTGGTGCGGGATTTAGGTTTGAATCACGAAGTGCTCTCGGTACAAGGGCAAGTGGATGCACCATTGGAAGAAATGCAAAAATACATCAAAAACTCTCCGCTGCATGCGAAGCTTTTTAAGCTAGATGCGCTGAACTTTAAGAAAACGGCTAATTTATCATTGGCTATGCAATTTCCGTTTTATCCAGGACCCAAGTTCACCGTAAATGGCATTATTGATTTTAAAGAGAATGATTTGTTTTTGAAAGAAGTGTCAGATACCTTTGGTTTGAGCCGCTTAACCGGTAAGTTAAAGTTTGATGAGCATGGTGTGGTGAGCAGTTATTTGTCGGCACATTTGTTCGATGAGCTGATGACGTTATGGGTGCGTTCGAATCATGGCGAGAATCCACACTTGGCTATTGATATGTCGGGTCATGCTCAGGCGCAGGGCTTGCAAAACACGCTCGCATTGCCTGCTTTGTCTTTATGTCGCGGTCGTACAGCCTTGAAAGCAGAGTTGATGCTAACGGATGATCCCAATGACTTAGATCACATACATATGACATCGTCTCTGAAGGGGGTCGCGATTGATTTACCAGAGCCCTTTGGAAAGCAGTATTCAGAGGCGAAACCGTTGGTTGTTGATACGCACTTTAATTTGACACGTGGCATGCGGTTGCAAGTCAATTATGACAAGCAACTGAGTACCGACTTATGGTTTGCTGGGAAATCACCAGGCATGGAATTGGCCCGAGGTGAAGTTGTTTTTGGAGAGGGCAAAGCTGTATTGAGAGATAAACCTGGCGCCTCTATTCGAGGGTATTTCAAGACTTTTGACTGGGCGCCTTGGGCGGAAACTGTGGATAAATTGAAACTGAAGCAGACACCAAGCACTGATTTTTTGCCAGGATTTCGTGTGGTTTCCTTGGACTTTGGTGAGGTTGATGCGTTTAATCAGCACTATCAAAACTTACAGCTTTATGCTCAGCGCCAGCCTGATAATGTATGGTCTGTCTTAATTAAAGAAGACAATATGTCTGCTGACTTGAAATATATACCGCAACAAAACTTACTCAGTGGCTCTTTATCCGAGTGGCAGTTTAAGCGGGCCAGCTCTGAAGGGAGTGAAGCCGGCGAGCCTACCTCATATGCTTGGAGTCCACGTAAAATTCCGAGTCTGAATTTAAAAGTTGGTAGACTTCAGGTGGATGATGTGAATGCAGGTAGGCTGACGCTAAAGGGAACTCATGTGAGCGATGAGGTGTGGCGACTAGACTCAGGTAAGCTATCTTCTGAAGCGTATGATTTTAGTGTAAAAGGGCAATGGCAAGAAGCACCAAGATCTGAGACAAAAGTTGCGGCGCATCTGCAAGTGCATAGCTTGGAAAAAGCATTAGAGCATTGGCATATTTCACCGGCAGTAGAAGCGCATGAAGGCGACTTACAGTTTGTAGTAGACTGGGAGGGGGCCCCTCATGATTTTTCTGTCAAAGGTGCGACTGGAAAAATACAAATTGTGTTTAAAGAAGGTCGGATTCCAAACTTAAGTCCTGAGACTGAAAAGAAAATGGCTTTAGGTAAGCTGCTAAGTATTTTGAGTTTGCAGACGATCCCACGGCGCCTAAAACTGGACTTTAGTGATTTAGCGAAGCCTGGTTATAGTTTTGATAAGTTTGATGGCAACTTTGTTTTAGCGCATGGGATTATGGAAACCGAAGATAGCGCGATTGATGGGCCTGTTGCGCGTGCCACCATGAAAGGCTCGTTAAACTTAGATAAAAGGCTCTACGATATGTCACTGCATATTACGCCACATATCACAGCAAGTTTACCGGTTGTAGCAACGATTGCCGGGGGCCCTGTGGCAGGGATTGCAACTTGGGTGGCAAGTAAGTTGATTAATCAAGGGATGGAAAAAATTAGTGGCTATACCTATGATGTGTCGGGACCGTGGAGTGAGCCTGTGGTGCAGCAAGTGCACATTTATAGAAAGCAGCAGAGCACCAACTGAGTTTTAAACTGAATTGGTACTCTGTCTAAGTTATAGTTTCAAGCTTGCTGTCACATATGGCCCACTGAGCGCAAAGTTTTCTACTAATTTATTAATGCTTTTTAAATAAATGACACCTGTTCCTATCCCTGGACTATTATCAGCGTAATTTGCTGGAACGACATTATGTATCGCATCGAGATAGACTATACCCATGTAGCCTATTTCTACCTGCAAGTCCTTTATGTTGTGGCTGGATGATTGTTCCTGGAGTTTGTGACGATATTTAACCCCTACTTTTCCATCAAACCCTGGTATGAAAAGGGTGGCGCTTGTTTGATGAATCGCTTGATAGTTGGTTGGGATGCCTGCAAGCGTAAGTATGTCTGATACACCGGTAAATGTGAGGCTAGGCGTTGACTCACCCAGTATCAGACTTGAGGTAAATGCTCCAATGAGACTCCAGTTTTTAAAGTTAATACCTTTTATAAGCTTATAATCAAGTGTGTTGTCGAAGTCTAGGCCTAAACGGATCCCAGCCCCTGTGAGTTTGGCTTCTGTTTTTTGTGTGATGGTAAAGTTTGGTATGCCTGAGAAAGTACCGCTCTGTTGTACTTTAAGGCCAATCCCCGTGACGCCAAAGAGGAGGCGTGTTTGAAGATGTGGATCGAGATGAATGTGTTTAGCAAAATCAGCATTGATGACATCAAAAGAAGTTTTGAGTTGTCCTGATGCGTTTTTAATAACACTTGCTTCAGGTCCAATCTCATAAAGTGGCCCATTAAAACTGGAGCCTATTGCTGTGTCATGCGTTGTGTTATCGGTGCGTAGGTGTACCCAATATAGGTTAAAATCCAATCCAGTGTTTTCAAATGTTTGACGCAAATTGACCAAAAATCCAGGAGAAAAGGAGGTTGAAATATCTTGAACGACCCAACTCGGACTAAATAGCGGGGTGGGCACCTCAAAGTTGAGAGGGTAAGTATGTACGTTATAATTAGTACCGCCTATTGAGGGGCGTAGAAAAATAACACCACCTGTGATTTCCGTAGTTTTGGGTAAGTTGGGCACATAGACAGCAAAACGCTCTTTTTCAGATTCCATTTGTCCACTATTGACGATGCTGCCATAAAGAACTGTTAAAAAAAATAATACCTTTTTCATGAGGAGAGGAGCGTGCTGGGTGAGTGAAGATTATTAGTACCGAGAATGGGTTAAAAAATCAAGAGTTGGTTTTATATTTTTATGTTAAGCTTGAGCGAGTTTCTCAAATTTTTGGTTTAAGAGGGATTTAATGCAAAGAGAAAAAGTAACCCATCTGCATGTGCTTGGGGTTGGTGGGACGTTTATGAGTGCGCTTGCGTTATTTGCACGTAAACTTGGGTTTAAAGTCACGGGTAGTGATGCAAACTGTTACCCACCAGTGAGTGATTTACTGGCAAAAGAAGGCATTACCTGGACTGAAGGCTATGACGATGCGACAGATGCCTTAGCAGCAGACTGTGTGGTGGTAGGTAATGCCATCATGCGTGGTATGCCGGTGATGGAAGCCGTGCTTGATGCTGACAAGCCTTATATTTCAGGCCCCCAGTGGCTGGCTGAAAATGTGTTATCGCGATACCGTGTCATTGCTGTGGCAGGGACACACGGTAAAACCACAACAACCTCTATGCTGACCTTTATTTTGGATCAGGCAGGTCTTGCGCCAGGCTTTTTGATTGGTGGGATTGCACGTAACTTTCAAACCAATGCACGTCTTGGTGACGGGGAGTGGTTTGTCATCGAGGCTGATGAGTATGACAGTGCTTTTTTTGATAAGCGCCCCAAGTTTATGCACTATCACCCTGAGTGTGCCATTTTTAATAATTTAGAATTTGACCATGCCGATATTTATGAGAATTTAGCGGCTATTCAAAAGCAAGTGCACTACTTTTTAAAAACCATTCCACCGAAAGGTGAGCTGCTTTACCCAAGAGATGATGAAGCGCTCAAAGCAGTGATGGATAAAGGGGTATTTAGTCATGCATCCAGTATGGCAAGCTCGGGTGAGTCAGTATGGCGTATAGCGCTTCAAGACAAAGTCGGTTCTCACTTTCATATTTTGCACCAGAACGAGATGGTTGCTGATATTAAATGGAACTTGATGGGGCAGTTCAATGCTGAAAATGCGCTGGCAGCATTTGCTGCAAGCATGTATGCAGGAGTTGAGCCAGAGGTTGCAGCACGTGCGCTCGAGCAGTTTATTCCTGTTAAAAGGCGTCTTGAAGTACGTATGGATGCCCATGGCATTAAGCTTTATGACGACTTCGCGCATCACCCAACAGCCATTGAGAAAACGATTAAAGCAGTAAAAGAGCAAGATAGATATAAGCGTATTTTAGTGGCGCTTGAGCTTGCCTCGCACAGCATGCGTATGGGGGTGCATGGCAAGCGTATGGTTGATTCACTTGCAGGTGCTGATGGTGTTTATATCTTGACAGAAAATCCCTCAGACGACTGGCCTGAGAGCTGGACTGTGTCAACCGATAAAGAGCCTTTGGTGAGTGCGATGAGTGCCGAAGCTAAACCTGGAGATGCTTTATTGGTGATGAGTAACCGAAGCCTTGAGGCTGTGCATCAAGGCTTGATTTCGGCGCTAGATGCGCGCTTAGGTTAGCGCGCTTTTCTTTGCTTATACCAATACAGAAGACCCGCAGGTAGCATCATTAAGATGATGCCCGCTGCAAATATCAGGCGGAATCGGTCAGCGCCCCCCATATTGATGCTTTCTTCTGGCGGGAAAAAGCCTACAACTAAGCTCATCATACACCCAGCAAGGCCCAGCGCGCAGGTTAAGTAGTAACCGAGTTTTCCACCTGGCACTGAAAAGTGCCTTGGAAGTGCTGCAAACTTCGTTTTGATGCGAATGGCGGCGATGAATAAAAGCACATACATCAACAGGTAAAGTTCAGTGCTAAGCGCTGTGAACAGCCAGTAAATTGAGTTGATGGATGGCAGTAGGAAAAAGCCTCCACACAATATAGTTACGAGGACCGCTTGCATGATGAGAACGCGTGATGCAATGCCGTGCTTGTTGAGTCGGTAAAGCCAGGGTGGCAAGAAGCCTTGGTCTGCGGCCAGTAGCAAGCCTTTGGCAGGCGAGATAATCCAGTTAATCATGCCGCCTAGGCTGCCAATCAGTAACATAATGACAATCACTGGCATGAATTTGGTGAGGTGATAGACCTCAAAGAAGTTGGTAAACGCTTGCATGACGCCCTGTACCAGACCAATCTTTTCTTGAGGTAGCACGAACGCGATAGCAAGCGAGCCCAGAATCATGGTGCTTAAAATTAGTAGCACAGAAAAAAACATGGCGCGAGGAAAGTTTTTTTGTGGATTTTTAATATTTCGTACGTGAACGGCCGCTAGCTCCATCCCTAAAAATGAGGTGACAATAGCCGTTAAAGAGGACCAAGACTGGGTATCTCCCCAATGTGGAATGAGTGCTTTGGGGGTGAGCTCAATTGCAAGCGGGTGGCCTTGAATCAACCAAACAACGGCAAGCCCCATAATAATCACCATGGGGACTATCATCCCCAAAATAGTGCAAAAGCTCGCAAGGGCTGCAGAGGCTTTAAGGCCCTTTAAACCGACAAGCGTTAAAGACCAAAAGACAATGAGAATGACTGAGATCAAGTACACTTTGTTGTGCGCAAGCTCCGGACTAATTAAGTAAGCCAAGGTGCCAGCAATGAATGACAGCATGGTTGGATACCACACCAGTGTGTTAATCCATTGAAGCCAAATGGTGAGAAAGGCCATAGTTTCACCAAAGGCATGCTTAACCCAGCTGTAGACACCACCTTCTTCTTCGGGCCAGCTGGATGCCAATTCAGCCGAGATGAGTGCGATAGGAATTAAAAAAACCAGTGCACCAAATAAGAAAAAGAAAATAAGCGTTGAGCCAAAGAGGGCTGTTGCTGGCAGGTTACGAATGCTATCGATGGCTCCTGTAATGAGGAGTACTAAAGCAAACGTTGATATTTTCTCACTAGACCAGGCTTTCATCATATAACCTATATTTTATTCACAAAAAATGAATAAATATAACATGGATTGTATGCACAAAGGAAGGGTTACTTTTTTTTGAATGAAAGTTTGCTAGACTGGAGTGGTGTGCCCGTTTTTAATAACATGGAGAAGGCAATGAAACGTTTGGTAACGATGGCAGTAACAGGGATGATGATGTTTGCGCTGAGTGCATGTGGTGGTGATAATGTGCCGCCGGTACCAGATGCAAATACGGATGACATGATGAACACCCCAATGCAACAGCCTACCGAAAATGCAAAGCCTGAAGCTGCAAATCCAGCAGCTCCAACTGATGAGCAAATGGCAGGTGCTGCAGCACAAGAATAAGAAAGTGCTGCTGTGGGGGATACGTAAAACGCAGCAGCATTCTTTTTCAAGTTGCATGCCGCAGTAATGTGAGGAAATCTCTAGTGGTCATTGATGCGGTTGTCACTTGGGTGGATGGCGCGGATGAAGCGCACCGCCAGAAGCGTAAAAAACAGCTTGGGCAATCTCAAGAGTCGAGTTTTACCCAAGATTCGGTGCACCCCACACGCTTTCATTCGGCTGGTGAAATTGATTTTTGTTTGCAAGCCTTATTGCAGTATGCCCCCTGGCTTCGAACCATTTATATTGTCACAGATGGCCAAATACCGCCTATTTTGGAGCGGTGGGCAGGTACACCCTATGCGAGCCGATTTCGAGTGGTTGATCATCGTGAAATTTTTCATGGGTTTGAGGCGTATTTACCAACATTTAATAGCCTCGCGATTGAAACGATGCTGTGGCGCATACCAGGTTTATCCGAGCATTTTATTTATTTTAATGATGATTGCTTTTTACTGCGTGCTGTATCTGAGGACGTTTTTTTTCAAGCGGGTAAGCCGGTTCTTCGCGGGGGTTGGAAAAAACAAACGGCTTATAAATGGAATACTTACCTAAAGCGTTTTTGGGGGCGAGATAAGCCGCCGGTAGAGCACCGCTGGATTCAAGAAAATAGCGCAAACCGAGCAGGTTTTGCGAGCAAATTTTTCCATTTGCCGCATGTTCCTTTTCCATTGTTGAAACAAACCTTTGCGGATTACTTTGCATCATATCCTGATGTACTGCTCAGCAATATACAGCATGCTTTTAGACACAGAGAGCAGTTTTGGAGTATATCGCTTGCTTATCACTTGGCTTTACAGCAAGGGCAAGTTGCTCTGGATAAGCAGCTGCATGAAGTGACAGTAAATCCAGCTCATCATTCAGAGCACAAGCTCAAAGCAAAGCTTAAGCGAGCCACGCGTGATGCAAATACTGTGTTTGCTTGTGTGCAAAGTCTTGATCAAGCTACCCCAGTTATGCATGAATATATTACCCACTGGTTGGGTGAGCATATTTCCAACGTAACTTAGAAGAGGTGAGTGATGACGATAGCAGTACTTGCGACAGGGGATGAGCTGACGCACGGAGACATTCTAAATACCACCAGTCAGCTGATAGCAAGTCAACTGAGCTCGTCAGGCTTCCCAATGGGTATGCACCTGATTTGTGGCGATAAAGAGCAAGAATTGTTTGATGCGATTCAGTTTTTGGCGGCTCATCATGAAACAGTCATTATGACAGGTGGGCTTGGACCAACCTCAGACGACAGGACACGGTTTGCATTGGCTAAATATTTGGATATATCATTGATTTCTCGTACCGTTGTGTTGACCCATATTGAAACTAGATTGAAAAATGCAGGCTTAAAACTGGATAGCAACCAGGAAGTGCAAGCTTTATTTCCAAAGGGGGCTGAGTTGTTTGAGAATCCGCATGGTACTGCTTGGGGGTGTGGCTATGCACAAGAGGGCAAGCGATTTGTATTGTTACCTGGGCCACCGAAAGAGTGCTTGCCCATGTTTGAGCATCATGCGTTTCCTTATTTGAAACAGCATTTAGTGCCTAGTGAAAAAATATGTCTCAAGTGGCAGCTATTTGGTGTGCCTGAAGGGGCAACTGCGAAAAAGATAGAAGCGGCGTTAACAAACATTCCTTGCAAAATTGGCTATCGCCTCGATCGTTCAAGTGATCCTTACCTTGAAGTGAAAGTGCGCTGTGATAAAAGTAGGGTGAAACAAATAGAAAAAATATTCAGCTCTTTGAGCTTTAATTAATTTTTTATATAAAAAAATATACAATATATTTTTTTTGAGACTTAATCCCTATGAAATTATTTCAAACTCTGAATAAACAATATCATGACTTACGCCTTTGGGTTCGATTGGTTCGGGCACACAATTATCAAGTTTTGGGCAATCAGAGTCTTCGTCGTTGGAAGGGGGTACAAGAAGATGGTCTGCTGGCTAATGGATTTGCAGAATATAAGTTCTATGAGGCACTAGAGCGTTGCCATGCGCCGTTGTTTTTTTAATTATTGACATTATGCAGGTTGACAGCAATTCCCGGCGAAAATAGAAATTCACATCCTATGCAGCTTTTGAGGCATTTGATTAGAAAAGTTTTCGTAGTCTTTTTTCGACGTCCCGCGGTTTATCCGCGGGATCCAGGTTTTTATCATAGGTTGGCACTGGAT
>JASBUZ010000018.1 GCA_030147635.1 Gammaproteobacteria bacterium
CAGGGCTTGAATTTTGAATCACAGATTCAAAATTCAAGCCCTGACCCCGGGAAGCTAAGCCCTGACCCCGGGAAGCTAAGCCCTGACCCCGAAACTTAAGAGCCTGGAATCATCGGGGAAAGATTAAAACATAATTCAAGGGGAGGATGCTAGTACTTTGGTGCCCAGGGCCGGAGTCGAACCGGCACGAGATTGCTCTCGAGGGATTTTAAGTCCCTTGCGTCTACCTGTTTCGCCACCTGGGCATACCTACTTGGAGGCTCGGGCCGGAATCGAACCGGCGTACACGGCTTTGCAGGCCGCTGCATAACCACTCTGCCACCAAGCCATATAAAAAAAGCGACTATTGGTCGCTTCAATTTGGAGCGGGAAACGAGGTTCGAACTCGCGACCCCAACCTTGGCAAGGTTGTGCTCTACCACTGAGCTATTCCCGCATCTCACAAACGAGGTGAATTCTACCCGAAACTCCTGTCCTGTCAACCGCTTCAGTCTGTTTTTTTTAGAAGAATTGGCCATGCCACGATTAAATAAACAACCATAGACCAAATCGTTAAGATAGCTGCCACATAAAGGAGCACTACACCGAGTATGCCAAGAATCCCAGGCATGGTGAGTGCGGGAGGAAATGCAAGCAATAGAACTAACGAGATCATTTGTACTGTTGTTTTAACCTTGCCGATATAGTTCACTGCAACACTCGCACGACTGCCTATTTCAGCCATCCACTCTCTCAGTGCCGAAATCACAATCTCACGACCGACAATCACAATCGCTGGCAGTGTAATGTAGCCTCTATCTCCAGCCCCTACCAAAAGCAGTAAGGTCGATGCTACTAATAATTTATCTGCAACAGGGTCAAGAAATGCACCAAACGAGGTCATTTGCCCAAGCTTTCTGGCAAAGTAACCATCCAGCCAATCGGTGACACTCGCAAGCAAAAAAAGAATCGCTGCCGTTGCATGCGCCCAAGACCATGGCAAATAAAAAACAAGAATAAAAATAGGAATCAGCAGAATACGTGCAAGGGTAAGCGAGTTAGGTAAGGTCGTTAACGTATTCACAGCTTCTCCTCATTTCAATCATTTGGCCAAGCCTACAAACCAAGATATGTCTCGATTTCTTTAAAGTTATAAAGCACTGTTTCTGCGCCTGCCTTTTTTAAATCATCCGCCTGTTGATGATAAAAATCAACGCCAACCCGAGGTACATCAATCGCACTTGCCATCTCCATGTCTGAGGTTGAATCACCTATCATCAAGGTTTCTTCAGGTGAACAGCCCGTCAGTTCGAGGATTTCTTCGAGCATATCAGGGCATGGTTTTGCTGGTAGTTGTCCTGCTGAACGTGTCGTCAAGAAAAAAGATTCAAGCTCGAGTGCTTGCAATGCGCGCTCGAGTGACTGCTGTCCCTTATTGGTTGCAATGGCAAGTAATAGACCTGCTGCGTGCGCTTTCTCAATCAGTTCCCGCGCACCATCAAAGAGATAAGCCACCGCATGGCTAGAAATAAGTTCTTGCTGCACCCCAAGTAAAAGACGTTCATATTGGCTCAGTTCTAAATCCGGAAAGATTTTTCGGACGGCTTTATCGAGTCCAAGTGAAACATAACGCCTTGCACACGCAACATCATAGTCACCCAGTCCAAGGTTTTTTGCTTCTCTTGCAAGCGCACAGTGAATATGTCCGAGTGGATCACCCAATGTGCCTTCCCAGTCCAACACGATTAATTTGTAGGGCAGTTTCGTCATTGATATGGCCCTCTAGTAGTTCCGAAAAAACTGAATTGCATCTTCAAACTGTGCATCTAATTCTGCTGTAAAAACATACGGCGTATTGTTCAGGGTAAATTGAATTGTTCTTGCATGCAAATAAAGTCGTCTACCAAAGCTTTTTTTCATGGTTTGAGGCAATGGTTTTGCGCCATATTTTGAATCTCCCAAAATTGGGTGATTTAAGCATGCTGCATGGACTCTTATCTGGTGTGTACGACCTGTTTTAGGCATGGCTTCAAGCCAACAAGCACTTGCATAATTCTCAAGACATTTAAAACGCGTTTGTGAGGGTTTTCCAGCTTCATCAACACGCACCATACGCTCCCCACCTTGCAAAATATTCTTATGTAACGGCTTGTCTACTCGCACTGTTTTTTTGAAATCCCAGGCAGACTCCGCCAGTAACCAATACGTTTTTTCTACCGTGCGTGCCTCAAAAAGTGCTTGAATTTGTCTCAGCATACTGCGCTTTTTAGCAACCAGCAAGCAGCCAGAAGTTTCTCTATCGAGTCGATGAACCAGCTCTAAATAATGGGCATCGGGGCGCATCGCTCTTAGGGCTTCAATGACACCAAACTGTAAACCACTGCCACCGTGCACTGCCATGCCCTTGGGTTTGTTTAACACTAAAAGCCGCTCGTCCTCAAAAATAATGCTTTGGTTCAGTTGTTTGAATAATTCTTCGTTGACTCGGGGAGGTTGGTTTTCTTGCCGCATACGAACGGGTGGAATACGAACTAAATCGCCTTCGGCCAATCGAGAAGACACCTTGGCACGTTTTTTGTTCACCCGAACTTCTCCGCCTCGAATCAAGCGATAAATATGGCTTCTTGGCACCCCCTTCAGAATCCGAATCAGGTAGTTATCCAGACGTTGTCCATCTTCCTCTGAAATCACTGTTTTGTAGCAAACTTTATCAGCCATATATCTGTTCCCCAAACCTTATTTTTTTGGTACACTGCTAAGCACGCGGCTTTCCGCAAACGAATTATACCGTATATACCAGTGAATGGCCTAAATTAAAGCCATTTTTTAGAAATCATGCGCGTTTTCCTTGACTCAATATTGACTCAAAGAACGTAAGAGAAAAACAACGTAAACCTAGGACTACTTTGAACTTCACGTCTCAGATACTCATGCCCTCTCACGTCCTTGAACCCAAGCACAGGCAACTCGCGCTCTTAAACTTAGGGGTCCATGATGTCCGTAATGGAAAAAATGATCATCAATGCCACACAGCCCGAAGAGGTACGCGTGGCCCTTCTGAAAGACAACCGGCTGTACGACTTAGATGTCGAATGCCCATCCGAAACTAAAAAGAAAGGAAACATTTACAAAGCGGTTGTTACACGACGAGAACCCAGTCTAGACGCTGTTTTTGTTGAGTATGGCTCAAAACGACAAGGCTTTTTGCCCGTTAAAGAAATAGCGCCTGAATACTTCAATAAAACACCAAAAGAAGACGAAAAACTGCCTGTAACCGCCCTCATTCGTGAAGGGCAAGAATTACTGATTCAAGTCGACAAAGAAGAGCGTGGCACTAAAGGGGCAGCCCTCACAACCTTCATTACACTGGCAGGCTCTTACTTGGTACTCATGCCTAATAGTCCGCACTCAGGCGGTATTTCTCGTCGTATCGAAGGGGAAGAGCGGGATGAACTGAAAGAAGCATTACAAGCACTCAGCATCGACGAAAATATGGGCGTGATTATTCGCACAGCAGGTGTTGGTAAAAGCCAAAAAGAATTACAAGGTGATTTGGACATGCTATGCACACAGTGGCATGCCATTAAAAAGGCGCAAGATAATGAGTTAGCACCGTGCCTCATCCACCAGGAAGGTGATGTGATTACTCGTGCCATCCGTGATAACTTGCGACAATCTATCAATGAAATCATCATCGATGACACCGATGCTTATATCAAAGCAAAACAGTACATCAGCCAAGTAAAGCCTGAGTTTTTACCACACTTGAAGCTTTACAATAACCCCACCCCCTTGTTTAGTTTGTATCAAATTGAAAGCCAAATCGAGACAGCACATCAACGACAAGTCGTTCTTCCTTCAGGCGGTGCTCTGGTTATCGACCCCACCGAAGCGCTGGTTTCCATCGATATTAACTCTGCTAAAGCAACAGGTGGTGCTGATATTGAATCTACCGCTTTCAATACCAACCTTGAGGCAGCAGACGAAATTGCACGTCAACTTCGCTTGCGTGACTTAGGTGGATTGGTCGTCATCGACTTCATCGATATGAGCAATGCTAAAAATCAGCGTGACGTTGAAAACCGCTTAAAAGAAGCACTTAAAGCCGATCGTGCCCGCATTCAAGTTGGCCGTATTTCACGCTTTGGCCTACTTGAGATGTCAAGACAACGTCTACGCCTATCTCTTGGAGAAAGTGCACAAGAAACTTGTCCTCGTTGTGAAGGTCTTGGCCATGTTCGAAGCTTGCAGTCGCATGGTTTATCTATCATTCGCCTGATTGAAGAAGAAGCACTGAACGAGAAAGTTTCTGAGATTCAGGTGCAGCTGCCGGTTGAAATGGCAACCTACCTCATGAATGAAAAGCGTCCAGCCATTGCAGCACTCGAAAAAAGACACCAAGTCCACATCGTGCTGGTTGCAAACCCTTATATGCAATCACCACAATATCAAATTCTACGGGTCAAAGAAGACACCTCAGGCAATAAAGGTAAGAAGCCAAGCTATGCGCTCGCTGAACCGCCGATGGTTGAACCAGTACGCAATAAACCTACTAAAAAACCAGATGAGCCGGTGGTCAAGCCATTCAGTGGCCGCTCAGCTTTACGTCCAGATGAAGTCAATGTATTAAAGCGACTTTGGCGCTCTGTGTTTGGTTCCTCTGAAGCCCCTGCAAGCCCACAAAAACAGCAAAAGCAAACAGCGCCAAATAGAAAGCGCTCGTCTGCGCAAAAGAGAACATCTTCGAATAACAATCGCAGACGTCCAACTTCGTCCTCAAACTCAAATGCACGAAGACAGTCATCACAGCAAAGCAGGCAGTCAGGTCAGAGAAAACCAAGAAACCAGACCAACTCTGGTTCATCACGCCCTAAAAAACAGGCTGAAAATCAAACGTCTGATTAACCGCCATAGGTCTGGGGCTTCAATTTTTAATGATTCAGAATTGAAGCCTTGGACCCAGTATAACCCCCAGCAGTACCGTAATCACAAATAGTCGTTTCCAAAAATACGCACTTGCAGCCCGAACGCCCTGGTTTGCCATCACTCTTAAAGTCATGAGATTTCGCTTCGAAAAAGTTTTAGGTTTACTCTGATAAGCAATTTTTCCGTTGGGTTTAAATAGGGTAACTGGCTCACCCTCAAAAAACTGCCCACCATAATCTACAAGCAACTGCTCACCAGCCTCAATATCTCGCTTTGCTTCAAATAACACAAACGTAACCCCATTCACCTGATACTGCACTGCCTTCACATTAGCTTCTGCCGCATGGTTAATAAACCGGGTTAAATTGCCGAACTCTGAGGCATGAATATAAACATTGGATGGATGTCTTGGCATGGTAAACGAATAGTCCAACCGCTTTTCCCTAGTATACGTTTGAATACCACTATAAAGGCTCATGATACTGCCCGCTTGAATCTGGGTGCGACTAAAAACTCCAAAGCCAAGCATGGAGTCAATATAACGAAGCTCATAAGCATCACAATGTTTTAAATTATCCAAAATCTGCTGCATCTCTATTTGAGACGTATACAATTCATCAACGTCAATCACCTCAGGCAAATCTTTTAACGTCATGTGGTACCGCAACAGTTGATCGTTCGAATACTGGAATGACTTTCCCGAGAGCGTACTGACCAATCGATTCAATTGCTCGACGCTAAGCTTCTCTTTTGCAGCTTTACGATGATGGATAGAAAAATAAACTGACTCTGGCAGTGGTGCTTTTTGAAAATCAGCTGCTGGTTGAATGGTAAACTGACAAGTCTGTGGGTGACGCGTATTGAGAAGTACTGTACACATAAATCTCATTGCGTACATCAGCTCAGAAAAATCACGATACTCATATTTAAATTCAAAGTCATCTGCTTCAGTGTATGGCTCTTGCAGCAAAGGATGTGTGAACTTTTTCTCACTTAAGTGCAGCTCAGTCTCATCTTCCAACAAAAATCGACCCGTTTCGACATCAAACCAAACACGCCGATATGGATAAGATTCATTTTGCCGATTATTAAACTTTAGTTTAACCAAAGCCCACCTAGCCCCACTAAGCGCTCTAAATCTGAATCACTTAGCCCTATATTATATAACTCAAGACTTAAGTCTTTTGCTGACCTCCATCATCACCAAGTGAGGTGGCAATTGGACTCACACCAATATTTGGATTAATTCCAAAGTCATCCAAAAGCTTCAAAAAATTATTGCCTTTTTTAGTCAGGGTATCAATGCAATACACCTTAAGATAACTATCCAGAATATATTGATACTCAGGCAAGCCAAGAATTGTCAGTATCTTTTCAGCACGCACCAAGTGATGAGACAATTCTGCATCACAAGTTTGGAATAATACTGCTCCCAACATTTGTGCGATAGACGCACGGCGCGCTTTCTCGGCCAAGTAAAAGCGCTGAATACACTCATCAATGGTGCGATCTTTATCCCAAGCAGTCCAGGTATTATAAAGCACCATCGCTTCTTCCTCCGAAAAAGGATGAGCAACGCCAAGTTGCTGCATGGCATAGGCAACAGGTACCACACCTTGTACATTCGCCCATGAGCAGTTCCCGGTAATTTGCGGAGACAGTGGCATTTTTAAAACAGGTTCAAGTTCCAAAATTTGATTCACTTGCTTATGAAAGTATTCCCTGGGTTGACGCTGATATAAAAACTGATGCACAAAGTCTGGTGTAAATGCCTCAGGACGCTTCATGCGATAAATATTAACTGTTCCCTCTTTCAGACTATTTTCGCCTCTATCAATCTTAGCCCACCATTCACTATGTCGTACAAAACAAAATGCGTGCCCGCGACTTGCAGCAGGCAAAATCAATAAAGGCGCTTCAATCAACTCTGCAATGCGCGCACGGTGCTGCTCACTCAAAGAGTGTTGGCGTTGTAATTGTAATAGTTTATCTGCAACTTCAAACGCATCAATCACACCATATAATAGGCCAAAATGCCGACGTAAGTGTCTGGTAGAATAGCTGCTGGTAAAACGCGTCAAAGAATCCCGGATAATCGCAACTGTAAACTCCAAAATAAAGCCTTCGTAGTTGACCTCAATAAATTTATTGTCGGCCGTTAAAATATCAACGTCTCCAGTTAGCTCGAACCGGTGACCAAGCAGTTTTGCTGAAATAAAATCTAGCGCAAAATCAAGCTTACCACCGTATTGATAGAGTAAATGCTTAATATCATGCTGGCGACGAAGGACCGGATACACTAAGACTGAAAGGCCGGCGCGGGTAAACGCATTAGGATTGGCACCTGCAACCAGCAGTGCTTTAGTAAATTTATAATCGTCATTGTCCACTGCCCAGTGCAATGCAGTTCGCTTGCTGACATCTTGCTCGTTAATATCAGCCCCACGCGCCAAAAGCTCTTTAGCAATCTCGGGCTGCTTCGCAATCACGCATTCAATTAAGGGGGTAAAACCATATTCATCCATGTCATCAAGTGACTCGCCCTGACTCAGATAGGCTTCAAAATCTGGCATCTGACCTCGAAGAATATCATTCGCAATGGTCATTTCTCACTCCTTGATTACATGCCTGGTGGCTTAAACTCTGGCTTATTGGCAAGTCGCTGCTGCAACTCTTGTCGTTTCTGTAATTTCAGCTGCTGTTGCAATTGATACGCTTCTTGTCCCTCTGGCGTCGTCAAATCAGGGATTGGATTCACATCTGAATCCAATCCGTCATACTGCTGGCTCTTGCCCACAATCGGATGCACCGGAGCTTCCAGGCCTTTTTCAGATGCGGGTCTATCTTTGGGGGGTGCATCTCGGTCACGACGTGGCTCAGATGCACAGCCTGTTTCCGCAATAAGTCCCGCAATTTCTATTTTGCGTCGCTTATTTTCACGCTCGGCAGTATCTTCACCAAGATAGCTCTCTCCACGCGGACGTCGACTTCCACGTCCAGAGCTACCTTCGGTGCCCCCTTCACCTTCATCCTCTACATCCTTTCCTTTCTTGCGTAGCAAATCCTCGTCCTTTGACGTATCTTCACCAAAAGGATTCAGTAGTCGTCTGAAGTTTTTAGCCATAATACTTATGAGTATAAATCATAAATAATCACGCTGCAGAATTTCGGCGATTTGAACTGCATTGCTAGCAGCCCCTTTTCGGACGTTGTCTGCCACCACCCAAAGATTCAGTCCTGATGGATGTGAAATATCTTGTCGAATACGACCTACAAATACGTCATCTTCACCTGCTGCATGAGAAATTGCTGTTGGATATTTAGCCTGTTTAGCTGAGTCTACAACCTGAATGCCTGGTGCATTCCGAAGCAGTGTGCGCGCCTTGGTCGCGGTCAGTGGCTCTTTAAGCTCCAAATGAAGCGCTTCTGAGTGACCATAAATTACCGGCACTCGAACGGCTGTTGGATTGACTTCAATTGTGTCATCTTCAAGGATTTTTTTGGTTTCCCACACCATTTTCATCTCTTCTCGGGTATAGCCATTATCTTGAAATTCATCGATGTGTGGCAGTGCATTAAAGGCAATTTGTTGCTTATACGCTTTAGGCTTTTTAATAGCGCGGCCATTTAAAAGCTCACCAACTTGCCCAATCAACTCATCAATCGCACTTCTGCCGGTACCTGAAACCGCTTGATAAGTGGCAACATTCACCCGCGTAATACCCACTGCATCATGCAATGGCTTCAGTACCACAAGCATTTGAATGGTTGAGCAATTCGGGTTTGCAATGATGCCACGGTTAGTATAATCCGCAATACGTTCAGGGTTGACTTCAGGCACCACCAAAGGAATATCATCGTCGTAACGAAAATGCGAGGTATTATCAATCACCACACAGCCTGCAGCAGCTGCCTCAGGCGCATATTGTTTCGACACTTCTCCACCTGCTGAGAAAAAAGCAATATCTGCATCTCTAAAATCAAACTTCGCAACGTCTTCAACGTCGAGCACCCGTTTACCAAAATGTACCGTTTTACCTGCTGAGCGCTCACTCGCTAAAGGATATAATTCAGCGATAGGAAACTCTCGCTCGTCAAGGACTGTAAGTAAGGCTTCGCCAACGGCGCCTGTTGCTCCAACAATTGCTACATTTAATTTTCTCATGACTCTCTCATTTGTGCTCTATCACGCAATACATAATCCATCAAAACCAAGGCCAGCATGGCACGCGCCACGGGTACTGCACGAATCCCAACACATGGGTCGTGCCGACCTTTGGTCACCACTTCAACTTCTTCCCCTTTTGTATTTAAGCTTCGTCCTGGAATCACTAAACTTGAGGTAGGCTTGATGGCAAGGCTCAGTTTAATTTCTTGTCCGGTACTAATCCCACCCAAAATTCCACCTGAGTGGTTGCTTAAAAAGCCTGATTGGTCCATTTCATCACGATGCTCACTGCCACGCTGCTTGACTGCATCAAAGCCTGCACCTATCTCAACACCTTTCACCGCATTAATCGACATCATGGCATGAGCAAGACTTGCATCTAGTTTATCAAACACAGGCTCACCCAATCCAGCAGGCACACCACGCGCCAATACACCAACACGGGCACCGATGGAGTCACCAGCCCGGCGTAGTGCATCAATTTGTGCTTCAAGTTTTGGAACTTGATGGCTATTGGGACAAAAAAACGGATTACAGTCAATCTCAGCTTCTGACTCAAAAGCGAGAACTTCATCCCCCATTTGCTCTAAATAGCCGACAATCTCGATGTTATAAAACTCGCGCAGGTACAATTCGGCAAGTGCACCTGCTGCGACCCGAGCAGCGGTCTCACGTGCCGAAGCACGCCCCCCCCCCCGGTAATCCCGATGGCCGTACTTCTGATGATAGGTAAAATCAGCATGCCCCGGTCGAAATACATCACGAATCGCTTCATAGTCAGCAGTGCGTTGATTGGTATTTTCAATCAAGAGCATAATCGGTGCACCCGTGGTTAACCCATCAAAGATACCCGATAAAATTTTCACGTGATCAGCTTCACGACGCTGGCTGGTATATTGAGATTGGCCGGGCCTTCGCTTGTCTAGGAAAGGCTGAATAAGAGTCTCATTCAATGTGAAACGCGCCGGAAAGCCATCCACCACACAGCCAATCACTTCGCCATGACTTTCACCAAAAGTTGTCACTTTAAGAAGTGTGCCGAACGTGTTGCCACTCATGCTTGAAAACGCTCAACCAGTTGTGCTTTGGTAAGAACAAACACACCACTGCCACCTGCCTCAAACTCAAGCCAGGTAAATGGTACTTCAGGATAAGCTTCAGCCAAAGCTTCGTCACTGTTCCCGACTTCCATCACTAAAATACCATGCTCGCTTAAGTAGTTTGCCGCAGAAAAAAGCATCTTCTCTACAATCGCAAGGCCATTATTATCGGCATAAAGTGCCAGTCTTGGTTCGTGCTGATACTCTTTCGGTAAGCTTTGCATCTCCAAGTCTCCCACATAAGGTGGGTTACTGATGATTAAATCATATGTCGCATGAGGCAACGCATCAAAGCAATCAGACTGCAATAAGTGCAATTGCTCTTCAACCCCGTGCTGCACACGATTCATTTGTGCAACTTCCAATGCTTCACGAGAAACATCCACTGCATCCACCAATGCCTCGGGAAAAGCATAACAGCAAGCAATGGCAATACAGCCACTGCCAGTCCCTAAATCTAAAACTCGAGTTACATTTTCGGCATCAAGCCATGGTGCGAACTGAGAGGCAATACACTCAGCAATGGGAGAGCGGGGAATTAAAACGCGCTCATCCACATAAAAAGGTAGTCCTGCAAAATAGGCTTTATTGGTTAAATAAGGCACCGGAACTTGCTCAAACATGCGGCGCTCAAGTTGTTTAGTTAAATAAGCTTTCTCATCAGGGCTAAGCCGTGCATGCAAAAGCCTGGAGTCAAGATTGTGTGGTAATGATAAGCTTCCAAGTACCAAAGCGAGCACATCATCCCAAGCATTGTCTGTACCATGCCCGTAATACAAAGGGGCTTTGTTCGCCATCGACAAACCAAACCGCAAAAAATCAATCAAGGTTTCAAATGATGCGGTTGCATCTTGATAAGATTTCACCTATCTGCTCCCAAATGGTTTATTATACGCAAAGAAGATAAACATCGATAGCCACGGGGAATAAAAGCATGGATTCAGACAAAGACTTGTTTCGAAAAGCCATGGCACACGTGACCCCACTGAAAGGCTCAAAGAAAAATCTCTCACAAAAAAAAACATGTCAGGCTATCAAGCCAAACTCTGAAACAAACACGCCACCACCCAAAACGTATCACGTATCACTCAGTAATCCATGGGATGCGACAAGCCTGCAACCTGAGAGCTGCTTAAGCTTTGGCAAAAATCGCATACAACGCAGTCAGTTTCATGACTTAAAAAAGGGCATCATTCGCCCTGAAGCCAGGCTCGACATGCATGGTTTTCGCCTAGAAGAAGCAGCAGACGCTTTAGCTCATTTCGTTCATGAGTCACGTGAATCCGGCATACGCTCAGTACTCATCATTCACGGAAAAGGGGGCCGGTTTAACGAGCCCCCTATTCTCAAAAACCATGTCAACCACTGGCTCAAGCAATTACCTGATGTACTTGCCTTTCACAGTGCCATCCCGCGGGACGGTGGACATGGTGCTGTTTATGTCTTATTAAACCAGCGAAAAACCAGAGCCTAAGTCTGCTTCATCTTCTTTGCTCTCTTCAGCAAGTGGCAATTTCACGCCAACCGCATTCAAACCAGTCATGGCAGTACGCGTCACCAAAGAGGCTAATTGCATATAAAACTCAAGCGTTGCAAAAATAGCTAATACAACACTCGCAACAAAAGCTTCTGCCATATCAATCACTTTGTTGACAACGCCGGTTGGAGAAAGCTTCACGACTTGCGCCATCGCTGCCGCCAAGCTCAACCAAAACTTTTGCACTTCATAAGCTGCAATTGCACTCCATACGGCAGGCTTTAACAAAATTGCTGTGGCATCATCAGAAAAAGCACTCCAGCTCTTAAATCCTGAAAACTTGGCACGCTTCCAAGGCTCAAACCAATGTGCGTTTTGCGCCGTTAATAGGCGAGCTGGCTCACCATAATGATTAAATAAATAAGTGGCACTTCTTGAACGCTCAAGTTGCGACTCAGCAAGATGCTCATCTAACTGTTTAAAAAAAGTTTGTGTAGCCATACATCACTCCTCAATAAAAAAAATCACATAACCTAAATCACAAACGCTTCATCATATTTGTCATCTACTTCATTCGATACCGCCACAAATCCCGCAGCTTCAAAAACACTAAGCATACATCGCATACCAAACGAACCAAGTTGCAGTGTAACTTCAAGGCAGGCATAAAATTCAAGAATTGGGGTTGCTATCACGCTTTCGACTACATGTAACAAGGAGTCACAGGCATTGGCGGGTGAAAGACCCACAACATACCAAAGCAAAGCTAGAAAGTAGTAGATGGTGTTAATCGGTTCAAATAACCGTAACCCAATAAAAATAAACGGCTTAAAAATTAGGCTTTTGAGATCATCCGCAAATTCCCCTTCTTTAAAGCCGGTAAAACGACCACGCGCAAGGGGATTAAACCAAGAGCTAGTCGTATCGAGTGGCTTATTTGGCCTCAGAAAAAAGTTATACGCTTTAGTCGCGTTCTGGGCACGAGCATGCCATCTGTTAAACACGCCTTCCGTGGTTTGAGTAGGTGAATCGCCCTGGGTTTCAGACATCATAAAACTCCACGCTCAAGATGAGCTGCATATTAAACATCATGAACCAAAAAAGTCAATTGTTTTCAGGTTGTCCCCTTGTTTTTTAGGTGAAAAGCTCGTACTATTTGGACAATTTTTTTAGACAATTTGTTTTCAAGTTCATGACAAAAGAAACCATCGTTTTAGGCATCGCAGGCCCATCTGCTTCGGGCAAGAGTTTACTTGCAAATACTATTGTTAATGGACTTGGTTCTGACCAAGTGGTCATCATCACGGAAGACTCATATTATAAAGATAATAATCACCTGCCCTTCGAAGCACGTGAAAAAATCAACTACGACCACCCGGATGCATTTGACCATGCTCTGCTTGCCGAGCACATCAAGCAATTGCGAGCCGGTAAGTCCGTGCAAGTGCCTACTTACTCGCACTCAAAGCATCTGCGTCTACCTGAGACACGCACCATTGCTGATCATGCCATCATCATTGTTGAAGGCATCTTATTGTTTAGCGAAGAAATCTTGCGTGACTTGATGGACATTCGTATCTTTATGTCAGCGCCTCTAGATGTCTGCTTAATTCGACGCCTGAAGCGTGATGTGGTTGAACGTCATCGCTCTGTAGAGTCTGTATTGCATCAATACGAAACCACCGTTCGCCCAATGTACCTACAATTTATTGAGCCATCTAGCCGCTATGCTGATCTTATTGTGCCAAGGGGCGGTGAGAACCACATTGCAATTGACACAATTCAAGCTAAAATCCGGGAATTGCTGTCAAAAACAGTTGGCTAAAGTATTCCCTACGTGCCGCGGCTTGTCCGCGGCACCCATAGACCCCGCGGACAAGCCGCGGGGCGTAGTAGGGTTTGGAAAAAGAATAAACCTATCAAATCAAGGAGAAGCTTGTGGGTATTTTAAGTGGAAAAAAAGCCCTTATTGTCGGACTTGCCAGTAACCGCTCAATTGCTTATGGCATCGCCAAAGCATTCCATGCCCAGGGTGCCTCTTTAGCGTTTACGTATCAAAACGAAAAACTACAACTCCGCGTCCAAAAAATGGCAGCAGAGTTTGGCTCAGAGCTCACCTTCCCTTGTGATGTTTCCCGTGATGAAGATATCCAACACGTGATGACAGAGCTCGGTAAAAGCTGGGATGAACTAGACATCCTCGTGCATTCTGTGGCTTTTGCGCCTGCCGATCAAATCGGTGGTGACTTCATCGATAATGCAAACCGCGAAGGATTCCAAATTGCACACGACATTAGTGTATACAGCTTAGTAGGTTTAACCAAAGCAGCTCTGCCTATGATGGAGGGTACTGACGGCTCGGTACTTACTTTAAGCTACTTTGGCGCTGAAAAAGCAGTACCCAACTACAATGTGATGGGTGTTGCTAAAGCAAGTCTTGAAGCAACCACACGTTATCTCGCAGCAAGCCTTGGCCCCCGTGGCTTACGTGCCAATGCCATTTCTGCAGGTCCAATCAAAACTTTGGCCGCAGCAGGGATTAAAGATTTCAGGAAAATTCAAAGCGCCTACTCTGGCGTTGCGCCATTAAAGCGTAATATCACTGCAGATGAAGTGGGTAATGCGGCAGCATTCTTGTGCTCTGATATGGCCTCAGGCGTCACTGGTGAAGTGATGCACGTTGATGCAGGCTATCATGCTGTATCAGGCTGTAGTTTGGATGAAGAATAAAGCGAGGGAAGATCAGTCTACCGTAGCTCCTTGGGTGAGCAACTACAACACGTGAAATCACAAATACAATCATAAGCTATGGGCTTGAGATGATTTCATACGGAGTATGTAGGCCGGACGAATCTATGAAAATTTACAGCACTTTTTGGACTTGACCTCTTTTTCACCCCTTCCTCCTATGCTAAGAGCTCACTATTCAGGGCATAAAGTCTCACTATTCAGGGCATAAAGCTGCTTCAAATACTCAGCTTGTGAGGGTAATGTCCGCAACAACTGCTCAGATTCTTTCCTTAATTTTTCAAAAAGCACTTCCCCTTGATGCATAATATCAGACCGATAATTCAGTAAAGACAATGTCTGCTTAGGAAGCCTATCTACACCACAAAGTACTGAAAGATAATTTGTATTTGTCCAAAAATTATCAAACTGAACACCAAATGATGCATATAACTTAATATCAGATTGATGTGTTGTTTTCACAGGCAAACCCGCCTGATACCTATCAAGTATCAGTTGCAATGAATCAGATGTCTTTGTTTCATAGCGGTTAGCAAGCCAAAATTCTGTATCTGTTCTGCGACATGTTTTAAAGTGCATTAAAATGAAATCTTTCATTTCATCTACCATATAACATATCTTCTGGTTAAATTTATCACGCAAAATAGGATCTATTGTTTTCTTTGGGAAGTTTCGAACAAGCTGGTATAAAGCGGCATAGATAAAATATAACCCAGTAGACTCTAAAGGCTCTAGAAAATTGGCTGAAAGCCCTATGCTGACACAGTTTTTAACCCATGCGCGACGGCGCCTTCTTGATTGGAATTTAATTTTCCTAGCATCTGCATGTTCTGCTTTTGCACCAAAGAATTGTCTAACTTCCGCTTCTGCCTCTTCATCACTAATGAACTGACTTGAATAAACATAGCCATTACCAGAAGTATTAAAATGTGGTATTTCCCACATCCAACCCGCTTTCATCGCGGTGGCCGTTGTATAAGGTCGAATGCCTGTATTTTCAATATTCTCTTCAAAGTTAATAGCTATTGCTCGATCAGTTAAGAGGCTGTCTTCAAAGGACACTACAGGCTCCTGATATACCTTTTCAATAAGAAAGCTTGCAAAGCCTGAGCAATCGATAAATAAGTCTGCGTAATATTTGTGTCCGTGAGCACCTATAACGCATTGAATCTCACCATTTTCTTTCAGCTCAACCTGCCTTAAGTCATCTTGAACATGGTTAATCCCTCTTTTTCTACCCCACTCTGCCAAATACCCAGCTAATAATCCTGCATCAAAATGATAAGCATAATAATGCTCTCGAGTATCATCCAAAAGTTTTGGCGACTTCATCGCATCTATTGCTGGTAGGCTATTGTAACAGGTATAAGCCATGGGCATCTGATAGTTTTCTTCGAGCCTCTTTTTTATCCAAATATGCGTCAGCGGTACTTCATCAATGTATGGGATCTCGCCAAAGATATGATAATAATAATCACCTCCTGTTTCAGGAGGACTCTTCCAGTTTTGAAAACGAATACCCATTTTATAGGAGCCTTTACACTTTGGCATCCAATCGGATTCCGCAAGGCCTAACCTATCAAAAAACTCGGTTTTGATAGTGGTAACCGTCGCCTCACCAACCCCTATTTTGCCAATATTAGGCGACTCTATTAAGGTAATATTTACACGCTCACCAAGAGCTTTATAAAGATAGGTGGCACTCATCCATCCCGCACTTCCACCACCGACAACAATAATATGCTCGATGACATCCCTATCCATTACAGCTCCTATTCCACATTACATATAATTCAAATCATTTAGACGAAGAATAAATCATGTTCGCTCTTAATAACAATGTGGATGTTATTAAGAGCGAAGTGTCTCAATCTTAAAGTGAAAGGCTATTACCCAGTCCCTGGCCCTTATCATCCTTGCCACCTGAATGACCATTTCCGGGTCTATCACCAGAGCTAGGCTTCAGTCGCATATCGACTCTCATTTTCCCGATTTCAATCACACCACTTGCAAAGTCTTGATCATCCAAGTTACCAGACCTCAGTGCACGAATCGTCTCTAAAGTCTTTTGCTGCGCTGAAGTTCGGCAAGCCTGGCTAAAGAGTGCATGGTTTCCATATTTACTTGGCACAGGTCCTGCTCCCATCTCATGTCTCAGTAAAGCAATCGCAATACGCACTTTCATCGGATCAAGTCCTTCTTCCTCTTCCAAGTGCTTGAGTTCTGCTTCGGTAATTTGCACACGTCCAAAGTCTTTACCAACAAAACCATCACTACCTAGCGTTTCTTGAAAACTCTTTTCTGAAGCCATCACTGGTAGTTGGAACAATAAAGCGTGCGAGATAGCGGTAAATACCGTACCAAGCGAAATAATGCCAAAAATACTCCAGCCCACCGGGTTGTTGACCCCGATGGCGAGAAAAATAAGCGGCATAATGGTGGTCGCGCCCAGAAAAGACCCTGCAGCACTCATACCAAGTAAGCTTAAAGAGAACATGGCATAGGAATAACCTTCTTTATGAATCATGCGCTCAATGATATCTGCCAACTCACCAAATAAATAAATCGCTGCAATCACAGCTGACGCAATAATCATGAGCACAGCAACAAAAGCAATCAGCCCAAGAATGACATCCCCAATGCTCTCACTTTTAGAATCAGACTTAGAGCTGCTTGATTTACCCCCTGAGTTAAACAAATACATCCAAAACCAAAATGAATCGGTCGAATGCGAGCACGAGCAACAACTGTGGTAACAACGATGGCAACGTACCTTAATGGTTTCATAATGATGGACTCTGGTAGGTGCTGCAGCTGTCGTAAAACTTGATGAGAATGGACTCGTACTTACCGGAACAGTTCGTTTAGGCAATGCACCAACAAACCCATCCAAGAACTCATTAAAGGATGCTGATCCAACCCCTCCCAATTCCGCCACATCTTTTGTAAAACGACCTTGGTTTAACTCTTGCTTCAATAATCCCTTTAACTCGGCATCAGAGAAGCTGTCAGTACTTAAGCGCTTACCCAATTCTTCATTTCTGATGCGTACTAATTCACCAACTAAACGATAAATCTGGTTATTACCGACTGTACTGGGCATTGCAACTCCTCCTACAGAGAAAAGGTTGAGACGGATTGTAACATAGCCCATAATTGATCTCAAGTTAAACATAGTGGTAGTTACATTCCTTTTAAATTTAGAGAACGCCATGACTAAAGTACAAAAATTTCATTCCCACGGGCATAAATCCCCCGCTCCTATTAGGAGAAAAACACCTTCCTCAACGCGACCAATATCTCCAGCTTGCCCGCTCTCAAAAAGCTCAGATGACAAAATACTCACCGCGTTAATAACCTATAATACACAGGCTGAGGCAGCTGCATCACTCCATAGTACGACCAGCTCTATCTCTAAATTTCTAAAGTTACGTGAGCTCAATCATGCAACCATTTGTCTCATTAAATACGCAGAAAACATTCTAAAAAAACCTGAAGAAGAAAGAGCACCATATGAACACCAGGTTTTAAAAGAGTACCGCGCCCTATACGCACAAAAACTTGAACTCTCCGAACACAGTAGGGCCCGGAGTTTCTTTGAATCAGCGACTAAAATAGCAAAAGACATTGCTGCCAAGGACATTGATAATGAGAATTGGAGCCAACTGCCAGGTGCATCTCTCGATGATAGCTCATACAACCCAGAAAATTTATATGGCTTTTTCGGCGATACCAATACAACATTCGAAGATGAGCCCAATCAACTTATTCTAGAACCCTTGTCACTACAATAACGAAGCAAACCAGGAGATTGTGCTTCGTCGCGACACTCCTCGTAAAAACGGAGGAGCACGCTCGAAATGACGAAGAAAAAGATAAGCTTCTTAGTGTCTCACAATTTTGGCTTGATCAAGCAGCTGGTTAACATACAAGTCATAGTCAATCGCACCATAGTTCGCACCAATTTGCTGCGCGATACTTGCAAGCTGCTCTTTATCTAACATGCTTAACTTGCCATCGACTGTCTTTTGCAGCTCAACCACAACATAACCTGAGTTGTCAGCTAAAGCGAGGCCTGCACGCTGCTTAGCATCAGATAACGTAAACGCTAAACGATTCACCTCAGCAGGTGCCAAACTGGAGTCCCGAGTCGCTTGCGTCACGGTTTGCCAAGTTAAGTGCTGCGCCAAAAATTGCTGTGCACTGTCTTGTAGACTGCTTTGTTTGGCATGCAACAAGCTATCTCCCAATTGCATAGCGCGCATCTGAGCTTTACTCAAACGAAGCGTTTTTTGAATGTTTGCAGCGACTTCTTTCAGTGGTTTTTCTGTCGCCTTCAAATGCTCGCGTATACGCACCACCACAACCGTGTCTTCATCCACTTGGATGGGAGCACTGTTATTGCCAAGAATTAAGACATCATGGCTAAATGCCGCTTTAAGCACCTCAGGCGAGGTTAAAATTGAATCCTTGGACGCTTTCACATCCTCACGGCCAAAGCGCTCTGTCTGCTCAATGGGTAGCTTCAAGACTTCAGCAACGGCCGTCAACGAATCTGGGGTTTGATAACTTTGATCAGCCAACTCTTCTAAGAGTCGTGCATATTCAGTTTGAGCATGTGATGCTATCCAGTGCTCTGCCACTTCTTCCTGCACTTCAGCAAAAGGCTTAAGCTTCGTTGGCTCGTAAGCTAACAGCTGAAATACTTCATAGCCTGCTTCTGTTTTTACGGGCCCTAAAACTTCACCTGTTTTGGTAAGATTCACTAACTCAACATCTAAATCAGACTCTCCAGCAATCACCCACGGTAAAATACCATCTTTGGTTGTGCCTGGTTTTTCAAGAGCAACTGTTTTAGCTTGCTTTTCAAACGTATCAGGAGAGGCTTGCATTTCTTTATAAAAGGCTTCTGCACGTGCACTAGCAGCCTCTCTATCCTCCTTTGAGGCATCTTCAGCCACTTCAAATAGAATATGCCGTACAGACCACCTGGTAGGCGCCATATAATTGCTTTGATTGCTCTCATAGTAACTTTTTAACGCCGCCTCAGTTGGCTTAAATCCATCACGAACAGTCGGCATAGAAAGCCTTACAAAATCCAGACGCACTTGCTCAGGCGAAAGAAATTCATCTTGATGCTGCTCATAATAGGTCTTTACTTCATCTTCAGAAACTTGGACTCCCTCTAGAAAAACGCTACTTGGAATACGTACATAGCGATAGTCTCGAGTTTGACCATATAATTTCACAAATTTTTCTATCTCGTCGGGCAGTGCAAAAGCCGTTCCCATAAAAGCAAAGCGCTGTTGATTTAATAACATGCCTTGTCGAACTTCTTCTTGGAAAGATTGTGCAGTGAATAAAGCATTACTCAATGCTTGCTGATATCGGTCAGGAGAAAAATGACCATCTTTTTGAAATTGGGGAATTTGTAGAATAGCGGCATTAGCCTGAGCTGCATCTAAACCAAAGCCTGATTGACGGGCTGCTCGCATATTGACTTGCGTTGCAATCATATCGTCTAGAATTTGACTTTTTAACGCCTTCTCTGCTCCATCCGTCATACCTGAGGCTTCTTGTGCTTGTCGCACACGACGATACTGCAGCTCAAAAGCATGTTTTGAAATTGCATGGCCATCAACTTCGGCCTCTGCAGCTGCTTCATGACGCGCTTGAAGGTAAGAGTCAACGCCAAATAGCATAAACGTGACAGCTACCACGCCTATAATGGTCCAGGCGACTGCCCCCTGAATACGTTCATTCAATTTCTGCAACATGTCAGGTCTTCCATCCTAAAAAAAACGCGCCCAAAGGCGCGCAATATTGGCGGAGTGGACGGGATTCGAACCCGCGACCCCCGGCGTGACAGGCCGGTATTCTAACCAACTGAACTACCACTCCCATTTATGGTGGGTGCTGCAGGGATCGAACCTGCGACCCTCGCCTTGTAAGGGCGATGCTCTCCCAGCTGAGCTAAGCACCCGAAATCTTAACGTCCTTCCTGAACCGCTTCTTTCAACAACTTACCTACTTTAAACTTAGCAACACGAGCTGCTCTAATCTGAATTGGTCTTCCTGTACGTGGGTCTCGACCAGTTCTTGCAGCACGTTCACCTGTTGAGAATGAACCAAACCCTGTTAATACAACCTGATCACCAGACTTAAGTACGTCAGTCACTGTCTCAGTGAAGGTCTCGAGCACACGAGCTGCATCAGCCTTTGTAACTCCAGAGCGTTGAGCAATTGCATCTACCAATTCACTCTTATTCATAGATTTCCCCTTTTGTTATGTTTCCCTTCAAACTCGAAGTAAATTGTAAAAATTTACTTTTGCTTCGTCAATCGTTTACATCTTCGAAGCCCCGCCATTCCTGGGCAACAACGAGGAGAAATATAACTTTAATTCCGCCTCTTGTAAATCTTTATTTAACTTTTATTTTGTTCCTTTTTTAATCTCTTTGGTTTTCGATAACTTTTTTGATGGCAAAGATGCACTAAATGGATCTGTTTGAAGCGCAAACTTTAGCACTTGATCAATCGTCTTCACCGGGTGAACCTCGATTTCTTGTAGGATATTCTTAGGAATGTCAGCCAAGTCTTTCTTATTTTCCCAAGGAATTAAAACAAATTTAATGCCGCCCCTGTGCGCCGCTAATAATTTTTCTTTTAAGCCGCCAATGGGTAAAACCTGACCACGCAAAGTAATTTCACCGGTCATCGCAACCTCTGCACGTACTGGAACTTGTGTGAGCACAGAGACCAAAGCGGTACACATGGCAATCCCGGCACTAGGACCATCTTTGGGCGTTGCTCCTTCAGGTACATGCACATGGAAATCGTGCTGGTCATAAAACGTCTCAGAGAGATGCAGCTTCTTAGCACGGCTGCGTACAACCGTCATCGCAGCATGGATAGATTCTTGCATCACATCACCCAGCTGCCCTGTGTGCAGCGTTTTTCCTTTACCAGGCATCATCGTCGCTTCAATGGTTAAAAGCTCCCCGCCGACGCTGGTCCAGGCAAGCCCTGTCACCTGACCAATTTGGTCACGAGACTCAGCCAACCCATAACGGTATTTCTTAACCCCCAGCAAGCGCTCAACCTGTTTTGGCGTGACTTTCATACGCTTGAGCTTCTGGTCCGTCAAAATCTCTTTAACAACCTTTCGACAAATACTAGAAATCTCACGCTCAAGGTTTCTAACACCCGCCTCACGCGTGTAGTAATGAATAATTTCTTGAATCGCTTCAGGCGTGAAATTAATCTCTTCAGGCTTTAAGCCATTTAGTTTCAATTGCTTCGGCGTCAAATAGTATTCCGCAATACGGACCTTCTCTTGGTCGGTATACCCAGGCAGACGGATGACTTCCATTCGGTCAAGCAGTGGGGCTGGAATTTCTAACGAGTTCGCCGTTGCAATAAACATCACATCACTTAAGTCGTAAGTCACTTCTAAGTAATGATCGGTAAATGTATTATTTTGCTCGGGATCTAATACTTCAAGCAAGGCCGATGCCGGGTCCCCCCGAAAATCCATCGCCATTTTGTCCACTTCATCTAACATAATGAGTGGATTCTTAACCCCTGCTTTACAGAGTTTTTGGATAATACGGCCAGGCATCGAACCAATGTAAGTTCGGCGATGCCCCCGAATCTCAGCTTCATCTCGAACGCCGCCTAAAGCAATTCGAATGAAGGTACGTCCAGTCGCATTTGCAATCGACTGGCCAAGCGATGTCTTACCAACCCCTGGCGGACCTACCAAACACAAAATAGGACCCTTCAGGCGCCTCACACGCTGTTGCACAGCAAGATATTCAAGAATTCGCTCTTTTACTTTATCCAAGCCATAGTGGTCTTGATCGAGCATCGATTCCGCTTTCTCCAAGTCAAAACGAATGCGATTTCGTTTTTTCCATGGCACAGCAAGCATCCAATCCAAATAGTTGCGAATCACTGTAGCTTCTGCAGACATCGCAGGCATCAGCTTCAGTTTCTTAAACTCAGATTGTGCCTTCTCAAGTGCCTCTTTCGGCATACCAGCTTGTTCAATGGCACGCTCCAATTGATCAAGCTCACTTCCTTCTTCACCAAGTTCTCCGAGCTCTTTTTGAATGGCTTTAATTTGTTCGTTGAGATAATACTCGCGCTGGCTCTTCTCCATTTGTCGCTTCACGCGATTTCGAACCCGTTTCTCAACTTGTAATAAGTCAATCTCAGTTTCGATAAAAGCCATGAGTCTATCAAGGCGTACACCTACATCTAGAGTTTCAAGTAGCGTTTGCTTATCTTCTACTTTCATGTTGAGGTGCGCTGCCACCGTATCAGCCAAACGACCTGGCTCTTCAATGCTGGTCAAAGAACCTAACACTTCAGGTGGAATTTTTCGATTGAGTTTGATGTATTGCTCAAACTGAGACATGAGCGAGCGCATCATAATCTCAATTTCAGGCTGTTTAAATGCTTTGGAAACTTCTTCAACTGGCTCACAGGAAACTGACATAAAGCCTGCCTCATCAGCACTTTCATCAGCCATAACCGGAGCTGGTGCTTCATCAGGCCCAGGTAAAGCCTGTAGATACTCATCAACGCTCGCCCGAGACTCTCCCTCTACCAGCACTTTGACCGTGCCATCAGGCAGCTTTAAAAGCTGAAGCAGGCTGGATACTGTTCCCATTGAAAATAAATGGTCAGCATTTGGCGCATCATCACTCGACTCTTTCTGAGCCACTAAAAAAATACGCTTATCATCGAGCATTGCGGCTTCCAATGCTCGAATAGAACGTTCACGACCCACAAACAGTGGAATCACCATGCTTGGATAAATCACCACATCTCTCAGTGGCAAAACAGGCAAATGCAGGGGGCCTATGACTTCTGGTAACTTAACTTCTTCATCCGTTTGCTTCGATTCACTCGACTCATGTTCACTTGCCATGATAGATATCCTTTACTTCTCACCACCTGCTGCAACTTGTTTGGCGTCTTCCTCGCCCCCATAAACTAAAACCGGATCCTTATGTTCACTAACGGTTTGTTCATTCACAACAACCCCGGTGACCCCTTCTAAGGACGGTAGTTCATACATGGTATCTAATAAAATATTTTCAAGGATCGAGCGCAAACCTCGTGCCCCAATTTTTCGAGACAATGCTTTTTTCGCAATTTCATGCAAAGCATCTTCTTGAAAATCGAGGGTAGCACCTTCCATTCTAAACATCGATTGGAATTGCTTCACAAGTGCATTTTTAGGTTTAGTTAAAATCTCAACCAATGCATCTTCACCAAGCTCATGCAAGGTTGCAATGACAGGTAGTCGACCAACGAACTCAGGTATCAAGCCATATTTCACTAAATCTTCGGCCTCTAATCCCTCGAGCAGTTTTTTCGAGTCAATTTTGCTTTTGTCTTTCTTGAGCTCAGCTGAAAATCCAATGCCTGATTTGTCGCTACGCTCTCGAATGACTTTGTCTAAATCAGCAAATGCCCCACCACAAATAAATAAGATGTTTGAGGTATCCACTTGTAAAAATTCTTGCTGTGGATGCTTACGTCCGCCTTGCGGTGGAATAGATGCGGTTGTGCCTTCTATCAGTTTCAATAAGGCTTGCTGCACCCCTTCACCAGACACATCTCGAGTAATCGATGGGTTATCTGCTTTTCGTGAAATTTTATCAATTTCATCAATGTATACGATACCGCGCTCTGCTTTTGCAACGTCGTAATCACACTTTTGCAAGAGTTTTTGGATGATATTCTCAACATCCTCGCCCACATACCCAGCTTCAGTCAGTGTGGTCGCATCTGCCATGGTAAACGGCACATTCAGAAGACGCGCAAGCGTTTGAGCTAGTAATGTTTTACCAGAACCTGTCGGACCAATTAAAAGCACATTACTTTTGCCAAGCTCGATGTCATCTTCAGACTTTTTGTACATCCGCTTGTAGTGGTTGTAAACAGCCACTGACAGGACTTTCTTAGCATGTTTTTGACCAATCACATACTCATCTAAGAAAGCGGCTATTTCTTTGGGTGTGGGAAGCGCTGTTTCTGTTTCTGTTTCATCTTTTTGAGCTTGCTCTTCTCGCATAATGTCGTTGCACAAATCAACGCACTCATCACAGACAAAAACCGAAGGGCCGGCAATCAACTTCTTTACTTCATGCTGATTTTTGCCACAAAAAGAGCAGTACAGCACTTTATTCTCGTCACCACCTTCAGATTTACTCATTTAAGCTTCCTCCAATACCGCCTCTGTGCGAACTTCACGCCCGTGAAGTATCCCGTCGACTAAACCGTAGTTTTTTGCTTCTTCAGGACTCATAAAATTATCACGCTCAGTATCGCGCATAATTTCTTCGGGGGTTTTTTTAGCGTGATGCGCCATAATTCGGTTCAATTGTGCTCGAACTGCTAAGGTTTCTTTGGCATGAATTTCAATATCAGTTGCCTGCCCACGATATCCACCTAAAGGTTGGTGAATCATTACACGTGAGTTGGGCAAACAAAAACGCTTGCCTTCTGCACCAGCACACAACAACAGTGCTGCTGCACTGGCTGCTTGTCCAATACAAAGTGTGCTCACAGCAGGTTTAATAAACTGCATGGTGTCATAAATGGCAAGTCCCGCAGTTACCGCACCACCTGGCGAGTTAATATAGATTGAAATGTCTTTTTCAGGATTTTCAGACTCTAAAAATAACAGCTGAGCGACTACCAAATTTGCCATATGGTCTTCCACTTCTCCTAAAAGAAAGATAATCCTTTCTTTTAGGAGTCGAGAGTAAATATCATACGAACGCTCGCCACGTGAAGTTTGTTCAACCACCATAGGCACAAGCCCACTGGCATTTCTAATCACATCAAGCTGCTCGCGTGTATTTATCATGCTGACTCTCCTGTGTCGTCGTTAGCTTCTTCTGCCGCAGCCCCTTCAGGCGCTGGCGGATTCATAACTGCTTCATAATCCTTTTTCTCGTAGGTTATTTTCGCATTTTCGACTAATTTCTCAGCGGCTTTTTCTTCGATAACTAGCGCTTCAACTTCAGCCATGCGCCTCGCATCTCCACGATACCACTTACGGACTTCTTCTGCATCGTCATAAGACTCAGCAGCTTTCTCAATCATTGCAGTAATTTGCTCTTCTTCTGCTTTGATATCTTCTTGTTTAACATATTCTGCGAATAAAAGCCCGAGATGAACACGTCTATTTGCTCTATCTTCAAATAAATTACGTGGGAAGTCAGGAATTTTTTCATCGTCTGAGTGCTCAGGCCCAAAGACTTGGTGATAAAACTCATGCTTCAGATGCTTAATCTCTTCGTCTACCAAGGTCATTGGCAAGTCGAATGGGTTTAAAGCTAAAAACGCATCAAAAATAGCTTCACGATTTAATTCTTTGACACGACGCTCAAGTGCGCGGACCATGTGCCCCTTAATATCTTCTTTCAGCGCTTTAGCGCCACCTTCTTTCACGTTTAATTTTTCAGCAAACTTTTCATCGACTTCAGGTAAGTTACCTTCTTGAATTTGGTTCACAGTCAGCTTAAAAGTTAAGGTTCTACCAGCAAAGGTTGCGTCATGCCAATCCGCTGGGAAATCAACCGTGTATTCACCAGGCTTACCTTGTTCGGCACCAATTAATTTTTTCTCAAGCTCTGGTAAAATATGACCTTGGCCCAAAATAATTTCAAAGTTGCGTGCCTCACCTCTTTCAGCAACCAACTCATCTCCGTCATACAAATCAAAATCAACGAAGAGCTTATCGCCATCTTTTGCTTTACGAGAAACGTCAGTCCATTCTTTGTGCTGCTCACGAAGTTTCTCAATCGTCGTGTCTACATCAGCATCAGAGACTTCAGCCTGAATTAAGCTGATTTTGCTATCGCCCAAAGGTTTAATTTCAAATACAGGGAATACTTCAAAAACAGCAGCATAACCAAAATCTTTGTTCGCTTCAATCGGGCCTGGGTCGATGCGAGGAGACGCTACAGGTGTTAATTCTTGCTCTTTAAGTGCATCGTAGAGTGTTGGTTGTAGTAAGTCGCGAATAACATCGAGGCGAACATCATCAGAGTAGCGTTGTCTCACTAACTGAAGAGGTGCCTTACCCGGACGAAAACCATCAATTTTTGTACGACCCACCATGTTCTTTAGCCGTGAGTCCACTTCACTTTCAATTTTTTCAGACGGAACAGAGATATTAATTTTACGTTCCAAACCTTCTAATACTTCAACAGAAACAGCCATCGCTTTGCCTCATTGGTAGTTATTTTACCTTTTAAATATGGTGCGAGAAGAGAGACTCGAACTCTCACGGGTTACCCCACTGGATCCTAAATCCAGCGCGTCTACCAATTCCGCCACTCTCGCAAACAGGTGTGAATTATCGAACAGGAGGAGGTGCCTTGTAAAGGACTTACGAAGAAACAATAAAATAAATGGGGTGAACGATGGGACTCGAACCCACGACAACCGGGACCACAACCCGGGGCTCTACCAACTGAGCTACGCCCACCATGACAATTCATTCTTCTTATCACCCAACTACTTGACGTCTTATGGCACGCCCGGCAGGACTCGAACCTGCTACCCTCGGCTTAGAAGGCCGATGCTCTATCCGGATGAGCTACGGGCGCTCATTTATATTGGTCGGGGTGGAGAGATTCGAACTCCCGACATCCTGCTCCCAAAGCAGGCGCGCTACCAGGCTGCGCTACACCCCGAAAAACCATCACCAGGACAGAGCGGGGAATAATACCGAAGCTCACCACCCAGGTCAACCTATAACTGTACTTATCTATCTGATAAAATCATGTGTGTATTCAAATGAATCATATCAATCATGCAAAAACCTACCAACAACCGCTATCAAAAAGCAAAATTTGTCACCCTCCTCGGCGCTTTTATCAATGCATTGCTTGGCATCAGTAAGCTTTTTGGAGGCATCTGGTTCCACTCAAGCGCTTTAGTCGCTGATGGCTTTCACTCCCTTTCCGACTTATTTACCGACGGTATGGTTTTAATCGCCTCTAAATACGGCAGCCAGGAGGCTGATGAATCGCACCCCTACGGCCATCAACGTATTGAAACCGCCGCAACCTATGTGCTCGCTTTATTGCTTGTGCTAACAGGCGTTGCGATTGCTTGGGACGCCCTCACCCATCTACGACATCATGAACATGAAGTACCAATGCTTTGGGCACTCCCGCTCGCGGGTCTTTCTATTCTGCTCAATGAAGCACTGTTTTGGTACACCCGTCATGTTGGCCGCGCCATTCAATCACAACTCATTCTTGCAAATGCTTGGCACCACCGCTCAGATGCAGCCTCGTCTCTCATTGTATTGGTTGGGATTGCAGGTAGCCTTGCTGGCTATCCAATGCTCGATGGTATCGCGGCTTTCATCGTCGGCCTGTTGATCATCAAAATGGGGGTTAGCTACGGCTGGAAGAGTATTAAAGAGCTGGTCGATACCGGGGTTGAGCCCTCGCTTCGTCGTGAAATTACAGAAATGATTCAAAATACCAGTGGTGTTGAAAAAGTCCATCAACTGCGCACACGACTCATGGGGAGTGATATTTTTGTAGATGTCCATGCCCAGGTACATCCCATGATTTCCGTCTCCGAAGGACACTTCATCGCGCAGCATGTGCATCATAAACTGATGGAGAATATTCCTGGCATTAAAGATGTCACGGTACACATCGACCCTGAAGATGATGAAATCACCAGCCCATCCAGACATTTACCGAATCGAGAAACACTTGAGAGACAACTTCTCAATCACTGGTATCAAACGTTCCCAGAAATAAAAGCTTGTCTTCTACACTACTTAGACGGTAAGCTCACCCTTGACTTAGTCGGTAACTTTGATGAAGAAGCACTACAAAAACTAAAAGCACATATCAGCACCGACCTCACACAGCTGGAAACCCCACGCGAGCATATTCATATCCGTGTGCAATCTCCAGCTCAACCGATTAATGAGAGCCATTCTGTATGACACTAAGCGCTACGAATTTAAATCTTTTTTTCGCCTTCAGTGTCTTCATCATGACACTTGCGGCCGGTTACTTTCCCTTTAAAAAGCGCTTAACCGAAGAAAAACATGCTGAGTTTCCGATTGGCGAAACCCTCGGCACCGGTGTTTTTCTGGGAGCGGCCCTTTTGCATATGCTCCCTGAGTCACAGGCTTTGTTTCAAAAAATGGGTTATGACTACCCACTTGCACTGCTGATTACCGGTATCGTATTTTTATTATTTTTATGGTTTGAACACTTGGGCGAAGTGCTCTATCACAGGCATGACCATCACACCATCCACCCGGCTTTTGCCTTAATTGCTTGGGTGATGCTCTCACTGCACTCACTGGTTTTAGGAACAGCCCTTGGTTTAAGCCAAGAATATTCGATGCAAATCATGTTATTTTTGGCAATTATTGCGCATAAGTGGGCTGAAAGCTTTGCCATTGCAGTCCAACTCAACAAAAGCACATTGCATGCCAAAGCAGCCATGACACTCTTTTTAGGCTTTGCCTGCATGACCCCACTTGGTATTGCAATTGGCTGGCACTTTGGCCGGGATGTTTCGACCAACTCATTCATCGATCCACTGCTCATGGCTGTTTCTGCCGGCACTTTCTTATACTTAGGAACACTGCATGGCTTGGAGCGCTGTGTCATGGTACAACGTTGCTGTAATTTGCGAGACTTCAGCTTTGTCATCGTTGGCTTTTTGTTGATGGCCGCTGTCGCTATTTATGTCTAACCCACCTCGTAGAATCATGAAAACCACTTATATATCAAGCTGTTGTATGCCCCCCATATAGGATTGTAAAACGTCAGGAATTTGAATAGAGCCGGACTCATCTTGATAATTCTCTAACAGCGCGACCAAGGTACGTCCCACAGCAAGACCAGAGCCATTTAGCGTGTGTAAAAGCTTAGTGTCATTATCAGATGTACGATAACGTGCTTGCATCCGCCTCGCCTGAAAATCTCCCATATTGCTACAAGATGAAATTTCACGGTAAGTATTTTGGCTGGGCAGCCATACTTCTATATCGTAGGTTTTTTGCGCACTCGCACCCAAGTCGCCCGTACATAAAGCGACTGTTCGGTAAGGTAATCCAAGCATTTCAAGAATCACTTCTGCATGTCGAAGCAAGGCTTCTAAGGCGTCATCAGAGGCTTCAGGCTTTGTAACCCAAACCAGTTCCACTTTTTCAAACTGATGCTGACGAATCATACCCTTGGTATCTTTACCATAAGAGCCTGCTTCACTACGAAAACAAGGGGTATGACTCGCATAGCGTTTAGGTAAATCTTTTTCCGGCACAATGGTATCGCGCACAATATTCGTGACTGGTACTTCAGCAGTTGGAATCAAATAATAAGGAAACTCGCCTTCAATTTTAAATAAATCATCGCCAAACTTAGGCAGCTGCCCTGTCCCCATCAAGCTTGCTTCATTCACCATATAGGGTACATAAATCTCCTCGTAGCCATGTTGGTTAATTTGAACATCCAACATAAATTGAGTGAGGGCGCGATGCAGCCTTGCCAGTGTCCCGGTCATCACCACAAAACGACTACCTGTAATCTTTGCGCCCATTGAAAAATCCATGAGCCCCAAAGCTTCACCCAGCTCATCGTGAGATTTAGGTTTGAAGTTAAACTGCCTTGGCTCTCCAACACGACGGATTTCTTGGTTATCTGCTTCATCTTGGCCAACAGGTACAGAAGCGTCGGGCAGATTAGGTAAGCTCAGTGTCAGTGCTTCTAGCTCTTCGAGAAGGTTCGCAAGTTCTTGCTTTTTTTGGTCTAAGGTAGATCCAAGAGTCGCGACTTCTTTTAGCAGAGGTGCAATATCTTCACCGCGTGCTTTTGCTTGCCCAATCCCCTTAGAGGCTTTATTACGTTCAAACTGCAAGTTTTCAGTCTCAACTTGCAATGCTTTGCGTTTGGCCTCAAGCGACTCAAACGTAGCTGCATCAAAAGTAAAACCACGTGTTGCAAGTCTTTTTGCGACGTCTTTTGCGTCTGTTCGTAATATTTGGGGATCAAGCATAACAAAAACCTATCTTACTATACCGCGCTTTGATTCATTCAAAAAATCAATCATTAAAGATACTTCAGGAAACTCAGCGAGCATATTCTCTAAATCAGCAATAGACTCTTGTACTGAGAGCCCTTTACGAAACACCACTTTATAAGCTCGTCTAAGTGCATTCACCGCTTCCGATGAAAAACCGCGGCGCTTTAGTCCAACCACGTTAATGCCATAAACCGTCGTATCTTGGCCAGAGATAATCACATAAGGCAACACATCTTTCTTCACGTAAGTAGCACCTGTAATAAATGCATAAGCACCGACTTTACAAAATTGATGTACACCAGAGTAAGCACCTATGGTTGCATAGTCACCGACCGTCACGTGGCCCGACAAAGCCGCATAACTCACCATAGACACATAGTCACCAAGCTTACAGTCATGTCCAACATGGGAGTAAGCTAAAAACAGACAATGGTTACCAATACGTGTTAGGCCACCGCCATTGACTGTACCGCGACTAATCAAGCAAAACTCCCGAATCACAGTATTATCACCGATTTCAAGTCGAGTGGGTTCACCGTTATAAGTCACATCTTGTGGCTCATCACCGACAGACGCAAACTGAAAGATTTTATTATTTTTTCCAATTTTAGTTGGGCCTTGAATGACAACATGCGGTCCAATCCAAGTATTCTCACCAATCTCTACATCGGGGCCAATAATGGTCCCGGGGCCAACGGTTACCCCTTCTGCAAGTTTCGCTGAAGGGTCGATTATTGCTTGCTTACTAATCACGCGGTTGTATCCTTCTTGACTTCCTTAGAAGCACTCATTAAATCAGCAGAACACGCCAGCTTGCCGTCTACGCTTGCTTCTGCATGCACTCGCCAAAAGTCACGCCTTTGATTGGTAAGTGTAATATTCAGCAAAAGTTGATCACCTGGGGTCACCATCGTTTTAAATTTTACATTATCAATACTTGCAAAAAAATAAAGAAACTTATGCCCCTCTTTCGGGGTTCTTGAAAAATTAGACAAAAGTCCACCTGCCTGTGCCAATGCTTCGAGCATGAGCACACCAGGCATAATTGGATTTCCTGGGAAATGCCCCTGAAAAAATGGCTCGTTAATGGTGACATTCTTAATTGCCGTTAAATACTCGTAGGGTTTGTAATCTAACACGCGGTCTACGAGTAAAAACGGATAACGATGCGGCAATGATTCAATAATTGCATTGATATCAATTTCTGAGGTCATACCAAAAATCCTTACGTAAATAAAAACCATAAATGCCCCGGACAAGCCGAGGCACGTAGGAGATTAAGATTTAGCAGCTTCTTTTGCTACTTCAATCACACGGTCTGTCACATCTAACTTATCTAAGCTAAATGGGGCTGCGTCTTTTTGAAGCACTAAATCATATTTTTTCTCTTGAGCAACTTTGGAAATAGCAGCTCGAACTTTGTTATAAAACTGCTCCATCGCTTGATTGTGAGCCGCACTGAGTTCTTGCTGATACTGCTGACCTTCACGCTCAAATTGTTGCTGAGCCGCGACAATTTTTTCTTCGGCTTCTTTACGCTTTGCTTGGTTCATCACCGAGCTATCACGCTTAAAGGCATCCATATCAGATTTTAAGTCAGCTTCCATCCCCATTAATTTGTCTCGACGTGGCTTAAACTCTTGCTCAAGCTTCGCCTGAATAGATTTCATTTCATCTGAGGTTTGCATCACTTTTTGCAAATCAACCACTGCAATTTTAGGCGCATCAGCAAAAGCAGTTACTGAGCCTAAAGAAAAGGCTAATGCCAACAACACACCACTTAATCGTTTCATGCGTTTACTCTCCGTATTAAATTTTGAATTCAATTAAACTGCACCACGCCGAGTCCCCAAGGCAGGGACTCATGCTAGCATAATTTCAAGTAAGTTACGATAAGCCTAGAAACCAGACGCTAACGTAAACTGGAATGGCTGCGACTGATCGAACGGTTGTTTGTTCAGTGGCTCAGCAAAGCTGAAAACCAATGGACCAAAGGGTGAGCGCCACTCAACAGAAACACCAGCAGAATAACGCATAGGTCCTGCAGGAGTTCCCGAAAGAATCTGAGGCGTTCCGGCAACAAACACATTACCCGCATCAAAGAAAATAGTGGTTCTTAAGTTATCTCGACTGAGTGGGAATGGCAAAATTAAGCCCGCACTACCATTCAAGAGCAGGTTGGCACCAATCGCAGTTCCGTTACTATCTCGTGGCCCTAAGGAATAACTCTCGTAACCACGAACTTGCCCAGGCATCGCAATACCCCCAGCAAAGTAGTTTTCATAAAATGGCAGACCAGTGCCATTAAACTGATTCCCGTACTGCGCATTAACTAATACAGTTCCAATAAAGCCTTTACCCAACTGTTTATAGGAGTGAGCCTGATAGGCCAATTTGAAATACTCAAACGACTTAGACGTAGCAGGTAGTGCCACCAAACCACTCGCTTGCTGGTTAATCCCTTTGTTCGGATATGGCATCTGGTCGTAGCCGTTTTTGTTCCAACCGCCACTTAAGCGAATCTGATAAAAATCATCACCAAAGAGCCGCTCAAACGCCTGAATCTGCGAAATATTACCCGCGTTTTGAATATTCAAACCCTGATAGCCATAGCCCAGCTGTAAACTACTGCGCTCGCTGAGCAAGATATTGTAGTTTACATCGCCACCAAATCGGTTCGCACTGTATTGAGCAACGTCTAATTTACGTGGGTCAACGGTTTGGTAATACAAGGCCACACCCCGGCCAACGCCTGTGTTGGTATAGAAAGGATTGTAATAGTTAAACGCATAATCCAATCCCCAGTAGGTCGCATTAAAGGTAAAGCCGACGGTGCGGCCTGTTCCCATAAAGTTATACTGGTTCACAGAAGCATTAAACTGAGGCCCGGTGGTTCCGTAACCCGCAGATGCGCTGGCTTCAGCAGATGGACTCTCTTCCACTCCCACATCCAAATCAACTAAGTTGTTTGCCTTAGGCACTGGCGTGGTTTTGACGTTAATGTTTTTGATGTAATTCAAAAGGCGTAATTGTCGCTCAGATTCTTTAATGTTATGCAGCGATAACAATGAGCCTTCATCCTGGTGCATCATGTTTCGAAGGACATAATCGCCTGTTTTGGTGTTGCCATGAAAATTAATTCGACGCACATACACATGACGGCCCGGGTCAATCATGAAAGTAATGAATACGGTTTTATTACGCTCATTAATCCGTGGGTCGGCATTAATCGCCGGGAAACCATAGCCTAAATCACCAAGCGCTAAACTGATTTCAGAAATACTCTCAGTCACTTTTTTACGTGAAAAAACATCGCCTGCTTTGATATCCACTAATGTATTCAGCTTTTCTTTGGACAAAATCGTCTTACCGGTAAAAGAGTATCCCGAAAAGTGATACTGAGGCCCTTCTTCAATGTGAATATGAATAAATACATCTTTCTTATCGGGTGACAGTAATACCTGCGAAGAGACCAAAGTAAACTTTAAGTAACCGTGGTTCAAATAAAACGAGCGCAACGCTTCGATTGAGGCATCCATCGCTGTTTTCGAATATTGGTCTTTTTTGGTGAAATAGGTAAACATGTTTCGACCAGCAAGCGATATCTGCGACATCAACTCTTCTTCGGTAAAATCATGATTCCCGATGATTTTAACTTCTTTAATACGAGACACACGCCCTTCTGAAATCTTAATGTCAATTGCTACACGATTTTCAGCCAGAGGCGTCACGGTTGACTCAATGCGAGCATTATATTTTCCTCGTGCGTTGTAGGCAATTTTCATTTCTTTTTCGAGGCGCTCAAGTGATGCACGCTGGAATACCCGCCCCTTCACGAGCCCAAGCTCTTTTAGAATATCTTTCATTTTATCTTTGGGAATGTCTTTATTGCCCGTCACAGACACCGAACCAATGGTTGCACGCTCAACCACTTGGACCACTAACGTATTCCCTTCTCGCTCGAGCACCACAGACTGGAAAAATCCGGTATCGTACAACGCACGGATAATCTTAGGCGTTGATTCAGGCCCGACTTCTTCCCCAACTTGAACTGGCAAGTAGTTTAATACGGTTCCGGTGCTCACCCGCTGCAAACCGGTAATTTTAATATCACGCACCACAAAGCGATAAGAGTCAGCAGCCTCTAGGCCGAAAGAACACAGCAGCATGAAAACACAACACAATCCTGTAAAAATCCGATGACTTCTTTTTTTCATATTTTTCATATTTTTTTATTACATCCAATACGTGTCATGATCCCATCAATCGAACCACGTCATTTTTTAACGCAACCGCAGTCAACGCCATCAAACAAACAAGCCCTAATACAACCCCAGCTGTTTTAGAGCGTTCTGATAAGGCTCGACCTGTTGCCAGTTCAATCAGGGAATACATCAACTGTCCCCCATCCAAAATAGGGATGGGTAACAAGTTCAACACACCCAGTCCAATACTCACAAGTGCTAAGAAAGACAAATAGTAAACCAATCCTCCTCGCGCAGAACTTCCAGCCCCTTCAGCCATGCCTAAAGGGCCACTCAAATTTTTAACTGGCAGCTCACCTGAGAGCATGCGGCCAATCCACTTCACAGTTGCGTGGGTAAAAAGCCAAGTTTGCTTAGATGCAGTAACTATCGCATCTAATGGGCCTTCACGAGCTATACGAAACAAATCTTTGGGCCAATTGCCTCGCTCGGACAAAACACCAAGCACCCCTTCTTGCTTTCCTGCCGCCATACGATGCCCCAGAAAAACAGACAATTCTTTTTCTTCTTGTCCCCGCTTTAACGTCAGGGTAATCATTTGGTCGGGATGGTTTTTAACATAGATAACGAGCTCACGCCAATCATTGATTAAATGTCCATCAACTGCCAATACCTCATCTCCAACCTGCAAACCCGCTTGCATCGCCGGTGTGTCGGGAAAAACTTCAGCAACAAGCGGTGTGATTTTTGGCAAAAAAGGTTTAATGCCAAGCAAGGCAATGGGATCAGAATCAGGCTCAGGAACTGCCCACCCCCCCAAAGGCACTTGCAAGTGACGCTTAAATCCATCGTTTCTGGAAGTCACCCCGACATCAAGTAATCCATGCCCTCCCATATGCGGCATCAAAGCATAGCGCACATCACGCCAGCTCGAAACCGATTTGCCACCCACCATTGTAATTTCATCTTGAAGCAAAAACCCTGATTGCTCTGCCATGCTACGTGGTACCACTTCATCAACAATGGGGGCGAGTGTCGTCATACCAATCATGGCGACACACCAAAAAGCCAAAAAGGCCAAAGCGAAATTAAATAAGGGGCCTGCTAAAATAATAGCAATTCGCCGACTCTGAGGCTTTGCGTTTAACGCAAGGTGACGTTCTGATGCTTTGACTGCTTCATCACCTTCACCCAACAGCTTCACGTAGCCGCCAAGTGGAATCATCGACCAGACAAACTCGGTCCCGTGCTTATCACGTCTTGAAAATAAAACGCGTCCAAAACCAAATGAAAACCGTAATACTTTGACCCCACACCATCTCGCGACCAAAAAATGGCCTGCCTCATGGATCGTGACCAAAATAAAAAGCGCAAGCATGAAATAAAATAGGGTCAGCAACATGATTAGAACCCTGGAAAAAAGTAGCTAAAGCCCGCATAAAACCAAGGTAGTGCTGCGAGCAAACTGTCTAGTCTATCTAGAATGCCACCGTGTCCTGGCAACAAATTTCCTGTATCTTTCAGGTGACAACGACGCTTGAGCATACTAATCGCTAAGTCCCCAAAAATAGAAACTACAACTGTGATCAACGCAATGCCGAACCAAATTGGCAAATCATGTGGTGACCAAATCCATGCACCAATCGCTGCAACCCCCATGGGTAAGATAAGCCCTCCCAGCGCACCTTCAATGGTTTTACCTGAGCTCACATGTGGAATCAGTGCATGCTTGCCCAAAAGCCGGCCTGCAAAATAAGCACCAGAATCAGACACACTCACCAAAGCCAACACATAAATGATAAGCCCCGCACCATGCGCATTCAGATATAGCTTGGCAGCACTGACTCCTAAAAGTGGTAAGAAAATACACCCCAACAGCCAAACAAACCAAGACATCCCCCAAACACGCTCCGAGGCAGGATAAGTCATGATAGCAAGCATCATCAGACCCCAGACAAAAAGCCCTAATAGCAACCAGAGCCAAAACCCAAAAAAACATAACACAGCAGAAACAATGAGCGTCGCGAAAAAAACAAACTTAGTCCGCACAGATTTCAGTGGAATCAAACTTGCCCACTCATTCGCGGCAAGCCCCAATGCAAACACTAAAAGCCCCAATAAAACTAAAGGGTGTGCATACAAAATAGCAAACAGTACCAAAGGTACTAAAATCGCTGCTGTAATCAGTCGCTTCTTAAGCATTTGCTTCCTCAGTCAGTTGTTTAGAGGTTTTACCATACCGCCGCTCCCGTGCTGCAAACCAATCGAGGGCCTTGTCAAATTCTTCAGGCGTAAAGTCTGGCCACGCTACATCCGTAAAATAAAGCTCGCTATAAGCAAGCTGCCATAAGAAAAAGTTACTGATGCGCTGCTCACCACTAGTTCGAATAAATAAGTCAGGAGACGGTAGGCCACTGGTTGATAGCGCATCGGAAAAAATAACGCCATCCACGGCTTGTACTGCGAGTTCACCTGCCTGTACGCGCTCAATCAAATTGCGTGTTGCCTGGAGAATATCCCAACAACCGCTATAGTTCATGGCAACGTTCACATGAAGGGCTTGGTTATTTTGGGTCAATTGCTCACTCGCTTGTATCCGTTCCTGCAATTCCTTATCCAATACAGTTCTATCACCAATAAATCGCAAACACACCCCTTCCTGGTGCAGCTCGGCTATTTCTCGCTCAAGGGACTGAAGGAATAAATCCATAAGAAAATTGACTTCTTCAGCAGGGCGTGCCCAATTTTCCTGGCCAAAAGCAAAGACACTGAGGGTCGAAATATTTTTTTGCGGACAAACCTTCACGATTCCTCGTATTGCTTCGACACCAGCTCGATGTCCTTCCGCCCGTGGTAAGCCTTGCGCCTCGGCCCAGCGACCATTGCCATCCATCACAATCGCGACATGCTGTGGTGTTTTTTGCTTCAAACTACTTCATCCTTTGAAAAAAATGGCCTATAGTCTAACCTCTTTATCTCAAAAGTTTAAGAGCTAACATGTTAAACAGCCCTCCCTTGGTTTTTTTAATCCTTGATGGCTTTGGTTATTCGAAAAATCTCTCGCATAATGCCATTGCAAAAGCAAAGACGCCGCAATGGGATACTTGGTGGAAAACCAAACCTCACTGCTTGCTCAAAGCCTCAGGCGCACCCGTTGGATTGCCGGGCGAACAAATGGGAAACTCCGAGGTTGGACACATGCATATTGGCGCAGGGCGCGTTATTCCCCAAGACTTCACACGCATTAATCAAGCCATTAAAACTGGCGAATTTAATCAAAACGCCTCAGTCACTCAAACTTTAAACCAATTAAAAAAAACCGGTCATAAATTACATATTTTAGGCTTACTCTCGCCAGGCGGCGTACACAGCCATGAAGAACACCTTTTTGCTTTTTTGAAAACCTGTCAGGCTAAACACTTTACCAACATTGCTTTACATCTTTTTCTGGATGGTCGAGATACCCCTCCTCAAAGTGCCCTAAATAGCATTCAAAAACTTGAAGCCCTCTTAAAAGATATCCCTGAAGTCAGCATTGCCTCTATCACAGGTCGTTATTATGCACTTGATCGCGACAAACGTTGGGAACGCATAGAAGGCGTTTATCAACTCCTGACAGAAGAACAAAGTACTGAACATTTTGAAAATCCAACCAAGGCCATTGAAGCCTTTTATCAAAAAGACATCTTTGATGAGTTTATTCCACCAACACGCATTGGCGAAGCTTGCCCCATACAAAGCGGTGATGCCCTCTTCTTTTTCAACTTTCGCGCAGACCGAGCAAGACAAATCACAAGCGCTTTTGTCTCGAAGGACTTTACTGGATTTTCCCGCAAAAAACATCCAAAGTTAAGCGCATTTTTAAGTATGACTCAATATGCAGATGACTTAGAGACAACGCCACTCTTTCCACCTTTTACACTTCATGAAACCCTGGGCGATGTACTTTCTCAACATCACTTACGCCAACTTCGCATCGCTGAAACAGAAAAATATGCTCATGTCACCTTCTTCTTAAATGGCGGCAGCGAAAAAGCTTTTTCAGGTGAAGACCGCATTCTCATCCCATCGCCCAAAGTCAAAACATATAATCTCAAACCCGAAATGAGCGCGCCACTGGTCACCGATGCCATCTTAGAAGCCATCCACAAAAAAACCCATGATGTCATCATCTGTAATTATGCCAATGCCGATATGGTGGGACACACCGGCGACTTCCACGCAACCTGTGACGCCATTACCGCACTGGATAAAGCCATGCATCGCATTGGGGAAGCCATAGAGGCAGTGAAAGGCCAGCTGCTTATCACAGCAGACCATGGTAATGCCGAATCAATGTTTGACGATAAAACCAAACAACCACATACCGCGCATACCACAAATTTAGTCCCGCTCCTTTATGTTGGAGATAAACGTTGGCATTTTAAGCCCAATGTAGAGGGCTCACTGATTGATATTGCCCCAACACTGTTAACCCTACTCAATATTGTTCCGCCAGATGCGATGACGGGCCATTCTCTTTTAACTTGTGATAAAGCTCAATGAAATTCTACTCGATTTTATTCATATATTTTGCTTTGGTCACCATGGGGCATACTGCAGCCCCTACAAAATCTGAGCTCAGCCAGCTCGAAGAGCGCATGCAAGCCATCAAAAAACAACTCTCCTTCGACCAAAGCTCACGAGATAAGCTCTATCAAAAGCTGGCTCGCACTGAGAAAAAGCTCAGCAAAGACTTACACGAAATGCACTTATTGAGAGCCCAAGAGAAGCAGAAAAAGCAAGAAATTGAAGCCATCAATCAAAAACTTGTGATGCTCAACCTAGAGCTCAAAAAACAAGAGCAAATCCTTGCTAATCACGTTCGAGCAAGACATAAACTAGGTGCGATTCATCCTTGGCAATGGCTCATGCACCAAGACACCCCCCGGACCATGTCCCGCCTGTTTGTCTTTTATCAATATCTATTTCAAGCCAACCAAAAAGTCATTGAGCAAGTAAGAGAAACCAGCGCTAAACTTCATGCCACACAAAAAAAACTCTCCCACGAGAAAGAAACCCTTGAAGCACTCCAAGAAAAACTGACCTTCAGACAAAACCGCTTGGTCAATCTCAAAGCAAAACAACAAACACTCATCAACAACCTGGATAAACAAATTCAAAGCAAGCACGATCAACTCAAAGCATTCCGCCAAGATAAGGCACGACTACAATCTTTGGTGCGAAAACTCAGTATTCGTACGCAACGCAAACCTTCGGCCCAAACATTAAAGCTTGAGGGTAAACATTTAAACAGCCCGCTAGACAATCTATCCCAGCAAACCAAACCGCTCAACCAAGGCATGGTCTTCTTAGCAAATGAGGGAACCCCCGTCGTTGCCGTACTTCCAGGCAAGGTTGTCTTCAGTGACTGGCTAAAAGGCTATGGCTTACTCCTCATTGTCGATCACGGTGACGGGATCATGAGTTTATATGCCCATAACGCCTCACTCTTTGCGGCATTAGGTAGTAGTGTTAAACAAGGTGAACAAATTGCAACAGTTGGACATACAGGTGGACTCCGAGAAAACGGTCTATACTTCGAAGTAAGAAGACGTGGAAGGGCGGTCCCTCCTCGTGAATGGATGTCTTGATACCAAAGCAAACCTGGGCTTTGTATCAAGCAAGGAGAATACTATGCACTGCAATTTGATATCCCGTTTCAAATGTGTTGTATGTTTCACCACCGTCTTATCACTTCCCGTGGCAAGTTTTGCGCTCCCACTAAAGCCTGAACAAGAACCTTCCGGTATTCCAATGGAAGATGTGCAACGCTTCTCAAATGCCATTGCACAAATCAAACAATATTATGTAAAACCTATCAGCGATAAAGAATTATTTGATAATGCCATTCGTGGCATGCTTGCGGGTCTTGATCCTCACTCCAACTATCTCAATGAGGAAGAATTTACTGAGCTACAAACGGTCACCAGTGGTGAGTTTGGTGGGCTTGGCATTGAAGTCACTATGGAAGACGGCTTAATTAAAGTAATTACACCTCTCATTGACGCACCTGCCATCAAAGCCGGTATTAAGCCCGGTGACTACATTGTAAAAGTTGACTCTCATGCCGTACAAGGCATCGACTTAAGACAAGCGGTTGGTCTCATGCGAGGTAAAGTTGGTGAGCCTGTCACACTCACCGTACTTCGAAAAGGCGAGAAAAAACCACTGGTTTTTAAGTTAGTTCGCGAAAATATTCAAATCAAAAGTGTCGATAACAAACTACTAGATAACAAATACGGTTACATCCGTTTAGCGCAATTCCAAGCACTCACTTCCAAAGATATGCTGAGTAGTATTGATGAGTTAAAACGGGAAGCCAAAGGAGACTTAAAGGGCTTAATTCTTGATTTAAGAAATAACCCAGGCGGCCTGCTTGATTCAGCCATTCAAGTGGCAGACGCTTTCATCGATAAAAAACCAGGCGATAAAGAAGAACTCATCGTCTACACAGAAGGCCGTCTACCTGGCTCACGCTTTACAGCTGTTGCCAATCCAGGCGATGTTTTGAAGGATGCCCCTATCGTTGTACTCATTAATAATGGCTCGGCAAGTGCATCAGAAATTGTCGCCGGTGCCCTCAAAGACCACAAACGCGCCATTATCGTGGGTAAACCAAGCTTTGGGAAAGGCTCGGTACAAACGGTGCTACCGCTGGATAACAAAAGTGGTATTAAACTGACAACAGCCCTTTACTACACACCTTCTGGTGTCTCAATTCAGGCACAAGGCATCAAACCTGATATTACCATCGAAGAAATTGCCGTGCCTAAGAAGCAAAAACAAAATCCGCTCGCAGACTTTAGTGAAGCCGACTTACATGGCCACTTACAAAATGGCTCTAAAGAAGTTGCCATCAAAAGCAACGATAAAAAGTCTAAAATTGACGAAAAAGCTTTGTTGTATGAAGATTACCAACTCTATGCAGCACTTACCATCTTAAAAAGTTTAGCAGTCGCTCACCGCTAAACTTTACCTTTCAATTTGGGATTTGAAAATTGAATTGAAATGAGAGCATGTCCTAGTTACAATAAATTTATCAAGGCATATGAGAGTTAACACGGCATGAATAAATCAAAAAAAGATGCTGAGTCGAAAACGTGCTATTGCTGGTTTTGTCATGAAGAAATCCCATTATCCACTCTTGATCATCCCGAAGGTATGGATTATACCCAACATTTTTGTGGTACTCAGTGCTATGAAAAGTGGAAAAAAGAACATCCAAGTGAATATGAAGGAGAACATTAATTTCACATGGACCGCTAGAGTAGAGTTTGGTTGCTAGTGTGATGAATTTTCAACACACCCCAATTCCAGGTACTATTCTCATTACCCACCAGATATCGTATTATGACGTAAGCGAATTATTTAGGAGAAGGTATGCACGCTGCGTCCTGTTCAACTTCTCTCATCACACAGTTCACAAAACCTGGGGCCTTAAAGACTCAGCCCGGCTATTATCGTTCTAAATTATTTAGCACCCCTACGACATCCAATGCTTTTTTATCTGCGGCAGGTCCTCTTTTTTCGCTGCTTGAGCGCCTCGGCACAAGCCATACCCTGCCCCCCATTCAAGTTGCTTGGGATAATCTTGAGCATGAGCTGAAAGCGTTTCAAAGTCGACTACTCAGCTTCGAATGCGCTGAAGAGCTCGCGGCTATGGCACAATATTTAATCCATGCTACCATCGATGAGTTGTTGGGAAAAAATTATTTACGTGTCTTTGAAAAAGCAGCTGAGTTTTCGGCATTCACGCCTCCGTCTCACGATAGCGTCGGTCCTGAAAAGCGTTTTTTTGAATTGGTTGAGTATCTTAAAGCGCGCCCTAATCAATATTTAGACTTAATTGAACTCGCTTATTACTGCTTGATTTCAGGCTTTGAAGGTGAGCACCATGTCAGTACTACTGGTCGGCAAACACTTGACAACCTAATTGAAGAACTTCATGAAATTATCCAAAAAAATCGGGTGCAAAAACCAGTTCGACTGTTCACAGAACCCAAAGCAGATGAAGCAGAAGCCAAAGTCACTCACAAGCCTTGGATAAAAACAACGGCAACAGCACTTGGTGTCTTATTGGGTATTTATCTCTGTAGCCAAGCTTTACTTGAACACAAAGCAAAAACTATTTTAAACGAGCAATTTCAACCGACACTTGTAGGCACTCATGGATAAATCACTTGAAGCGCTGACAGATGCACTCAAAAAAATCCTAACGGATCTGAAACCCAATCGGAAAACACTCTCTTTCCTCCTACTCATTGGTAAAACAAGACACGGAAAAACAGCCCTGCTCCGCCAAAGTTCACTCGAACATGTCACAGTCGATGCAGAACAAAACTCAGATATTTATTACAACAGTGATGGTATCATTCTTGAGCTCAACGAATCTTGGTTATACCAAAGCAAAACACTGCTCGATCAAGCACTGAAACAACTCGGCAGTCACTTAAAAATCAGTGGGTTATTGCTGGCAATTGATATCAACGACCTATTTGAAAGCGATCCGACACAAATTGCCAAAAGAACCCTAGAGCATACCCAGATTTTACAACGCTTTGGGAAAGCTTTGGGGTATTTAATCGACACAGCCTTTGTCTTTACCAAACTCGATAGCCTCGCTGGATTTTGTGACTTTTTTCAACAAGACTCTCGCATTGACCAAGGTATGCCACTTGGCTTTTCACTCGATTGGGGCTTTAAGAACAATAAAGTTGCTAACAACTATCATGCCCGCTTTGATCACTTGCTTGAGTCTTTAAGCCAAGATGTATTACAGAAAATTCATCCGGCACGCTCAAGCTTAAAGCGTATGCTCATTCGCGAGTTTCCGCTACAACTGGCAAACTTTCACCTTGCAATACAAACCCTCATTAAACAAATCCCACCTAAAGTTTGTAGAGTCTCAGCAGTTTATTTTACCAGTGCTGAGCAAGGTGGCATGAGCCAAGATCATCTCAATCATAAAATTTGTCGTGAGTACGCGCTCATCTTACCTGATCAAATTCCCCAATCCAGTAACTATCGTGCCTATTTTATTGATGGCGCACTCACCACTTTTCAAGCGCACACCCAACGCGCCATTCCAAAGCCAGCACTCTCACAAAAACATGTGTTACGCATTACAGCCGGAGTGGTTGGCATCTCGCTTGCCTTGATCGTACATCATCATATCAGCTCCTCTCGGGTCCTCGATGCTGTCACCAAAGAATTACTTGCTTACGAAACCAACAATAAAAATGCCCCTGAAAAAAATCAAGCTTTGTTCCATCTGACCAAAGCATCCGATGCCATTGAACAAATTAAACTTCACAATTTTTCATCCCCCAGTTTGCAGCACCTACAAACCAGTTTACAAAGCAATGCCAATCAACAATTGCAAGATGATTTCTTGCCAAATAGTTTGCAACTGGTTGAAAAAACGCTACAAGACCCAAATCAAACTCCAATGGCACGCTACAAGGCCTTGAAAACTTACATTGCCTTAAGCAACCCAGAAAAAAGAACAGATGAAGCCGTGATGGCCTGGTTTGAAGTAGAGTGGAAAAAAGCAACCCCTAACCAAAACACTAAAAATCAACGTACCCTGTTAGAGAAAACGCTCGCAAAACCAGACCAGCCTTTTGCGATTAATCAGCAGCTGGTACGAGACAATCGTAATTATTTGAATGCACTACCAGCGGGTTACCTGTACTATTCATTGTTTAAAGAGCGCTTCCCCAAAGATAAACAGCCCATCAAGTGGGGTGGTTTTATGCTTGGAGCACGTGAAGTCCCTGTTCAGTTTACAAAGGAAGGCTATCAATCTCTGGTCACACAAATTCCAGATGCAGCAGCAGAATTTCAAAAAGACAATTGGGTCCTTGAGCGTCAAGACTTGAATCAGCTCCCCACCTTGCTTGAGCAAGCCTACGCTTACGACTATCTCACCTGGTGGAAGCAATTTATTAAGCGCACCACACCGACTCATGTACAAAACTACACCGAAGCACGCGCACGCTTAGAAGCACTCGATAAGTCTGATGCATTACGAGAACTCACACGCTTTATTCAGCAAAATACACGCCCAGATTTAGACAATCAAAAAACGATTTTTAATCAAACCATCGCAGGCCAGTTTACTGAGCTTAACCTTGTCAGTGAAACCACACTGCGCGATCTTTCTTTCGATATTCGTGAGCTACGCCAGTTTTTAAGTACCCTTGCCGTCACCCAAGATGAAGGACGCACAGCCTTTACCTTAGTGAAATCTCGCTTCCAAAATGAAGGCCCGCGCAACGCACTCTCTTCACTGTACCTCACAGCCAAGCAACTACCAGAGCCGATTGGTTTGTGGAGTAAGCACATTGCAGATGATACTTGGATTTTACTGATTAGTGACGCTAGAAATTTCATTAACATGGAGTGGCGACGTCATGTATATCCAGAATATCAGCGTGCTGTCATGAATCGCTATCCATTCAAAGCCAAAACAACAGATGAAGTCTCCTTAAACGACTTTGATCGTTTTTTTGCAACCCATGGCATTTTAAATACCTTTGCAAATCAATATATTAAGCCGTTTTTAGATACATCACATGCTGATTGGTCACTCAAAGAAGCAGATGGACACGTACTGCCTATTTCAAATGATATAATTCGCCAGTTGATTCGCGCCAATGTGATTACAGCCATGTTCTTCCCAACTGGACGTGAAAGTAGCCATATTGAGTTTAGCTTGCAAAAAATGAACCTAGACCCCATCATTGCACAATTCGAAGTATCAGTTGGTAGTACGCGTCTCAAAGATACACAAAGCCATGAGTCCATTGTGGATTTTGAATGGCCTGAATCGAATGCCGAGCTTATCCTGCACTCCATTGAAGGACGAGAATATACGCTGACAGAAGAAGGACCTTGGGCTTTCTTTAAGTTACTCTCAAAACTCAATGTGCTAATGGATAAGCATGACCCATCTGGTTTACATGTGCTATTTGAGATTAATGGCGACTCTGGCCGCTATCTCTTGAAAACGGCCAATCAACTCAATCCATTCACCCCAGGTGTTTTGGAAGACTTTAACTTACAAGACTCAGTGACTTAATCATGACTTTAGAAAACACCCCCATATTAATTGCCGTTGCAGGTTCTTCCGGTGCAGGAAAGTCGACTTTAGCAGCCGAACTCACACAATCCTACAATCAAACAAGGCCTAATCGATGCATCATTCTGTCTGCAGATAATTACTATAAAGACTTAAGCCACCTTCCAAAAGAAGAGCGGGATGAGCGAAACTTTGACCACCCAGATGCGATAGACTTTGCATTACTCCGAGAGCATATTCAAGCTTTTAAAAGAGGTGAGTCTATCGAAGTGCCACATTATGATTTTGCAACCCATTGTCGTGCAGAGAAAACCTCAACCGTCAATCCTTCCGATATGATTGTTTTTGAAGGCATCTTACTGCTCACGCCTGAAGCAAACTTGCTTGATTTATTTGATGTTAAACTATTTGTCGAATCAAACACCGACGTGTGTTTTGAGCGACGCCTTAAGCGAGACATGGAAGAACGCAGCCGAACAAAAGAAAGCGTTGAAGAACAGTTTGCAGCAACAGTTAAGCCCATGGACCTTCAATTCGTAAGACCCAGCAGGAACAATGCAGACTTAGTCGTTAAAAATGGGGCCAGGCTGGGGCGTACTGCAGATAATCCGTTGTTTAATCTAAATCCTGTCATTCGCTATTTAGACCCTATCTTGGTTGGTAGCTCCCCACCGAGTAAACGAACAATATGGAACCTATTTCAAAAAGAGCCTACAGAAATGACTTTAACTGGCTATGGATGCCCAGAGGTGGGAGAACTTGATAAAGACCATCTGAGAAACAGCTGTATTGTGATGTGATGCCTTTGCGAGCGCAGCGAAGCAATCTCTTCTAAACCTCTAAGTGCTCCCCTTCCTCTCTCTTTCTTTGTTCTGCTTCATCTACTTGCGCCTCAGTATTTTGCAGCCCTAAAAACGTTAAAAACGAAAAGCTTCCTATAGAAACTGGCTCATGCTTTAAAGCATTTCTATCCTGCTCTAGTTTTACTTTATAAGACTGCATTTGATGCCCTAAGTTTCTCAATTCAATCAGAGCCTCTGACAATAAATTTCTATCAGGTACGCTCAGCCACAAGCGAAACATATTGTTCAGTACACCTTGGGCTTCCTCGTCATCTCGTAAATCACTCCACCACCAAGGGGTAAAAAAAGAATAGGTGGGTTGGAGGTCACAAAAATTTTGCTTAAGGTTTGCTAAAACCACTGCATCATCAACTTCATATTCCCTCTGTAACGTGTTGAGATCTTGAAGTGCTTTTTCTGCACCTTCCTCAGTCAGTTCTCCTGCGGCACGTACTTCTGTATCAATCTTAGAAAACCTACCCTCTACAGTTTCTTGTATGTTTTTAATGAGGTTTAACATTCCCTCAAACTCATCTTTATCACTCAGCGCCATAAAAACATCCTCTCACTCATACAACCTGCCCGATTATACTCAGAAAAAAACACACTTACACTTTCTTTACATTTCTCGTTGATTCTCTTTTTCAATGTGCTAGCATAAATAGCGTCTTAACTAAAACAAATGGATGTTGTTATGCCACTAGGATGTATGAATAGCGGTCATGATGAGGACGAAGATGAGGCAGTTGTTGACCACCCACACACCTCTTCTTCAAGACCCCTCGCACGAACTTCAAGCCTGCCCCCAGAGCCCCCCCTTCATGAAACCCGATCAGACCGTGAAGCACGACTAGAATACGAGCGTATTGGTAGAAACCCAAACGACCAAACCGGTAAAGAGCTTGCTTATGGCGCTATGGCCAAACGCACAGCTGCTGTTTGCTGCTTCATTTTCCTTGGTGGTTGGCTCATTAAACTTGGAGATGATCTGTATAGCTGGGCAACTGGTCAACCTAAGGGAGCTGCAACCGGACATGACAATCACGAAGGTTTAGCAGACTTTTCGAGTAGTTATATCAGCTCTCTTTTAAAAGCAAGCGGGCAAGACTTAAGTAAAGCCGATGAAAGTGACATATGTGAGACCGTAATAGACCGCTATTACGGAAAGTACAAGATTTTTGATACAGAGGGTGAAGAACTCCGACAGCATGCAAGAAATTTAAGAAATCTTCAGCATAAGGATATTAGTGCCAGAGATTACCGGAAGGTTTCAGGAGAAAGGTTAGTTTTCTGGGTTCAGCTCAGCCTTGCTGCTTTCGTTTCTATTTTAGGCTTTACAAGAGGCATTGTCGGAGACAAGAAAGACACACGAGAACAAATAGCCGTTATTGGATGGATTGAAGCTGGCGCTGCCTTATTAACTATTTTGATTGCTCAATGGGTACATAAAGCAACTACCGTAGATGCCGAAGCGGCCGCTGTCCTTCGAAGAATACGCAAATGGGGGATAGAGTACACCAATAATAAATTAAAAAACTCAAGCGGGCCAAATGGTACAAGAATTGAAGAGCTTCAGCCTCTTGAAAATGCTTTGCATGGGTATCGCTATAAAACACTTGCAGTCTCAAACTTAGATAATAGTTTGCTTGAGTCTGTGGCTCGATTAAGAACCAAGATATCAAATACCCCAACCAGCACGGTCCAAGTACACCAACAATTCCAGCAGCATTTAGCTGCGCAGGGTACTCCAAGCGCTCCCAAAGCAGTCTCAGCAAACTCAATGGAGGCAATAGAAGAACTCTCCCTCTTGTATGATTGTCCCATCTTGGTTGTCAGTGAAACGGCTTTTGAAGATAGCACCTATTGTCGGGTGATTAATCAGAAAGCACCTCGAGATGCAGAGGAAAAATCAGCTGAAGAAGACCCCGTTAAGTACCAAAAAGAGCGCGAGGCCCGCGCAATGATACTCTACAACTCTGAGCCAGGGTTTTATCGAGCAGTTTCTTCTCCGCTAGACCCAATCTCAAACGCTAAGCGCTCTTTTGCAACCATTGTAGCTGAGCTGAAAACGTTGCAACCTGCTCCACCAAGAGTGTCTGAGGTTGCGATGCGTGACACAAGATATTCATCTGCCACACTATAAATCCTCATCCAGCTTTCCTTCTCCCGCAAAGCCAGGAGAAGGAAAGTCGGAAAGGGTTTAAGCCCCAAGTGCCATAGTACCGCGGTACGCTTCTTCTTCAGCGAGTCGCTCTTCAAAGATACCAATTTTTGTTTCTGTATTGGTTTTATCAAGCTTCACGGTGTTTTCTGAGTAGCCGAGGTTTAACAGTGTTGCAATGGTCTTGGTGACCAATGTAAGTGCTGATAAAACCGAGCTCAAGGCATTCAGTGCAAAAGCTTTCAGCTCCGCTGTTGCCTCAGTGCCAGAACCTGTTCCTAGCGCATACAGTGAGCGTGCAAGGCTTGTTAAGCTTTTCGCGGCAAAACACCAAGGATAAAGCAGTGCACTCGCTTGATAGCGTGCGGTTTGGTATGGCTTAAACAAAGTCATGCGCTGATGACGCAGCAAGTCACCGGCAAGAGTACTGTGCTCTTTAGCCATCGTGCCTTTTTCAGAAACTGCTTTGAGTGCTTTCACAAAATCATGCCCATCATCCAGCTTCAAAGCAGCTTGCATGTCGTGCGCTGCTTTCAAATACTTCATGTTAGGACGCTTCGTATCAGCAGCTGCTTGTGCGAGCAGTATTAAAGTTCTAAATGCATTGACATGTGGCTGTTTTGGATAACACTTTTGATAAGTTAAAAAAGCAGATTGCAAATCACGAAATGCTTCTTCATGCTTACCCAGTTTTGTATAACACTCGGCTCTCACCGTTAAATCATATGCTCTGTCTACTGGACGCTTAAAAGGGTCAAAATAAGCGACTGCTTTTTGAGCATGCTCAAGTGCTTGTTCAGGCTTACCTTGTTTCAGTAATAACTGTGCTCTATTTTTATGGGTTCGGATATCTGCAGGCCCTTCCGCAAGCGTAATCAATTGATAGGCATCAAATAGCCCAAGCGCTTTTTTCTCTGGTAGAGCAACAGGCTGCAATTTATCCATCTCTGCAAACAAACTTTCCTCTGCATCCTCCAGCGCTCCTAGACGCATATTGGCCAAACCTTCTTGGTTTAAGGCATGCTGGAATAGCTCTGTGGCTTCATTAGCGTCAGCAAAAGCGTTATACGCATCTATGGCTTCACCTACAGCTTCATCAAACTGGTTTTGCCCACGAAGAACAGTACTCTTCACATAGTGCAAATAACCACACAATGCATAGTCCTTTTTTGTAAATGATTCTGCTTCCTGGATAGCAAAATCAATCAATTTTAATGCAAGTCCATTATCATTTTTTCTAAGCTTCGCACCGACCGCCCAAGCACCATGCCCTAATAAATACAGTGCATCTGTATTTTCAGCCTTGTCTAACTGTGTTGACTCAGGTGAGTCCAAAAATGTTTTAAGTTCTTTAATTTTTGCTAAGTGAGCATCCCACTCACCATCTTTAATCACATGTAAAATATCTAAATTGAAATTCTCACTGAAATTACGAAAATTTGCTTTGTTTAACATCCGTACAACCTCCAAATTACAACATCAACCTTGCCCGATACCGGCAAGATATACATCAAATCGAACTGTTTTTCCTTCAACGGTATAGTTAGGCTCACGCAAAGGGTGCTGTTTTGCTGGCCATTTAACAACCACCCGCAGTTTTGCATGTGCACATGCCGAAGTCAACAAGCGTTCTGCGTGCGCATCTTCACCTAAAAGCTGTTGCAGAGCATGCAAATCTTTTTTAACGCGTGCCGACTTACGGCGCTCGGGATGCATTGGGTCTAAATAAATCACATCGGGGTAGTTTTCGGGGGGTAAGTTGCTCAAATAGTGTATTGCATCATCTTCTATCAACTGTAAATTTAAACCACTTTCAGGGGTAAGACGCTTTAAGCCATCTCTCAGTAATTTTTGTAGTATAGACTCGCGCTCACACATCAAAACTTTGGCACCCGTGGATGCAAGAAGTGCTGCATCTTTACCAAACCCTGCTGTTGCATCTAAAACTGTTAAGTGAGGCTCAAGCTTACAGGCTTTGAGAATGCCTGGTTTTTTTATGCCTTGCTTTAAGCGCTGCTTGACCACAGACTCAAAATCAACAGTGATGGGAGCACATCCGTCCAAGCATAAAGCAAGGCCTTCAGAGGTCTCAGCAAGTGAATAATTTAAGCTTGCTCGGGTGCTTTTTGCCATACCGCGCTCAAGAGCTCATCCACACAGGTCGCTAAAGAAGAAAAAATAGGAATTTCCGGAAATTCGGCTAAACGTGCCAAGTCGGTCATCGCTGATTGTACCACTAAGGGACGGACACCGGCAGCACGTGCCACCAAAATATCAGTAATTCTATCCCCAACCATATACGCCCCTTCCAGCGTATGGTTCAAGGCTTTACCAATAGCATGCAACATCCCTGGCATTGGCTTTCTGCAATCACAGCCGGCATCTGGCATGTGTGGACAATATTGCAAAGAGGCAATTTCAGCGCCAGCAGCGTGCACGTGGTTTAACAACTTCTCATGAATATGGTGTAGCATGGTCTCGGTATAAAAGCCTCTTGCAATACCTGACTGATTGGTCGCAATCGCAATTTGGTAACCGGCGTCATATAAACGCTTGATGGCATCAATGCTACCCGGCAAAAGAATCAGCTCATCCGGAGACTTAATGTACTCCATTGAATCTTGATTAATCACCCCATCCCTGTCTAAAATCATTAAAGGTTTCATGCGGCCTGCGGAAGTTGTGAGACATCAGCCACACATTGCAACAAACGCTGCAAGCGAGCCAAAAGTCTTAGTCGATTGGTTTTAACAGCGGCATTATCCACCATCACCATAACATCTTCAAAAAATGTATTTACAGGCTCATGCAACGAAGCAAGTTCTAATAAAATAGCGCCATAGGCACGCTTTTCATGTTGCACAGCAACAAAATCTTCAAGTGAGGTAATCGAATCGAATAAGCTTTTTTCTGCTGGGATATCAAATAAAGCCTCGTCGACAGAAAGTTCATCAGCATCAATATTCAACCCAGCTTGTTTAAGTAATTTATTCACGCGCTTTGAAGCAGCGGCAAGTGCTAAAGCTTCTGGCCTTTTCTCAAAGCCATCGAGTGCTTTCACACGTACATCTAAATCACGCAAGCAGTCGGACTGCTTGACAAGCGCTGCTCGTACACGCTCGACCGCATGCTCCATGCCATCGTAGAAAGCTGGCAAGCGCTCTAAAATAAACCCTTGCACCAGTGAGACTAAATCGTCATTGGAGGCAAACTGACTACCATAAGCTTCTTTAGCGGCCTGCAAACACTCAGACAAACTGAGTGATACTGAAAGCGCATTTAGGATACGCACAACAGCAAACGCATGACGACGCAGTTTGAATGGATCGCGCTCTCCGGTTGGCTTTTGGCCAATACCAAAGATGCCGACCAAAGTATCCAGCCTATCCGCAAGTGATAGTGCCATCCCCAAAAGGCTCTCAGGCAATGTATCAGATGAAAAACGAGGAAAATATTGCTCTTTAATAGCATTAGCAACAGCTTTTGACTCACCATCATGCAGCGCGTAATAGTAGCCCATAATGCCTTGCAGCTCAGGAAACTCACCCACCATGCCGGTCAGCAAATCACACTTGGAAATTTTTGCCGCGAGTAAGGCTTCGTCCAAATCTAGCTTCAGCTTCGGTGCGATGAAAGTGAGGAGTTTTTCAAGGCGCGCTACCTTATCGTGAAGACTACCAAGCTTCGCTTGGAACACCACCTTTTTAGTGTCATCGACACGCATTCTCAACGACTGCTTTTTATCTTCTGCATAAAAGAAAGCGGCGTCACTTAAACGCGCATGCATCACACGTTGATTACCATGAATCACATGCTGCATATCCGTGCTTTTAATGTTTGAAACCGTGACAAAATGAGGCAACAACTCCCCTGCTTTATTTTGTGTGGCAAAGCATTTTTGGTGAGACTGCATCGACTCAATAAGCACTTCAGGCGGCACATCCAAAAATTCAGGCGAAAAATCAACCAATAACGCCTCAGGCCACTCAACAATGGAAGTCACTTCTTCAAGCAGTGCATCAGGCATAATCGCTTTGGCATCCAGTTTTTGAACTGCTGATTCTACGGACGCTTTCACCCTATTCTGACGCTCACGAAAGCTTGCAATGACACTCGCCTCTTCAAGTTTTTCGACATATTCAGATGGTGTATTCAGCACAATAGCACCCGGGTGGTGATAACGATGTCCATAGGTTTCTCGTGATGAGGTACAGCCAAAACACGACACATCAATGACATCTTTTCCTAACAAAAGCACCAACCAATGCACCGGACGGACAAAACTCTCGTCGCCCATGCCCCAGCGCATCAGTTTTGGAATAGGTAGGCTTTTTACCGCCTCAAGGATAATACCCGGTAAAAGCTCAGAGGTTCTCAAACCACTTTCTGTTGCCTCATAGGCAAAGCGCTCCCCTTTGGGGGTATGCTGTACTACTAAGTCATCGACAGTAACACCACATGAGCGCGCAAAACCAAGCAGCGCTTTGCTCGGTGCGCCTTCTTTATCGAATCCCGCTTCTTTTTTAGGGCCGAGCTTTGAGACTTGGTACGCTTCTTGCTCGAGCTGAACCATTCTGATAAGCACCGCTAAACGCCGTGGCGTTGCAAAAGAAACGACATCGCCATAACTCAAACGTGCTTCTTGTAAGCCTTTGGCAATTTGCTCAGCCAGCGCACCACCCAAAACAGGTACAGCACCGGATGGTAATTCTTCGAGACCAATTTCAAATAAAACATCACGCGACATCTGAGGTCACCTTCATCAAAGGAAATCCAAGCTTCTCTCGTGTTTGGTAATACACTTCAGCCGTAAACCTGGATAAATTTCGAACGCGCAGAATATAACGTTGACGCTCAGTCACCGATAAAGCGCCTCGCGCATCCAAAATATTAAAAACATGAGAGGCATGCATCACCATTTCATAAGCAGGCAATGAAAACCCTTTTTCTAGCAATTGATTGGCCTCTGATTCATATTTATCAAACTGCTCAAACAACCAAGGCACGTCAGCAAGCTCAAAGTGGTAAGTCGACATTTCAACTTCTTGCTGATGAAAGACATCACCATAAGTCACAGTTTTGTCGTCAGTCACACACCAAGGCATGTCGTAGACATTATCAACACCTAAGATAGACATAGCCAAGCGCTCAAGGCCATAAGTCAGCTCACCAGTCACGGGCTTGCACTGCAAACCACCGACTTGTTGAAAATACGTAAACTGAGAAACTTCCATACCGTTTTGCCAAACTTCCCAGCCAAGCCCCCACGCACCAAGCGTTGGCGACTCCCAGTTGTCTTCTACAAAACGAATATCGTCGAGTAAAACATCCACCCCTAAAGCCTTTAGAGAATCCAAGTATTTTTCCTGAATATCAATCGGCGAAGGCTTCAAAACCACTTGAAACTGGTAATAATGCTGCAAGCGGTTGGGGTTATCCCCATAGCGTCCATCGGTAGGACGTCTAGAAGGCTGCACATAAGCAGCGCACCAAGGCTCAGGGCCTATGGCACGCAAAAACGTGGCCGGATGAAACGTCCCGGCCCCCACTTCCATATCGAGCGGCTGTAAAACCACACAGCCCTCAGCCGCCCAAAACTGTTGAAGTGTCAGGATAATGTCCTGAAACGTTGTCGGTTTAGCCATAGAACTTACGATTTATTCGCTTGGCTCACCAAGTCTTGTAATGACTCAAGTGTTGCAGCCCCAGGAATAAAGGTTGGCTCATGGTTTGCATCAAACTTACCCTCTGGGGTAGAGGCCAAAATGAATGCAGGAGTTCCCATTAAGTTCAGCTTTTCAGCAAGTGCTTGGTTGGCAGCAAGCTCATCAGTAATCGCTTGGCTTTGCATATCTTGCTTCAACTTCGCCATATCAAGGCCAATAGATTCTGCAGTAGACATCACTAACGCATCATCTAAACGCTTCTCAATTTTAAGCAGTGCTGCTTGCATCGCTTCATACTTGCCTTGTTTTGCCGCAGCAAGTGCCGCACGAGAGGCTGTTTCAGAGCGCTTACCAAAAATAGGTAGTTCTTTGTAAATCACTCGCAGTTTTGGATTTTTGCTAGAAAGCTCACCAATAATGGGCTTCATACGCTTACAGTGCACACATTGGTAATCAAAGAACTCAACAATGGTAACATTTCCTTTGGGATTCCCTGTATACGCACCATCTGGCTTAAAGAGCTGATCTGCATTCTTCAAAATAGCAGACTTAGCAACGGTTTGCATTTCATCTTGTTGCTTCTTTTGTAGCGCTTGAGACGCTTCCAACAACACCTCAGGATGATTCACTAAGTAATCATGAATCACTTGCTCCATTTGTTTCTTTTGTGGAGCCGCCATAGTGTCTGGTGCAGCTTTTGCCATACCGCTACAAAATAGTGCGCCAGCTATAAAAACAGTTTGTGCATTTAACGAGTTAATTAATTTCACCCTTTTCTCCCCTATCGCGTTAGATTGCGAGACAGAACGTAGCATCTGTCACGGTTAAATTCAAGTCACTCCAAGTTTGCATAGGCTGCAACCAGCCACTTACTCCCATGTGCTTTGAAGTTCACTTGCAGCCTAGTGTGCGCACCACTTCCCTCCAGTGCTAAGATAACGCCCGAGCCAAACTTGGCATGTTGTACATCTTGCCCCAAACGAAACCCGCCCGGTACTTCGTCTTGCAAGCTTGGTGCCGTACTTCTTTTTTGTGGACTTGCCGGCGCATAAGTGCGTTTGCTCACTTTAATTTCATCCAACAAATTCGTCGGAAGCTCACTCAAAAACCGAGACGGCTTGTGGTATTCCTCGCGGCCATGCTGCCTTCTAATTTCAGCATGAGTAATCACCAGCTTCTCCATAGCACGTGTCATACCAACGTAACAAAGCCTACGTTCTTCTTCCAAGCGTGCGTCGTCTTCCATCGATTGTCGGCCTGGGAATAAACCTTCTTCCATGCCCACCAAAAAGACATTAGGGAACTCAAGACCTTTGGCTGCATGTAAAGTCATGAGGTGCACATGCGGCTCATTGGTGTCTGCTTGTCGCTCCCCCCCTTCAAGAGATGCGTGCGCTAAGAAGTCGTTCAAAATCTCAGCCGTCACTTCTTCTTGCTCTTCCTCGAATTGCCTTGCAGCATGAATCAATTCTTCCAAGTTTTCTCGCTTGGCTTCAGCACGCTCACCCTTCATATTGGCAAAGTGATTACGCAGCCCACTTTTCTCGAGTATTCCTTCAACCTGTTGCTCAAGCCGCTCGGTGAGCAACTCTGCTCGCATTTGCTCAATCAATGCTAGAAAGCCTTTGAGTGCATTACCCGCTCGCGCTGGAAAAATACCTTCGGCTAACTGCTTTTGGGCAGTTTGCCAAAGTGGTACATTCTGCTCCCGCGCTTCTGAGCGCACGGTTTCAAGAGTTTTCTCACCAATACCACGTGTTGGGAAGTTGACGATACGCTCGAAGGCAACATCGTCTTCCAGATTGGTCATCAGTCTTAGGTAAGACAGCGCATCTTTAATTTCAGCGCGCTCAAAAAAGCGAACGCCGCCATGAATATGGTAGGCAATCCCTGCTCGGAGCAGTGCCTCCTCAAGCACACGAGACTGGGCATTGGAGCGATATAAAATTGCGATATCGTCTGGTGAGCAACCTGAGCTAATTGCCATTTCAATGCGCTCACTGACAAAGCGCGCTTCATCCAGTTCGTTAAGCGCCCCATAGACAGTAATTCTTTCGCCATCGTCGCTCTCAGTCCACAAATTCTTGCCAAGACGCGTGGTATTATGGGTAATCAGTGCGTTCGCAGCCGACAAAATCGTGCCTGTTGAGCGATAGTTTTGCTCGAGTCGTATTACATCAACACTTGGAAAATCATCAGAAAAACGGCGAATATTCTCAACTTTTGCACCTCGCCAACCATAAATGGACTGGTCATCATCGCCCACGGCCATCACATGGGTGTTGGGGCCTGCGAGCAGGCGAATCCAGGCATATTGCACCGCGTTGGTGTCCTGAAACTCATCCACCAAAATAGCTTGGAAGCGGTTTTGGTAATGCGATAGTAATTCTTCATGGTCACGGAGCATTTCATGGCAACGTAATAAAAGCTCTGCAAAATCAATCACACCGGCCACACGACACGCTTTTTCATACGCTTCATAGACTGAAAGCCAGGTACGACCAGGCCCATAAGATGGTACTTTAACGTGCTTCGGACGTAAACCTTCATCCTTACGTGCATTAATAAACGCTTGGGCTTGTTTCGGTGGCCATTGATCGGTTTCTAAGTTCAAATCACTCATCACACGCTTAATCACACGCAACTGATCATCACTGTCTAAAATTTGGAAATGCTCTGGTAAACTTGCCACCTCGTGGTGCTGTCTTAATAAACGATGACACAAGCCATGAAATGTCCCAACCATCAGTCCATCACTCCCATAGGGGAGCAAGTATCTTAACCGCGCTTTCATCTCGCCTGCTGCTTTATTGGTAAAGGTCACGGCCAAAATCGCATAGGGTGAGAGTTCATGCTCTGAAATTAAATAGGCAACACGGCTCACCAAAACTCGTGTTTTCCCACTGCCCGCACCTGCTAATACCAACACATTTCCCATCGGCGCCGTAACCGCCGCATGCTGCCGCTCATTTAAACTTGTTAAGTCCATCTCAGCCACAAAAAAACACTCCAAATTGGTTAATTCATAAAAACAGATGTCCATTCTACACGGGAAAGCTCTTCACACCTATAGCTGATTCTGTTGTACTATAGGCTTTTATAACTTTCGATTCGGTGCATCCTACGTTATGCCCTTTCATATGCTCGGCGCCAGGTTTAAGCCTTTAATTGCAGCAGCAACGCTCTGCCTTGCCGGGTGCGTCGCTGTGGGCCCAAACCCTGACGACCCCTATGAGGCCATCAATCGAAAAATTTTCATATTCAACACAGCCTTCGATAAACATATTGTGCAGCCACCAACGAAACTTTACGTTGCAGCGATACCAGCCCCTATTCGCGCTGGCATCAACAATATTTATAACAATATTAATATGTTACCAACGGTTGCCAACGACCTTTTGCAAGCTGAATTTCAACAAGCTATTCTCGACAGTTGGCGCTTCGTCATTAACAGCAGTATGGGGCTTGGCGGAATTTTTGATGTCGCGAGTCAGTGTACACTCCCGCCCCATGAAAACGACCTCGGCATCACCTTTGCTAAATGGGGCGATAAAAACTCCCCCTACATTGTTATTCCATTTTTAGGGCCGAGCACCATTCGCGATGGCATGGGGCTCATGTTCGACTACACCTTTTTTACTCCGTACCCTTATATTCACAAAGACTTTATTATTGAAAGTGTTTTAATTCTTCGCTACATCGACCTACGCTCACGTATGTTTGACACTGACAGGCTCATGCAGGAAGCCCCAGATCCTTATGCATTTATGCGAGATGCCTACCTCCAGCACCGCAACTATCTCATCCGTGGCGAAGAGGCAACACCAGTGGGTACATTCTATGTCGATGAAGACGAAGCGCCTGAACCTGATCCCGACCAAATTCTGACAAACGAACTACCCGAAGGGAAAAAAGCACCAGAATTTCCAATTACCTCCAACTAAATTTGGTTTAAATTAACTCTCATGGTATAATTTTTAATCTTTATTTTGGGGTGGGTAATTTTAACTGTGTCAGTATTTTCAGAACTTAGGGCTTATTACTTAAGACTCGAGCCGGGCAGTATCCGTCATATGTTGTTTCCCCGTCCACTTGGCGAAGCACTTCGCCAAGAGACGTTTTCTCTAAGTACAGTGTTTACACTTGCAAACACATACCAGTTTTGGTTATTCGAAGCGACAGAGCCAAGTCTTCATTTTTTCAACAATAGTTTGATTTCCAGATGGCAACAAATTGAAAAACAAGGTCTTTTAAGAAGCCCTGGCATCAGAAAAAAATTCAATGCATTAATTGCAGAAGAAACACTAGATGCTTTTTTTGTGGTCTACGACTTTCTACAAGCCGGCAATTTCTTTTCTGGACATAAAGCACGTGAAAATTTCTATGACTTTATTCAAAATGCTGCCATCTTAATAGATCCCCAAATCCTTGCTTCTTGGGATAGAATGGCAAACGGTTTATCCCAAGAAGCTTGGGAAGATTGTATACGCATCTGTAGACAGTATCCTACTGCTACCAACGTTGGTCGAGACGCACTTGTTGAGTTTATACAAGCTGCCTTACTCCCTGATAACCTAGCCTATAACGCAGACATGCACGAGCCAGGCACCTACGCAGAAGCCGCACAAAGCTACAATGCCAGGTTTTTCGGGCAGCCCTATCGCGTCATGCCAGATATAGATAACAACCCAAACCAAGCAGCACAACCTTAAATTAAGAGCCTTTCTGCCCTGCTTTCTGATATGATAAAAAAAGAAGGCACTTCAAAAAATTTCAATTTTAAGGAATAGTTATGCTCCAAGAACTTGCTCAGCAATACAGCCATTCGATTCAAACCTTTTATCTATTGGTCTTAATTATTAATGGCTTGCTACATATTCTCTTTGCTGGTGCTGTCGCTAAAGACGCAGGTCACTTGCAAAAAGTCGGACAAAAACCAGCCTTAGTGTCAGCACCCACTTGGGCATTTGCCACCTTGCTTGGCGGCGTCATGATTGCAGCCGTATATTGGTTCATTCACCATTCTACTTTGACAAGACCTCAACAATCCTAATAAGCCGCCCCGGGGCGAGGCAGCTTATGCACCTAGCGCACAGCGAATGTCGACGTAATCAACCTGAGACCTCAGGTTCGCTTCAAGCGCGTCTCCACGCGCTAACACCTCATTAGCCAACGTTTTCAAATATCCCGGAAGCCTTGGCTCGAGCACTTTCACTTCACGATACAGTGCCCCAACCGCATCAGCACTCTCAAACGGATTTGCTGCCGCAATATTGAAGGCTTGAACCGCTTTATCCAACGCATCCACGGCAGCTTCATCCGTAAAGAAGCCAAAGAATCGACCTAAACGATAGAACCAATTATCATAGCTTGGGTCACTACTACTCATACGTCCTAGTGCTTTGACATGCTCATCAAGAGCAATCACCAAGTAACCATACACAGCTTGAAACTCTTGTGCGTGATGCTGTTTATAGATATGGAATCGCTGCATTGCATCCAAATCTTGCGTCCACTCGCTCAAAACAGTATCCTGCATTTGGTTTAGCGTATTGAAATAACGACTTCGACCACTCGAGTTCATCTTAAAGAAGCGATTCTTATTCACTTCAATATCCGACTTCATCGCATCTAGCCGCGCCTTGCGAATCTCTTCTAATATCAGCTCATAAGCTGCAGAAGCGCGTTGCTCATGCCCTGATAAGTCAGAGAAGTGTGCTTCTATTTTCTTGTTCAATGCATCAAACTGCATGGTTCTTTCCGCAGACTTAAACCAGCTATTCCGATACTTACTTGAAGCCTGGCTTAAAGACGCTTTCAAACTCGCGACTTGTGCATCAACCTCGCTGACACTACGCAGTGGACGCGCCAAACGCTCACCAATGACTTGCATCTCATCTGTTAACTTCAGTAAATGTTTTTGTTGTGCGGTAGTGAGACCTCGCACTTTACCAAGTTGTGCTTTTTGCGGCGCTTCTTTTAAGAGTGCATTGGTACGTGCTGTGTAGCGACCATAACTTGCATCAAGCAAAATGTCATTTCGACCAGCACTCCAGCGGTGAGACACTTCCGCATTCCCAACCGTCGTTTCTTCAGTAAATACGCCTTGGTCTAATAAGTGCATCCAAATCACACGCTTATCTCGCGTCTCTTTCGACTCATCAGCATCAAATGCAAATAATGGATAAACATCTGCTTGCTGTAACAAACCAATGGTTTCGGTGCGCATAGCTGCTCGCTGTTTATAGAACAGCTTCATCACATCGAGTATCTCAGCTCGCCCTGTTTCACGATCATCAGCAAGGTACTCTGCAGCACTATCAAATAAAGGCTGCTCAGAGATTTTGTCTGCAAATAAGTCGCGCACTGCAACCAATACTTGCTCCGACTTATCTCTAAATCGCTCAACCCCTGCTATCAAATGTGCAGTTGAGATTTCTGGGTGCAAGCGATGGAAGCGTCCAGCTTCAAGCAGTAACTCAGCTAAAACATCGAAACGTTCAGGCGTAATCGTGTTATCCAAGCTATACTCAAACATTTTCGCATGCAATTCAGGGAACTGTGCAAACAAATGCTTATGCGCTTCTGTGAGTGCCATCACTTTCTCAAACGCAATGTCAGACAAATTTTTAAAGAGTTGTGGGTTCACACTATCAAGCGTTAAGATAAGTCGGACATAATTACTATCTTGCAAGGCATCATCTTTCACCCAGTCAATAAAGACATCACGCACTCGCTCAGCGCGAGAAATCGCAACGTCTGGATTGGCTAAGTAATTGAGTGCAAAGTGCAACACCAATAAGTTATCTTCTAAGAATGCATACTGCTCGTGCACAAACAGCGTTAAGCTCTCGAATCGCGCACCATCTAAAGACGATAACCATTGGTTGCATTCCGCCTGCATCGCTTGAATATCCATCTTCGCAATCAAGTCATGTACTTGGCTTAACCCCTCACAGCATGTCGCAAAAAGCGTAGTCTGGTCTGACTTCTTACGCCCATTTATATCCAGTGCTAACCAAAGCTTACCAAGTTGCATCCCATGACGCGCCAGGTGAGTCACATTCAGTTTATCAAAACCAAGTCCTAGTGCTTGAAACCAAGATTTCCCTCCAAAGACACCAACTAGCCTATCTTTCTCTGTAAGCTCTGCATGCCCGCATGCAGGTGGTTTTACCCCAAGGTTCATAAATGCGGTCAAAGTCTCAAGCGCATCTCCTGATGCTTCTAATTTTTTCCAAAGACTGATAAGTTCAGCACGATACTTTTTTTCACCAAACTTATTCCACCAGGCTTGAGTTTTGTTGACGAGGCCAACAAACACATCCCAGTCACGACCTTCTTCAAATTGAGACATGGTGTTACAGAACGACAATAGAAAGGCTTGCCTCTCTGCAACAGGCAAGTCTTTAGCCCAACTCTCCCATTTGGAAAGCATACGAACACGATTCTCTGGGTTATTTTTCACGGCCTTGCCAAGTACCACGAATGCTTCTTCAAATGGCACATCCCCAGGTACTGTCTTTGCAAGCTGCCAAAGCGCATAAAAATGGTTGTAGGCCATCGGAATTGGCACATCTTGCCCAACCCCTTTCAGATGGAGCGCTAATGCCGCTTTGTGTTCAGCTTCTAGTGAAAAACCAAGTAACTCGCGCACATAACCCGCGCCCCAGCGCTCTTGCTGGACTCTATCAAATTGCACCAAGTACTCTAAAAGTGGCATTGCATTTTGAATACGCTCTTCTGACGAGTGCTCCCCTTCAACCAAAGGCGCACACAGTGCCTCTGTAATCTCAGTTTGCACTTCAGGTTCAAGCTGCCTCATGAGGTCTCTGTATTTCACTCTTAAAGCAACATCACCTACGCGGTCTAATAACTCGTTTGGCTCTATCGCCTGCGTTGCGCCCTCAATCACATCCTCATGCGGTGAAGGGCTACGCGCTTGTCTTAAACAGCGAGAGAGTGCCCGGCTAAAGTCATCAAACGTTTTACACTCAGCCACTTCTTCGGCGAGTTGCAATAACTTTTTATTTGGCGTACTCCAAATACGTTGTATTTGCGCTTCTCTGTCTTTCCTCTGCGGTAGTCCTCTCCAAAGTACAGGGCGTCCAACCAATGCTAACTTCTTGCGATGATGAATCAGCTCCAACTCGTGAATCATCTCAGGTACATTGGCAAGAGCAGGATGCGCCATATTGCCAGACAAACGCGCCATAGCACCACAAATCACCGATGCAGCGCGCTCTTCAGCAGTTGGCTTACAAGCAGGCCTTGGTGTAACCAATTCAACCTTGACCTCTTTATGCTCCGCCAAAAAGACAAATGGCTCAACTTCAATCGCATGCTCGCCTTGCAGGTCATTTCGTAAATCCAAGAAAAATTTATCGGCGACACCCGTGCCTTCTCCATTGGTGATACATTGACGTGCTGCCTGTATTTTCTCGTCAGCAGAAAAGTCTGCATCGCTCGCCAAAGTCGTCCAAGCACGTTGTAATTCCTTTAAATAAGCACTGTATAAAGTGGTAAACTCTTTACGCTTGGCAGGGTCTTTAATTTTGCCCAAGCAACTCATTCCCCAACCAGAAAACTCAGCTACCACTTCGCGATAACCTTGGTTTGCAGCGTTATGCAAGCCAAATCGATACTCCCGCAGCAACATCACCTGCTCTAAGCATTTCTCTTCTTCTGTATCTGAGACAACTTTTGCTAAGTTTTCCTTAACCGACTCAACTGATTGATGAGAACTCGTGTCTGCACCATCGTCATAGAAATCGTCACAGGCATGGTCATCCCTCTCTTCATCGTCGTCTTCTTGGTTCCCTTCAAGCCACGTCATAAGCTTATCTTTTTCATCGTGTAGCTCTTCGTTCAAGAAAAATTGGAAAACTTCCCCTTCGGCACCATTTCGGGCAGTTCGGCCCCCTTTTTGTAATTTATCGCTGTTATCGTTGAACCCAAACAAGAAGACCGCTTCAACTTCTACGTTGTCTCCTCTTCCAAAGCCTGAGGCCACCAAACCAATCCCTTTTTGTTTTTTACCGCCCGTCCAGGTTTCTTTGGTTCTTTTCTCTTGCAGTACCTCAGACGCTGTACGGTTTTGCTCGTTGGTAAAAAAGATAAACTGCTCAAGTTCTTCAGGTGTTAGGTGCCTTTTGAGTACTTCATTCAATGCTTCAACATGCTTATCATCTTTACACGCAAATAACATCGACTGTTTCTTCGCTAAACAATCTCGAATTTGCTGCACCATGCGTGCATCACGCGCTGGTTTTGTATCAAAGAACTCAGGCTTATGCCAGCAACGTAAATCACGCTGATTGGTTGGTACATGTAAAACTGCTGTACGATGGTCTTCATGCAAGCTTTTCGCTTGGGCTGCTGTAATTGTTCCAGAAAACCCTTCCCAGACAGTCCACAAAGTTTTCAGAAGACGAGAGGCCACCTGCGAGCTGATGATGTTACTCTCAGGGTGAATATGGAAATTCTGTGGTAAGCCCTTTGCTTCTGCCTCGCTGTTTAAGCGCACAGCAAGTAACTGATGTACACCAGCGCTAAAGGTGGAATCCGTCATCGGTTGGTTGTCTGAGGAAACTGGAATCACCTCTTGCATCGGATAAAGCTCGTCACCCACTTTGATGTTGATTTCACGTACGGTAAACCCTGAACCTCGCTCTAACTCAGCTGCCTCACGAGCAGACTGCAGCCATTGAACCAGTTGAATTGGGCTTTTAATGAGCTCGGGCAACATGCGCTCACGCTCTTCATGCCCTTCAGCTTGCTTCTCAAGAAAACGGTAAAAATCAATTAAGATTTGTTTATTAATTATCTCGGTTCGTCGTACTTCAACTTCACCATGCGCATTTCGTACACCAGCAAACTGTTGCTCTTGATAAAAGCGGTTTACAGCCTGGTAGAACCAGGTCATTTGTTTTGGCGTTTTTCCTGTTGGACGTGCATAGTTGTATTCGGTTTTTCGACCCTCTTCAAAGCGAATAAAGTCAAACTCATCCAGTAAGCCAACACTCTCTTCAGGATTATGTTCAACGGCACATCCGGCATAAGTCTGCCCATCCATGAAGAGCGATAAGTCACCGAGCGTTGAATACGTTACTTCGGCATCTTGGTATAACTCACGGGCTTCTTCAGGATTTTCACGCGATAAGCTCAAAAGCTTACCAACATCTGCTGTTTTTAAGCCAAGATAGCTCAGGAAGTCTTGATAGTCTTCTAAATCACGCGAGGCAAGGGTTCGTTTTGCCGTACAAATATTAACCTTCTTGCCTTGACCCGCACGCCTTGCGGCACGCATCGCCACAAAGTGGCTTTTCCCTTCTCCAGTTGCCAACTGCAACACACGGGTCGGTGCATCTACCCCAATATCATTAGCAATTAGAGCAAATTGCTGAGCAAGATGCGGATATTTTTTCGTGGTACGACCAAGGGTTTCAAATAAAACGGCCCATAGCTGTGCCCGAAGTAGCATATCCTTCTGATTTTCAGGATCCTGTAAAGCGGCTGATAAGGATTTATAAGCATCAGCAAGCTCGGCTTGGCTCATGGCCTTAACAGGCTTATTTGCTCCTTTAACCACTAAGTCACCATGCTCCAAGCTCTTCAAATACATGAAGACCAGCGTTAAGTTGGCAGACGTGGTCGCGCTAAATGGCTGTTTTTGCTCACGTGCACTGACACGGGTTTCAGCAATCATGCGCTGAAGATCGGCATCTCGCGTGATGGATATGCCAGCATAATCTGCTCGTGGCTCAGGATAAGGCTCAGATAAGAAGTCATTTAATAAAGCTTGCCAATCCGCATGACTCTGCTCTTTCGCTTTCACCAAGCGGCGAATATCATCCGTGCCGGGCGATGGCTGTTGTGGATAACATTTTGCTAATGCTTCCAGCTCTTCAAGAGACATCTTACCTAATGTCTGTACAAGCTTAGGCGCCTTTTTCTGTAACTCATAGGCATGCATATCGGTATCGTGAAGCCCTTCACGTAAGCTTGCGTACGCAATAATATGCAAAATAAGTGCTTGTCTTTCTACATCATCCTCAAACTGCCCTTTGATGGTATCGAAAAGCGCTTGCTCATTTCTCTCTCCACTTAAGGCTTTCAGCCAGAGCGCTCCAACCTGAGTCCAATTTGCATCTGCCTTCAGCTCAGGAGTTGCTGGATGTTGCAAGAGCCAACGGCAGTTTGTCAGCTGTTGCTCAAGCTTTTCGAGATTGGGCGACTTAGCAAGCATCTCGAGTGCATAGCCTCGACTGTCTTGATACTCTGCTTTCGCGAGCAAGCTCATCACTTGATTAAGCAATGAAACCACGCCACGCTCATCAAACTCTTTCAGCGCAATACGACACAACAAGGCTTGTTGGTCTCTATCAAAGTCAGTCGCTTCCAAAATCGCTTGAAAAGGGCCAACTAAGTCAGCCGGAAACACTTCCGAGACTTCATCAATGTCTCTTGCAATAATAGCGCGCTCTTCCAGTACGACTTTCAGCAATGAAATCGGGAATGAAACTTCATCACTCTTCGGTTGCAGCGCATACAATAATCCCGAAAAATAACGTGCAGTCCAATATTTTTCCGCAGGCGTTTTCTCAAGAATCGCAAGTAGCGGCTCAACTTCATTCAAGTAAGTTCGGTTCAATTGCAATGTTTTCAAAAACTGTAAAATAGGCCTAATTTCTGCTTTGGCATCATCTCTCGCGCTAGGAACCACGATATGCGCTTTAATAAAGTTCCACAGACGTGTTTTATGGTCAGTGAAGACTTTAAGATCAGCCTCAGACTTATCCTCATCAGTCACCGCTCGATAAGCACCACTCTTGGAGTACTTAAAGTTAAGACCAAGCAAACCAAACTCATCTAATACTGCTACACGCAACTCAGAAGTTTTAGCGGGTGCTGCTTGCATCTCATCCATACATTGAAGCACACGCTGAAAACGCTCTGGTGTTAACGCATCTAAATCACTCGTCTCACAGTCGGTTGACAGCAGCTGTGTCATCAACAAGTTCAGCTCTTGCTTCACAACCGGCTTTAAATCACGCATTTTGGCATAGAACTGCTCCATCAAATCCGTATTTTCGATGGCATTCAATAAAGCTGAGAGCTTATATGCCTGACAAGACAGTACTTCCGAGCAATTATCTGGTTTCGCTAAGTCCGCATCAAAAAGAACTTTGAGCTTGGTCACAGACTCTGCATCCAAGCGCTTCGTTTGCTCGAGCAAAGTCAGTGCTTCAAGTACCGTGCCATTGGGGTGCTTTTGTAGGAGCGCATTGATTTGTGTATAAGTCCCTAAGTGAGGCAAAGCGGTAAAAACCGCACTTAAAGAAACAGCCAAATGCTTTTGCCCTCTTTCATACACAGCCTCTTGCAAATGCCGAGCAATCACATGCTTCACATTGGCAGCAACTGCCTTAATCTGGTTAAGCCTTACATCAATATCACCCTCCACCGAGAAGCGTGTGTTTAATACCCACATTAAGAGATCTTTCGACGGGCCATCACACGTAGCAAAGTGAGGCAGCAAGGCTGCAAACGCTTCCGGCTTAAATTTACTACAAGCCGCCAAAGCGCGCTTCATTTGCAACAAGTCAAATTCAGGGGTATATAAGCGCTTTAAATCTGCAGCATAGGTTGGCTTACCCGCTCTAAATTCATACAGCCATAAATCATTATGGAAATTTTGAAAGCCTTCTTTTTGCAGCGCGTAATGAACACCGCCATGAGTTAAGTCAAGCTCATGCAAATTATGCAAGAAATGTGCCTGAGCGCCTTCCGAGAGATGCTCTAAACTGCTTGCAATTCGGTCCATACAAACCAACATGTTTTCAGGCCCAATATCGTCAAACTCTCGGCCTTCCAGTGATAAACCAGTCACCCGCCCCACTTCATTAGAGAAAAGCTCAAATCCATTCCAAAGCTTTTCAATCGGCTCCCAGTCGACCGAACGCATATGCAATTCCATAACTCTCACAAAGGCTTGCTTTTTGCCTCTGGCTTGCTCGGGTTTAAGTTTAACTATCATGTCATCGAGCGCATGCATGCACTTTTCTGACATCAATACATTGAAGTTGCCGGTACGTGCTAAAATGTGCTGCCTAAATGCGGCAAAAAAGTCTTCACCCAACTCATCTTCAAGTTCTTTCAGCTTTCTTAACGCTGTGGTTAAACCTGCATCACCAAATTTATAGTAAATTTGGCCCATAGCCTTTAGTTCATGCTCGTCAAAGTCAGCGTCTTCGGCCCATTCAAACAACTCAGGCAGCTGCCGCTGAAAAAGAACTTCGGCCATCCGCTCTGGGGGAAGCTGGAGCTCAGCATCATATTTAGCCAAAAATGCATCAATACCTGCATCACCACCATACTTCCAGCACTGATAAAAAACAGGCCAGTTGTTGAGAATTTTGTTTTTAGTTGCAGGAAGTACAATGTGCCAATCAGCACCTCGCGTTGCAAGAAACGCGTTATATTCAGCGGTGTAATCTGTTTTTGCTGGCTGCAACTTAGCAAACAGTAAAATATCGTCCCACACTACATCGACCGATGGCTCAGCAGCACTAAAATACCGCTCAAGGCTGAACTGCCTGAAGCTTCCCTTCCAAGGTTCAGCTTGTAGCGGATGCACTGAGAAATCCAACGTAAAGGCATTCGGAAGTGCTAAGTAGGCAACCTCTGGGTCGTATAGCAACACCAACTGACCATCTTTATTACGCTGGGTAAAAAATCCTTTAGGTAAATTGTCTGGGTTTAAACCAGAAGACAGATGCTCATGATGACGAAGCAGCATTTTAGCCGCTTCTGGTGTCATCTTCTGAATCACATGTGCTGCATTCGCGACATGAGGATTTGCATTAATAAAAGTATGAAAAAAACCTTTCAGTTCAGTTTCATTGTGTCTTAAGCGTGCTGCATGCAGATTGTATGGATGTTCTGCTTTAAACTGCTCCCAAAAGGCACCGAGGACATGGTCTATGTTGTTATAGTCAACCAACTGACCATTAAGCGCTGCCTCAGCAAGCTGATGCACAACTCGTTGCTGTTCTTGCTGAATTTGTCGCGACTGATTAATGTTGAGCTGCTGTTGTAACTGCAGTTGAACATCACCGCCTTTTTGGAAAGACCAAGTATCGTCCTCTGCATCAAGCGCATAAAGCTTATGCATTACTTCAGAGGCATCTTCCAGTTCGTCTTCATCAACACCATCACCGTCCTCTCCTGGCTCCACAGAAGGCATCGCACCAGCATCCACAAAATGCGCGCTGTCATTAATTTTTCGAAGTTCAGCTTGTGATTTATTCAACCTTCGGTTGGTAAGAATAATGTCATTTAAAACCGCGTAACGATTGCGCAAGCGTCTATTGGCTTCAGAGTTTGCCTCATCTCCTGAAAGCTCAGGAATCACAATGGGGGCTTGCCAGCCTTCTACATGTGCGACCGTAATCAACCGCTCCATGAAGTTACTAAAAGCAGCTGGGTGGCTCAAACAATCCGTTAACGTGACTTTTTCAAAACTACCGCGTTTATTAAGTTCTCTAAGGACGTCAATGAATACATTTGAGCCCACATCACGGTGGTAGGCAACGCCAACTTCACTAAAAGGAAAATACTGTTTCGTTTGCAAATGCGTTAAAAACGTCTGTAGATAGTCCTGATAAGCCCCACTTTGAGCACATCCTAAATAAAAAGCGGGCTTGTCTAAGCCATAAATATTCCCTAAGGTTTCTTGATAGGTCTCATCGCTTAGCAATTTGAGCACGGCCTCTAAACCCTGCTGCCCCATCTCTCTTACACATCCTTTAAATAACTCATGTTCCGCTTTAGGCTGCAGTAAGTCTTCCTTTACATCTTTTAAGTGCCTTAACCAATAGTGTGCTGCACGCTTCCAATAATCATCTGCAATCGGTGGTAAGTAGCCAGATGCATGCAACCAGCGGTTTCTGGCGAGAGTGGGCTCTGCGCGTTCTATGATTTGCTGTAAAGAAGCATTATTAGTTTGATTAATAATTCGCGTGACAAATGGATTAGCATCGAGGAGTCGCACCATGGTCTCGATGTCACCCGACAATATCGGTTGATGTATGCTGATATCAAGCACCGGATTTTTAGCTTTCACTCGAAGCAACGTATACACCATAAATGTGCTTACATTTTGCTGCTCATTAGCCCCCCCCAAAAGGCGATTAAGCCAGTATGGATTAACCTTTTGCTTGCTAGTTGAGGTGTTGTGTGTTGACCTCAGTATGTTTATATCTACAGAATGAGGAACTGTGAGTGTAGTCTTCCTTTCATTTGTAGTTGCATCTTGCTCTTGCCTCAGAAAACTCATGGCTTCAAGTGTACTTGCAAACCCAATAATAAACGTTCTGGTTGCCTGTCTTCTTATGTCCTCTAGCTCAGCTCCTTGGGTCTGTTCAGTGTGCAACGCTTCCAGTATTTTGACTAGATTACCTGGAAGAAAAGCATGCTCCTCATGCTTTGCTAAAGCCGAGGCTTGCACTGCGGCAAGCAAAGCATGAGCAAATTTAGCTCTATCTCCGAAACTGTATTCTCTCGTATCAAGCGTCATAAAGTGTTTAAAAGCTTCCGAAAAATAAAGTGCTTCTTCCTCCGGCAAGTGCCTATATGTTAAAGGGTCAGAGTCCCCCGCCACCATAAGTAATGTGGTATCGAATAATAAATTCGCAAAATCACCGTTGGTATCACATTGCCAAGCTTTTACAACATTCGAATCTAACCAGGTTGCAGCGGTATATCCTGTGGTTTGTAAGCTGTCTGCAGTTGCACCGAGGTAGTTCTCTTCCTCCAAGTCAAGTGCTAACTGCCCCTCGAGTAAAGCCTTTGAAGAGTCCACAATAGGCATTTCGCAATACACACGCTGTGAACCAAGTCTCAAATCGACAATCCCCCATTGAGGGACACCTGTAGTATCTAAATTAAAATTAACGATTAAAGCATCTTTGGCTTTTAAATCAGCAATTGCGAGAGCATCCAGGTGTTCTAAGTGTTTTAAATGCACAACAGCTAGGTTCTTATCCCACACTCTGCCGCTGCTGTGATCATAAAGCTTCTTCATCCCAGCAGTGATACGCTGCATATCTAAGAATGAGAGTGGCTCCGCATATCTCATCTGACCTGTGGCAAGTTTTTCTAAAAACCCAATTTGTTTCTGACGAGCTTCTTCGATTTTAGGCACTATCGTATAGCGAAGTAACCAGTCATCTCCTTGCCGAGGCCTATTATGGAAAAATCGATGAAGGGCCGAAATCATTTCAGACTCATCGTAAAGAATGGTTTCTGGGTTTTTATCTAAGTCGATAAGTTGCTTCAGGCAAAGTTCAAAAAGCTGTAGATAACTTCCTTTGGTTCTGGCACCAGCACGCTGTTGTCCCAGCTGGTCATTTATAACGTTCAGGTCAAATAAACCACCAAAGTGCTCTCTAAGAACAGTGACAATATTATCAATGTTCTTCCTATCGTCATATCCCTCTTTCAATTTTGGTCGATATTTTTCTTGGTACCACTGATATAGATGGGGATACAATTCTGCACTCATAATAGATCACCTGTTCAAAAAATGAATTACGCACGACCTAATTTAACATAAAAAAATACAGAAGTCTCTATTTTTGAGCAGTTTTTTTGAATTAAAAGCATACAATTTGTTTTATGATCAGCACGGGGTCAGGGCTTGAATTTTGAATTGCAAATTCATGATCAGCACGGGGTCATATATGGACACCGCCGACATTGCAAGAAAATTTGGTAGAAGAACAGGCTAGGTGAGTGCAGTCATATATTTGGCCTCTTCATAGGATACTTAATATCCTGGGCCCTGATGAAATCAGCGCTTTTCCTCCTCA
>JASBUZ010000019.1 GCA_030147635.1 Gammaproteobacteria bacterium
CTTCAGTTTGAACTGTATTACTCATCTATACTTCTGTACGGTGCAGACCCCTCAAATTCTTCAAAGGTGCCCACTCAGTTTGTCTCTTATTTTCCAATGAACTTCGCCTCAAAGCGTGGAGTGCATTCTACGGATTTTAAGGCCGCTGTCAACAACTATTTTTATTTTTTCGAATAAATATGCGCTTCGCGCGCGCATGCGTACGCGCCTTATATAGACTGTATTTGGAGTGCACTTCGGACTAGCGGTTTAAGCAACTTTCTGTTAGAATGCTCCGCTCACGATGGTGGTCTTTAAGGGTCTCCTCGCATCGATACACCGCGAATCCCGTCAGGTCCGGAAGGAAGCAGCGGTAGTGGTCGATTCGAGTGCCGGGGTACGGCTCTTTAAGACTGCCGCCCTTTTTTCTGGTATAAATACCATAGCTTTCTTCTACATCAATAAGTGAGCGTGCACTGATGAATAGTATTGCACTGGCACGAAAATATCGCCCAAGAACTTTTTCAGAACTCATTGGACAAAATCACGTAACCAAAGCCCTTGCCAACTCGCTAACACGTAACCGACTGCATCATGCTTATCTATTTACTGGTACTCGTGGTGTTGGGAAGACCAGTGTCGCACGTCTTCTGGCAAAAGCCCTGAACTGTGAACAAGGTATGGGCAAAGACCCATGTCTGAATTGTGATGCATGTATTGCGATTGAAGAAGGACGATATATTGACCTCATCGAAATCGATGCTGCGTCAAAAACACGCGTTGAAGACACTAGAGAGCTTCTAGAAAACGTCAGCTATGCACCAACCAACGGCCGCTTTAAAGTATACCTCATCGATGAGGTCCATATGCTCTCAACGCATAGCTTTAATGCGCTCTTAAAAACACTCGAAGAGCCCCCCGAGCATGTCATCTTTTTACTGGCAACCACTGAGGTTCAAAAACTTCCAATGACGGTGTTATCACGCTGTCTACAATTTCATTTAAATGCACTCACGCCTGATACCATTCAAAAACAGCTTGAGCTAATTCTAAACCAAGAAAATATTACCTTTGATGACGAGGCACTCACGCTCATTGCCAAAGCCGCTGATGGCAGTATGCGCGATAGTCTGAGCTTACTTGATCAAATGATTGCACTCTCGGACGACAGAATTGAAACCGACAGCGTTAAAGAAGCACTCGGCCATACCAAGCACAACCATGTCTTAGATATTCTAAACGCACTGGCCTCACAAAACCCAGAACAGCTGATTCATACCAGTCATGCGATTGCCAAAGAAGGTGGACAATACGCTTATGTGCTCGATGAACTCTTAAGTAACTTACATCAATTGAGCCTTTTATATGTATTACCGCAAGCAAAGCACCCGCTGACTACTCTATGCCAATCGATTAAAGCTGAAGACGCACAGCTCTTTTACCAGATTGCTCAGAAAGGAAAAGCTGAGTTAACGCTCGCCCCAACTCGTGCCATTGGCTTTGAAATGACGCTACTGCGTATGCATGCTTTCAAGCCGGTTGGAAAAGCAGCGACACCAGCACTTGCTTATGAAGCAAAACCAAATACACCAAAAATCAAAACGCCTCCAGCGCCTAAAGCTGAAAAACCAAAACCCAAAGCTAGGCCTACTGAAAATGGCTGGAGCACCCTCATCCCTAAACTAAAGTTAACGGGACTTGCCCTAAATGCCGCCAAACAATCTGAATTAAAACTACAGGAAAATGGTAGTGCAAGCTTGCATTTTGATAAAAACCACAGGTCCTTATTTACACCAGGTGTTCTTAAAAAAATAGAAGAAGAACTCTCAAAACATTATGGGCAAACCATAAAAATCAACTTGCAAAGTGATGACCAAACACCAAATACTCCAGCAAAAAAAGAGCAAGTGCAAGATCAAATTAAGCAAGCAGAGCATCAAGCAAAGTTAGATGCAGACAATGCTTTTCAAGCCTTGAAAGAAACTTTTGCATCTGAGTAAAAAGCTTTATAAAAGTGTGAATTTATTTGCAAAATGTCTTATAATGTTAGACATTACGTGACTTTAATTTAACAGAGGAAACATCATGGCTATCGGTGGAAACATTGGGGAAAACATCGGCGATTTAGTAAAAGAAGCCCAAAAAATGCAACAACGTATGCAAGCAGCACAACAAGAACTTGGTGAGTTGAAGGTTGAAGGCCGATCGGGTGGGGATATGGTCATACTCGTTTTAAATGGCAGACACCAAATCATCGACTTAAAAATTAAGCCAGCAGCAATGGACGAAGATGCTGAGTTCTTGAGCGAACTCGTCATTGCAGCTTACAACGATGCATTGAAAAAAATCGAAGAAGCTTCTAAGCGTAAAATCACAAGCTTAACCGAAGGTCTAAACCTACCAACAGACCTGATGAACAGAATGAAAGATGAAGGCGGACAAGACGAATAATAAGGATTAGTTACCGTTCTGTGGATACTTTATCTCGCTTAATCGATGCACTACGGTGCCTTCCAGGTGTTGGGCCCAGGTCAGCCCAACGCATGGCTTTTCACCTCTTGCAACACCAACGCTCCCGAGGACTTCACTTAGCAAGTTGCTTGGAGGCTGCAATGCAAAGCATTCGTCATTGTGCAAAATGTAATAACTACACTGACGATACATTATGCCAACTTTGTCAAAACACAAACCGAGAACAACATACTCTGTGTGTCGTTGAGAGCCCAGCTGATGTTTATGCCATCGAGCAGAGCCATGCACACAAAGGCCAATACTACATTCTCATGGGGAAAATCTCTCCACTCGATGGTGTAGGTCCTGAAGACATCGCCCTAGATGGACTCAAACAACGGGTTGCCACAGGCGACATTAACGAAGTTATCTTAGCATTAAGCCCAAGTGTTGAAGGACAAACCACCATCCATTTTATTCAAAACTTACTCATGCCTTTAGACGTTAAGATTAGTCAGCCAGCCCATGGTATCCCTGTCGGTGGTGAGTTTGAATACTTAGATGGTAATACCATCAGCCGAGCCCTATTTAATCGTGGTATTTTAAATACAGCTAGAGAGCAGACGCCAGAGCTCGCCTCTTTGTCGACTGAACCATGCGAACGCTCTTAACCATATTGTCACCTACCTTCAAAATTTCAACCTGATACGAGTCAATCATCAAACAACATTCTGCAGGTGGAATATACCCCAAGTGCTCAATAATCAAGCCGCTTAAAGTACGCGGCCCAACAGTTGGCAGATGCCAACCTAAGGCACGATTCAAGTGACGTACTGTGATACTCGCATCAATAATACTTGAGCCATCCAGTTGAGGAAAAATATCTTTGCTGAGAGCTGCAATATCGGTGGTAAACTCACCAACCACCTCTTCTAAAATATCTTCCATAGTGACAAGACCTTGTAAGTCTCCATATTCATCTACTACAAAACCACTACGACATTTCATTTTCTGAAAATTTAAAATTTGTACATTTAAAGGCGTCGCTTCTGGAATAAAATAGGGGGGATCAACCGCCTCAAGAAAAGTCTCCTCATCAAGCTCACCTTCAAGTGTCAAATTTAAAAGCCGGCGTAAATGCACCATCCCTAACAAATCTTCGATACTTCCGCGATACACCGGAAGACGCGTATGTTGTGCCGTTTCTAGTGACTCCAATATCGCTTGCCAAGGCAAATCCAAATCAAGCCCCGTAATTTCACTTTTAGGCACCATAATATCTTCCACACGCGCCTGCTCTAAATCGAGTAAACTAATCAGCATACTTTTGTGCTCTATCGGAAGTATACCTCCGGCCTCATGCACCACTGAGCGCAGCTCATCGCTCGATAACGCTTCTTTTTGGGTATAGTTCAGAGAGATACCGAAGCACTTCAAAAGCGTATTCGCAATGCCGCCTATTAAACGCACTAAGGGCGAAAGTACGACTTGCAACATCAGTAACGGCCAGGCACAAGCAAATGCAACACGCTCTGTATAAAGAGCTGCTAGTGTTTTCGGCGTCATCTCTGCAAAAACTAAAATCACAACAGTCAGTAAGCCTGTTGCAATAGCTGCCCCAAAATCTCCGTAAATACGCTGTCCAATCAGCGTGCTCACCATAGATGCAACAATATTGGAGAATGTACTCCCTAAAAGCACAATCCCGAGCAATCTATCCGGGTGCTTTAACAAACGGCTCACAATTTTGGCTTGCTTGTGATTGTTTTTTACCAGGTAACGTAGCCGATAGCGATTGATGGCCATCATGCCTGTTTCTGCTGCAGAGAAAAACGCAGCCAGCAAAACTAACAATATCAGAATGACAACTAAGGTAGAAAGAGAGGTAGACACAAACGCTTCCTTTTATAGATAGAGTAAACTTCTGTCACCTATTCATGGTATAGTATGAAACCATTTTGATCCATTAAGACAGCTGAGGGCAGTCATGTTTGAGAATTTAACAAAACATTTAACCGAGTCTATTAAGTACTTAGGCGGACAAAGGCGGTTTACTGAAGAGAGTATTAAACCGGTTCTGAAAGAAGTGCGTCTTGCTTTACTTGAGGCTGACGTTGCCCTCCCAGTTGTTAAAGATTTCGCTGAAAAAATTCGTGAAAAAGCCGTTGGGCAAGTCGTTGAAGCACACCTAAAGCCTGAGCAAGCCCTCATCAAAATTGTGCATGATGAGTTGGTCGAGTTAATGGGCAGCGAGCGCTCTGAGTTAAATTTCAAAACTGAGCCACCTGCAGTCTTCCTGATGGCGGGTCTTCAGGGCTCTGGTAAAACGACTTCGTCGGCTAAGCTTGCTAAACATTTAAAAGAAGTCGAAAAGAAAAAGGTCATGCTCGCGAGTGTTGACGTCTACCGTCCGGCAGCCATTCAGCAACTTGGCGTGCTTGCCAAAGAATTAGACGTTGATTTCTTCGAAACCGATCCTAAAGAATCTCCTGCAAAAATTGCCAAAAAAGCCCTCAATCACGCTAAAAAGCAATTTATGGATGTCTTAATTATCGATACTGCAGGACGTTTGCATGTTGATACTGAGATGATGGATGAAATTAAATCACTTCATAAAATCGCCTCTCCAACCGAAACCTTATTTGTGGTCGATAGTATGACTGGGCAAGACGCGGTACACACTGCCGAGGCCTTTCATAAAGCACTACCTTTAACTGGTATTATTCTTACCAAGACCGATGGTGATGCGCGAGGCGGGGCAGCCCTCTCGATGCGACAAATCACAGGCCAGCCTATTAAGTTTATGGGCTCCGGTGAAAAAGTCGATGCACTTGAAGCATTTCACCCTGAGCGAATTGCTTCTCGTATCATTGGTATGGGGGATATGCTCTCCCTGATTGAAGAAGTTGAGCAAAAAGCCGATAAAAAAACCCACGACAAACTTGCCAAAAAACTAAAAAAAGGTCGTGGCTTTGATTTAAACGACTTCAAAGAACAACTCTTACAAATGAATAAAATGGGTGGTATTTCAGGCATGGTATCTAAACTACCAGGAATGAAAATACCAACGGATGGAAACTCAACTCAAATGGCAGAAAAAAGCATGGCACAAACGGTTGCCATCATTAACTCCATGACCCCTAAAGAGCGCCGTGTACCCAAAATCATTATCGGCTCACGCAAAAAGCGTATTGCCCTTGGCTCAGGCACTCAAATTCAAGACGTCAATCGACTTCTGAAACAGTTTGAACAAATGCAAAAAATGATGAAGAAAATGAACAAGCCAGGTGCCATGAAGCAAATGATGCGCGGCCTTGGCGGTATGGCAGATATGGGCGGCGGCTTCCCTGGCGGATTTGGTGGTTAAGCCACCCGCCTACGTACCCCGGCTTGTCTGCCTACGCACCTCGGATTTGTCCGGGGTGCCCAGCAAATTTAAAGCGCTTGTATCTCGTGCGCCTCAAGAACAAGTGAGTCAAAGTAGTCATACGACATATAAAAATCACCCCAGTCTGCAACGTATGGCCCCCATGAGTTACGTACCGTAAAAAGACCACGGTGTCTTCGGCCATGACTATCCATGGCAACAGCTGAGTCATCATATCCTGTAATAATAATAGCGTGCGCTGGAAACTCGGTTGAATACCCCAGTGCATCTTCGATTTCCTGTGTCAAAACCCAAGTATCTTTAAAATAATGGTGCCAAGCAGTCGCTCCCGCATTCCCCAAGTCCACTCTCGGCAAAAGCACTGAAAAGGTCACTCGATTTCCGTCGTTTAAAGCAGCTTTCAAAGCTGTTGACATTTTAGAGGGTTGATTCTTAGGTTGTCGATCACGCAAGTTTTTCCACGTCACCTGCTCACCATTTATTTTCTCACTGCGCTCAAGATAAGATTCCGGCTGCATTGCCGCATCTGATGCAAACCAGTAACGAGGATATTGTTTTACCCCGGCACAACCATGTTTCTTCTGATCTTTAAGGGTAATCACACCATATTTTTTAATTCGGTCTAGAGCCACTCTATTCCATAAGCCATTCCAACCACTCAGACCACCTTGCTCTTGTTCAATATGATTCCCCAACTGCAACAAGCAAAGCTGACTGATGTAATCTCCTTTTTTCATTGCGGCGTCCAATGCGGCAGTGACGGCAAAAGTAACGCAAGAGCCATGCACACCTTGGTCAAGCACAGGCACACCGCTCATGCCCAGCTGCACTTTCTTTCCTGAGTGCTTCTTATCAGAACTCAACCAAGTATCTAATGCTGAGGTATCAGCAAGCGCTGCGTGTACTTGTTGATACATACTATTTTGAAATGAGTTAGACAGTGCATACTGAGGAAAGACCAATTCTTTAAGGCGCGAACCATTTAATAAAGAGGGCGCGTCTTGTCTTAGTTGAATGAATTGTTTAACGGTACCTGTTTGATTTACATCACCTGCAAACGCATAATTGATGCAGAGCAAAGCACCAAGCAATAATCGTATACTCTTTTGAATCATCTTAACATATACCCAAATAGTTCATGGTGCGGGCAATTTATCACGGCTATTTTGGTTGATCAATAAAAAGTCACTTTTTTTTTAAGTTCCCTCTTCCTTTGTCTCGTTAATTTTCGTACAATGAACGCCATTTTTAAGTCATTACGCTTAATTTACAGAGGAAAACCATGGTCGTTATTCGTTTATCACGCGCTGGCGCAAAGAAGCGTCCTTTTTATCACATTGTTGTAACGGACAGCCGTAGACGTCGTGACAGCAACTACATAGAAAGCATTGGCTACTTCAATCCCGTTGCTCGTGGCCAAGAAGTTCGTCTGCACTTAGAAGCAGATCGCCTCGCTTACTGGCAAGGTGTTGGTGCACAATTGTCTGATCGTGTTAAGTCTTTGACTAAAAACGTTGAAGCACCAGCAAAAAAAGAAGATAAAGCAGCATAATTTAAATGAGTGCGGCTACACCTGAATGGGTTGTTGTTGGAAAGTTTGGACGCGCACAAGGCATTAAGGGCCTGGTGCGCGTTATCTCGTTCACTAAGCCACGTGACAATATTCTGCAGTATCCTGAGTGGTTTATTAAAAAACCTGGGGCAACTTGGCAGGCAATCAAGCGCTTGGAAGAGCGCGTTATGCCTCAGCATGTGCTTGCTCAAGTTGAAGGATATACCTCACGGGAAGATGTCTCTTTGTTAACAAACTTAGAGATTGCAGTACCGAGAGAAGTACTCCCTGATTTGGAGTCAGGTGAGCATTATTGGCACGACTTAATTGGCATGCGTGTGACACACGAAACTGGAATAGACCTAGGTGTGGTCGATTCCATGCTAGAAACCGGCTCTAATGATGTGCTGGTTGTTGTTGATGATAATAAAAAAAGAAGGTTAATCCCCTACCTCTTGGATGATGTGATTCAAGCGGTCAATAAAAACAACCGTGAAATTACGGTATGTTGGGATTTGGATTTCTAAACATGTTGCACTTTGGCGTAGTCAGTGTAATGCCCGATATGTTTGCCGCACTTCAGTACGGCGTAACGGGGCGTTCAATAAATGAAAGACGCGTTCAAGTCACACATTGGAATCCAAGAGATTGGGCCCAAGGCCCCCATCACCAGGTTGATGATAAACCTTATGGTGGTGGGCCTGGTATGGTGATGCTTTATGAGCCTTTGCATGCAGCAATTACAGAGGCAAAAAAAACGCTCGGCCAGTCTTGTAAAACCGTTTATTTAAGCCCACAGGGCAAGTCGGTCAAACAAGCTGATTTAAAGCAGCTAGCCGATAATGAGCAACCCATTCTCTTCGTGGCCGGGCGCTATGAAGGTATCGATGAGAGAATTCTCACCGAAGATATTGATGAAGAATGGTCGCTCGGAGATTTTGTATTAAGTGGTGGGGAATTGGCTGCCATGGTGTATATTGACGCCTTAGCACGCTTACTTCCAGGCAGTTTGGGACACCCAAACTCCGCCGAAGAAGACTCTTTCACGGAGGGGCTTTTGGACCACCCACAGTATACCCGCCCATCGGAAGTCGATGGGATGCAGGTTCCCGAAGTTTTATTACGCGGGGACCATGGTGCGGTTAAGAGATGGAGAAGAAAGCAGGCGTTAGGACAAACCTGGTTAAAACGACCAGATTTGCTTTCGCAAGCGTCGTTAACAAATGATGATGAGCAGTTGCTCATCGAGTTTAAACATGAGTATGGTTTGTCTTTACCTACAGACGACCAGTTGGAGGAGTAAGTTATGAGTCATCTGATTGATGAAATTAACGCAGAACAAATGCAAAACAAAAAGATCCCTGAGTTTAACTCTGGGGATACCGTAGTTGTGCAAGTTAAGGTAAAAGAAGGCTCTCGTGAGCGCCTCCAAGCCTTTGAAGGCGTTGTCATTGCAAAACGCAACCGAGGCTTAAACTCAGCGTTTACCGTTCGTAAAATTTCACACAACGTTGGTGTTGAACGTGTTTTTCCACTATACAGTGCACTAGTTGACAGTATCACTGTTAAGCGTCGTGGTGACGTTCGTCGTGCGAAGCTTTACTACTTGCGTGAGCTTTCAGGCCGAGCTGCAAGAATTCGTGAAAAGCTACCACAAAAAAAAGAATCTTAATGATTCATACCAGCCAATGGGGTTCCCCATTGGCTGCTTGTAATGCATCCCTAAAATCACCTAAGCTACTGTGATGCCTGCAATTGAAATCAAACAGCTTCGAAAGACTTACGCTGGCGGTGTTGAAGCACTGAAAGGGATTGATCTCACTATTGAGTCTGGTGACTTTTTTGCCCTACTCGGTGCAAACGGTGCTGGAAAATCAACAACCATTGGCTTAATTAGCTCTCTACTGACCAAAACCTCTGGTTCTATTCAGATTTGTGGTATCGATTTAGATAGAAACCCAACTGAGGCAAAACGAGCACTAGGCCTCGTCCCCCAAGAAATTAACCTAAATATTTTTGAACCCTGCTATCAAATTCTCATTAACCAGGCGGGCTACTACGGTATGCCTCGGAAAGAAGCAAAAACACGTGCCGAAGAGCTACTCAAGCAACTGGGATTATGGCAAAAGAAAGAGGTTATTGCCAGGCGTCTATCTGGTGGGATGAAACGCAGGCTCATGATTGCACGCGCACTGATGCACCATCCTCGTGTACTTATTTTAGATGAGCCAACAGCCGGTGTGGATATCGAAATTCGACACAGTATGTGGGAGTTTCTAAGAAAAACCAATGATGAGGGCACGACTATCATCTTAACCACACATTATCTTGAAGAGGCTGAGCAACTCTGTAAACATATCGCGATTATCGACAAAGGCGAGCTGGTTGAAAATACATCAACTCAAGCCCTACTAGGTAGCCTTCAGCATCAAACCTATGTCTTTAGCACAACAGCACCGGTGGAAACTTTACCTGAGCTTGCTCCCTGGGAGGCCGTTCAACTTGACCCTTATACTTTCGAGTTGCGTGTTGATAATGAACACTCGCTCAACCAAGTATTCTCACAACTAGACAAACAAGGCCTCTCTATTCAAAGCTTACGGAATAAGACCAACCGTCTAGAAGAACTGTTTATGGATTTGATTCGCCATGATGATAAATAACCAGCTCATTGCACTCTATACGATTGTTCGGCGTGAAATGGTTCGCATGCTTCGCATTTCAAGCCAAACATTCCTTCCCCCTGTGATAACTACAACCCTTTATTTTTTAATCTTTGGTTCAATTATTGGTGAGCGCATTGGTCCCATCGCAGGACACAACTACACCTCATTTATTGCGCCGGGCTTGATTAGCATGGGGATCATCACGAATGCCTATGCCAATGTCTCTACCTCATTATTTAGTATGCGGTTTCAACGCAGTATTGAAGAAGTCCTAATCAGTCCAATGCACTGGGGAGTTATGCTACTCGGCTATGTCTTAGGTGGTGTAGTTCGAGGCGTAGTGGTTGCTTTATTGATTATGCTGGTTGCCTCTTTCTTTGTCACTCTCGATGTATTCCAACATATTCCCATAGCAATGCTCGTGCTCACCTTAACAGCTGCTATTTTCTCCCTCGGTGGCTTCATTAATGGCATGGTTGCACGCACATTTGATGATGTTGCATTCATTCCGACTTTTGTGCTCACACCTTTAATTTATCTAGGTGGCGTATTTTACTCAACGAGTATGCTGCCGTCTTTCTGGCAGAAAGTCACACTGTTTAACCCGATCTATTACATGGTACATGCACTAAGACACGTGATGCTAAGCCAACCTGGCGATAGCATTACCCGAGACATAGTCATTATGGGAAGTTTATTTGTAGTGCTTTTCATGACTTGTGCCGTACTCATCAAGAAAGGCACAGGTTTAAGAGAATAAAAGCAGGCAGTACAAGCACATGAGTCCGATTTTTCTAACTTGGCTGCCTCGAACATGCTTTGGGCTTCTTGGCGGCTTGCGCCCCAAGCCTGCACACCACACGCAAACCTGGCAACCTTAACAAGGGTATTGGCTCTGCACTTTCTACTGCCTATGTGTATATTATAGCATAATTTTTGGACAACAAGGCGTGCTGGGTAAATCTCCTAAATCCGGTATCAGGTCTTTCTCACGGAAAAACCTTGGAGTAAGTCGCTGCATATCGTCCGCCGTTGCCCCCAGTAACGTAATAATCGGGCGACTCATTAAACTCAAGCCACTCTGAAAAACACACTGTATACTCGTAAATACGCCAAAGAAAACGGTAGAATAAATCGAAAATTGAACTGCATCCCAAAATTGTCCAACATGCTCCCCAATTTTTTCAAAATCGCTGTAACCCAAAAGCATTTTTATCAGTTCTACCGCTGTATAAGCAAGCTCATATACCGCCCGTATCATTTGCCCAGCTGAAAACATAAGTGTCAGTATCGGGGTAAATAAAAAAATTAAAAGATCATCGACATAATCATACGCATCGCGTAGAGGCATAAAAGCCGTAAACTGCCAGGCTTTTAAAATATACGCGAGCCCAAGCATCCGAGCCTGCTCATCTAAGTTTGGATGCTCAAGCCCTGCAAAATATCTAAATTCCACATGACGCTCAGCATTTCTGAATTCCTGTACCAGGTGGTCTAGGTAGTTTTCCAAAAAACCTTTCTTAACTGAAGGTTGGTTGTACGAGGCATGCAATTTAACAACACCAAATATTGAGGTATGGCAATTCTAACATAGTGTTCTTTTTTTAAGAAACGTAAACAGTGAAAGTTTTTATACTGAACAACTTGAAGTCAGCGAAGAATTTATATAAAATTCCCCCCTTTGTCAGAATCATCTGTTAAGCAAGCTTGGAGAAGAAGCATGTATGCGGTAATTAAAACCGGCGGTAAGCAATACCGCGTAAAAACGGGCGATACACTCAAGGTAGAATCACTGTCTGCTGAAGCAGGGAGCGAGGTTGATTTTTCTGAAGTCCTCATGATTGTGGACGGTAAGAAAAGCACTGTCGGAACCCCTCTTGTATCAAAGGCTGTGGTAAAAGCAAAAGTATTGTCCCAAGGGCGTCATAAGAAAATCAAAATTATTAAATTCCGTAGACGTAAGCACCACATGAAACAAATGGGGCATCGTCAAAACTATACTGAAGTTGAAATTACCGCAATTAACCAGTAAGAAACAGTAGAAAGGTAAAAGAACCATGGCAACTAAAAAAGCAGGTGGTAGTACTCGTAACGGCCGCGATTCGAACCCTAAGTATCTTGGTGTGAAGCGCTATGGCGGCCAACTTGTCAATGCAGGTGAAGTGCTTGTTCGTCAAAGAGGAACTAAGTTTCATGCAGGACCAGGTGTTGGTCTTGGACGTGATCATACTTTGTTTGCTCTTGAAACAGGCTTAGTGCGATTTGTGAAGAAAGGTCCTCACTATCGTCAATTTGTTTGTGTAGACGCGGTTGCAAATCAAGAAGCTGAACAAGCTTAACCTCAGAGCAACTCATGAAGTTTGTAGACGAAGCCATCATCTATGTTCATGCCGGACGCGGCGGTGATGGCTGTCTAAGTTTTCGTCGTGAAAAATACATCCCTTTTGGTGGTCCCAATGGTGGAGATGGCGGCGATGGTGGTAGCGTCTACCTCCGCGGCTCATCTAGCCTCAACACCCTCGTCGACTTTCGTCATCAGCGTCGCTATAAAGCAGAAAGCGGCCAGCAAGGTATGGGCAGTAACTGCACCGGTAAAGCGGGAGATAACTTAATCATTGATGTCCCTGTTGGAACCGTTGTATTTGATGCCGACACCGAAGAGTGTCTCGGTGATATCCAAAGTGCTGATAGCCAGTTACTCGTCGCCCAAGGCGGCTTCCATGGCCTTGGTAATACACGTTACAAAAGCAGCATCAACCGTGCACCTCGCCAAACAACAAAAGGTACCCCAGGCGAGTCAAGAACTCTAAAGCTTGAACTTCGCGTGCTCGCAGATGTAGGTTTGTTGGGCCTTCCAAATGCCGGTAAATCGACTTTGCTCAAAGCCGTTTCTAGTGCTAAGCCCAAAATTGCAGATTACCCATTTACCACACTGCACCCATCACTTGGCGTCGTTCGTATTTCCAACCATCAAAGCTTTGTGATGGCGGATATTCCTGGACTCATTGAGGGTGCTTCTACAGGAGCAGGTCTTGGACACCGCTTCTTGAAGCATTTGGCACGCACTTCTGTGTTGTTGCATTTGGTCGATATTTCGCCACGCGAAGAGTATTGTCCGGTTGATGCGGCTAAAACCATTATTGCCGAGCTCAAAGATTACAACCCCGAGCTTCTCGACAAGCCCAGATGGCTCGTGCTCAACAAAGTAGATGCCTTTCCGGATGATGCATCACGCAAAGAAGCTATTCAGAAATTTCTAAAAGACTTTCAGTGGGAAGGCCCATACTTCACCCTATCTGCGCTCACTCGCGAGGGTACAGAAACTTTATGCCATGCGCTCATGAAGCAAGTCAATGAGATAAACGAGTCCTAGTTACAACCAAGCCCTTCTTCCTTTGCTTCTTCGACGCCACCCGGATAAATGCGTGCTTCCCCAAAAAATTTTAAGTTTTGTCCCTTGGAATCTAAACTTGCTCCTGGTCCTGGTGTTGCTACTCGCTTTTGCGGCTGCATCCAATTAAGCGGTGTAATCGTTGGACTATCAGCCGCAGCAGCAACTGATTTGGGGACAGCCGCTGCGAGCAACCCTTTTATCCGCTCTAAAGTCTGCTGATCTGGGTTTGTCGCCTCCTTGATTAGTGCTTCCCAACGCCTTTGAGAAAAAACAAAGTTGGGCTTAGAAACACTTTTTGCAATATCGTCCCACTTACTAAGTAACTCAGAATGCGCTAATACATGCGCATAATCGATGAAGCGATAAAAATTATTTAAGCGCTTCTCATCCAAGTCAAATAACCCTTCAACCTGCCCAATTCCCGCTCAAAAAATGCCAACGTTCCGCGGTTTACCCGCGGAATCCAGTGCCAACCTATGATAAAAACCTGGATCCCGCGGATAAACCGCGGGACGTCGAAAAAAGACTACGAAAAATTTTCTAATCAGATGCCTCA
>JASBUZ010000020.1 GCA_030147635.1 Gammaproteobacteria bacterium
TAAGAAAGTGGGCTTTGAATGGCCTTCAGAAATGCAAACAAAAACCAGGCCAATCAATCAAAAGCCTAATGAGGAAAAACTCCATGTCGGTTAAACACCTTTTAATTTGCGTCAAAAAAATTTTTCATGCGTAGGCCCTGGAGCCTTGGTCGTCATCATGGTAATAGCGTGCTTATCTTTTGCCTTTCGCTTCGTCAGGTTTGATGCCAAAGGTTCAGAATATTTTTTAATATGGGCCACAACAAACTTATTATTCGTATGCCTTGCAGAAGAAGCGTTTTTCCGTGGTTTTCTACAAAAATACTTATACCAGCTCTTTCAGAAATTACCATACGGACATATCGTTGCTATTTTATGTGCTGCAACCCTGTTTGGTCTTACACATTATCGAGGTGGTACTCTCTATATGCTGCTCGCAACCGTTGCAGGGGTAGGTTATGGCTGGATTTATTTCAAAACAGAAAGAATTGAAGCTTCCATTCTCACGCACTTTACGTTAAACCTGATACACTTTTTGTTTTTTACCTATCCGGCGCTCGCAAATCATGGACAAACAATATTGGCTCGATAAATGGGAAATATCAGATATTGGTTTTAACCAACCCAAGCCACATCACTTATTAACAAAATACTTTGGCAACCTCAGCCTAAAGCCGAAAGCACGTGTTTTTGTACCGCTATGCGGTAAGAGCATTGATATACTTTGGCTATTAGAAGCAGGATACCAGGTGGTTGGTATTGAAATTAGTGATATTGCCTGCGAAGACTTTTTCAAAGAGCACCGGCTCTCCTATAAAGCATCCAAGCAAAGGGACTTTATGTTCTACCAAGGCCATCATATCACCTTAATTTGTGGAGATTTTTTTGGGCTTACGCAAGACATTCTAGGCCCGGTCGATGCAGTATATGACCGAGCGGCACTCATTGCCTTGCCGAGTCAAGAAAGAAAGCAATATGCTGCTCATATGATACAACTTACCCCAAGCAACGCTCAGCTTTTTCTGATTACCTTGAAATACACTCAAGCTGAGTTTCAGGGACCTCCTTTTTCGGTTTCAACCGAAGAAGTAAACATGTTATATCAAAAGCATTTAGAAATTGAGTTTACGCACTGCGCGGAAATCAGGAAAATAGCCCCACATCTACAAACAAAGGGACTGAAAAAAGCATTTGAAGAAGTACATATTATGAGAAAAATTTAGGTTAGCCTCTATTTAAACTTTCGTGATGACGCATCGGCATATTAAGCATGTAATAAGGAGCCATCAGAGAAAAAAAACCAAACTGATCTATAATTAAATCAAATAGATATTTATGGGTCAGACATGCCTTTATTACCTTTAAATACAGGGCAAATAAAATACCGGAGGCTTGAACAAGCCATCCAGGAATTTAATGCGACCAGTGACGACTACCCAATCCAGAAGGTTTATCAGTTACAAGTGATTAACTACTTGCTTGAACGCGCAGAGCCATCCCCTCAGTTGGATGAATGGCTAAATGACGCTAGTGAGTCAGGTTGGGAGCGGCAGTTACAAAAAATAGGGGTTCATCGCGATGCCTCCATTTTTCTTAAGGGTATTGAGTTTGCGCGTGCGGTACACTTACTGTCTCCCCAAACAGAACTGCCTGAAGTAAGCCAAAATAAAAGCTTTCATGATGCTTTAGCTGATCGTGATGCACTCTTGAATAATTTAACTACTATTGAAGCGTTTGAAACAACAAGCCAATATTTGTTTGCTTTATCTCAAACCGAAGCAAACATTCAGGCAAGAATTGCTGAGCATCAACATTTTCTTGCTTTAGCCTATGCAAAAGCCGAAGCAATCAGAAGCATAATCAAGCAAAATTTCCCCGAGTATGAAACTCGCGATCTCAGCCGTGTAAACAATATTAACTTTTTCTTAGATATTGCAGGGGAGCCTAACCCCTTAGTAATTCGAGTGGAAGATCGAAACAACCTAGAGGGAGAAGCTGAATTACAAGCACAGCAAGCCTCAGAATATTTTTCAGAAGACTACCTAACACTTATGCTTCCCTTTCAAAATAAGCTTGGTGATACACAGTATCGTCCGGTGGTGATCTCTCAATTTGCATCAGGTGGTAATTTAGAACACTTTGCTGAAAGCTATGCTTATAGCTCAAGTGATGAAAAAGGGAAAATTGCGCAGGACTGTTTTTTGCAACTCTCTGACTTTTTAATCAAGCTCGAAAACTCTAGCTATTACTGTCCAGATATTAAACTCTCTAATTTTTTATATGATAAAGGCAGAGTATTTTGTGCTGACAGAAAAAGTCTGCTCGACACAGAGCAAGCCCCAATTGCTAAAATTCAAACGACACCTCAGTATGCACCTCCAGAATTCCTTGAAAATGTTCACCTTAGCTGGGATGAGGGCACGATAATACCTAAAAAAAGAAGTATCAAGATTGATATGCCAAGCTTTATGAGTTACCAGGTAGGGCAGGCCATCAATGAGTTTTTAGAAAGAAGCAATGCATTCAATGATAGACCATTATCAAACGCCATCCAGAATCTTATAACTCTACAAAAAGAACTTTCCAGAGAAAATCCAGCAGATAGATTAACGCTAATGAGTTTTCATCAGCTACTTAAGCATATTGAGCAAACCCCAGATATTTTTTTGACTGAGCTTGAAAAACATCACCCAAGACAAAGCCTAAGTTTTTATGCACGGCTTGAAGCATTAGAAGCACTTATCCAACAAAGCGATTATAACGATGACTATTTGCAAAAACTTCAAAGATTTGTGGAAGAATTGCCTGTAGGTTTTTCAGAAGACACACGCTTTGCTGACTTACAAGCCATGCTGGAAAATAAACTCAAAAACATTGAAACAGAATTACACATCCAAGATAAAGCTTTGGCGACTCGCTCAGAGAGAATGCTCGATTTTTTAGGCGTACGACGCGTCCCTGAAAGGTCTTCTGACAACACCCGTCAGCAAATATTAAGCAGCCTTAAAGAACTACTTAACCCTTACAGAGCCAAAAAAGTTAAGGTTGAAAAGCCAAGGCCTGTTCTATCAGAGCCTGAATCTAAACACTCAACAGCCTCTACTGAAAATGCTGAAGAAACGTTTTCAGGTACATTCAGAAGAGTACCTATAAAACCTGATGAAGAGGTTGAAGAAGAGTTTTCAGGCACCTTCAGAAGAGTATCTATAAAACCTGATGAGAAGGCTGAAGAAGCGTTCTCAGGTACATTCAGAAGAGTACCTAGCTCACCAGATTCTAACTCTGATGAAGAAACAGTATTGGAGCGATATTCTCCCGCTACAACAGACCCCGATACCACGAGACCTAATAGCCCTAAAGCCCCCATCACTCAAGAAGAGAGCATACAAAAGCAAAAAGAATTTTCTAAAAAATTGCAAGAATTACAACCTAAGCTTCCTGATGCCCCCGAGGCAGAAGATATTGACACAAGTATTCATCGTGGAGATAAAAAAGGCCCGAGTGGCTCTCCTTAAATGAGTTGCTGTTTCACTTCATCCAAATTCATTAACGCCCAATATTCACTGACTTTATCTTCGGTAAACTCATAAATAGTCGTGCCGTGATAACTGACTGGCTTACCCGTTGGCGGCATATCTAAAAAGGGGCCTTGATGTGTCCCAGTAGCTTGCCAGGTAGCAACCACTTTATCTGTGCTTGCCAGTATCTCACCCCACGTAACAGTTAAATCAGGAAAAGCTGCAAACCAAGTGGTAATAATATCCCTGAGCGCTTCAGGGCCCGTGACTGTTTTGATTGGGCTATGAATTTTGGCATTTTCTGTAAATAAATCAAAAATAACCTTTGTGTTTTTTTCTTCCCAAAGGGCCTGGTGATAGTGCTTTATTTTTTCAAGCAGCCTCATAAGTGCTCCAAATTTTAAAATGCATCAAAATCTTTAGAGCATGAAACCAAATACGACAAAGATATTCAAGTGTTTCTATTTGCAACATCTTTGATAATAGATAAATTTCAATATTTTTAATAAAAATATTAATTATATTTAAAATAATATTGATTTAATTTATTTTTAAGTTAATATTAATCCCGTGTCAAATAAAGAGGAGTAATTAGAGTGAGTAAACTTATTACGAGCTGTCCGTCCTGTGACGGCTCAAAGTTACAAATCAAAAGCATCGAATGTTCTACTTGTGATACTGCTTTTTCAGGAGAATTTGAAATTCCACCTTTATTGAAGCTACCAAAGGAAGAATTGCAATTTGTGTTTGATTTTGTGAAATGCTCTGGCAGCCTGAAAGAAATGGCGCGTCAGCAAGGGGTTTCTTATCCAACCTTAAGGAACCGATTAAACACCTTAATTGGAAGACTAGATGCAATAGATGTGCAGGCAGATAGTGACAAAACCAAAATATTGAAAATGGTTGAAGAGGGCAAGTTATCAGCCAAAGAAGCAGCAGCCATGCTAATTAAATTGTGAGATTAACAATGAATCAAGATAAAGAAAGATTAAACGTGATGTTAAAAGAACATAAAATTTCTGAAGCAGACTATAAAGTACTTATTGAAGCTATAGACAAAAAGTCATTCTTAAAAAGAGTGAGCTCCTCAGTACTTATTAACCCTTTTCAAAAAATAGCAGGTACAAAGGCCTTATTTCTTGGAGTGGCTATTTTCATGCTCATAAGCTTTTTAGGCACAATAGCCCAAGTTTACTTTATTGGCGTAATGGGAGTTTTAAATGCACACGTTGTAACAAAACAAACTGCAGACATTAGTTTTTGGCTTCTGCTGTACCAAAACGCTGTAAGCTGGATTGTTTTATCAAGTGTTTTCATGATAATGACAAAGCTTACGCAGAAAAAGAAGGTACGAGTGATCGATTTTTTAGGAACCGTTGCTTTCGCTCGATTCCCTCTACTTTTTTTAACAGCATTAATGAGTGCAATACAGATCTTAAATCCAGACTTTCTTGCCATTGATATATCTCAGGGAATTCAACTCAAAACTGGCCTAAGCATGAATTTATTAGGAGCTGTTATCTTATGTTTATTCATCTACCAAATTACAGTCTACTTTCATGCATTAAAAGAGTCATCTGGCTTGGTTGGAAAAAAGTTATGGTTAGGATTTATCACCTCATTCGTGATTGCTGAAATAGTTCTGCAGCCCTTATCTACTCTGTTTATGTCTTAAAATATCTACGCCCCGTGCTTGTCACGGGGTCCATGAATTCAGCGAACAAGAGAAATAGTTACCCCCCCGTAGATGCGCCCCAATAAAAAACCCCTTGGTTAGGAAGACCAGATATCGTACTTGAGGCAACCACAGCCCAATCAGCGCCACCATTTCTCGTTTGCACAATCAGTGGGGCCGAAGGCGACAGCCCGATTTGCCCTACAGCAGTACAAGTCGCTGTCGACAGCTCTCCTGTGCAAGTCACCGTGTTATACCATCCCAAAGGCTCATTGGATACATTGATTACAGACCAGTTAGCACCACCATCAAGCGTTTGTACAAGCAGTGGCTTTTCAGTATCGTAGTTCGCGCCTCCCGCAACAAAGACTGAATTATCATCACTTCCAGTGCTATGAACCGTATATAACATGCCGTTTTTAACTGCTGATAGCCCTTTAATATCAACAATGGACCAAGAAAGGCCGCTATTTACTGTTTGAAAGGCAAGCGGTTGATAAATTCTTGAGCCATCAGGTTGTTCTTCAAAATTTGCGCCAACTGCGACACATCTTTTGCCTAAACAAGATATGTCATTCAAGTAGCCACTTCGAACCATGTCAGGCAGCGAAACTGTATTCCAAGTTGCACCACTTGTATTGGTCTGAGCGAGCAGGGGAGAAGTGGTTGAATAGTCTTGCCCTACTGTAACACATATCGCTCTGTCATTATCTTGTGAGCAACTTACATGATAAAAATATCCAAATTCCGGCGCACCATTTACATTCACCACAGACCACGAGACACCACTGTCTTTTGTTTGAGCCAAAAGCGGGTTATTAGACGTACTCTTTAAATTTCCTGGTGCAACAAGTGCTTGCCCCGAAGCAACACACACCGTGCTTCTTCCCGATTGGTAAGCGCAGCTTGAACTAATAAAAGAGGCGTTGGCTGGGACATTACCACCTGTTATTTCCTTGATAGCCCAGGTTCGACCATAATCTACGCTTTGAGCAATAAGTGGAGGTGTAGCAGTTAAAGTGGTGCCTGTATTGTCGTAAAAAATGGCATCTCCTACTGCATTACAAAACTGTGCATCTTTATTGCAACTTGTTCCATAAAAATTACCAAGTGCCGGCGCACCAGAAATATTTACCAAGCGCCATATTGTTCCATCACTTCCTGTTGATACAATAAAAGGAGGTACTGTATAAGCTGAAGCATCATCTGGAGTACCTCCAACTGCCAGACAATACGTACCTGCTCCGGAACCTGCGCAGTCGGTATTAAAAAATTGGCCACCATCTGGTGTTTCGCTTACATCAACTGTACCCCAAGTTCCTCCGCCATTTCTGGACTGTACCAATAAGGGGGTATTCTCAGCAGTCTCTTGATTTACACCAACTGCCGTTTTTGTAGCAGGCTCAATCGTACTTACCATTACAACATCTGAAGGCTGTGGCTGTGAGCACAAGAAAGGGGTTGGCATGGTATTACAAATCATGGGCCTAAGCTGCGGACCTTGGAAAGTTTCAGGATCAACTTCTAGCGTTAAATTACAAGTCTGATTTTGAGCCAAAGTGAAGGGGATTGAGCAAGCATTAACACCCATTCGAATCGCTTGAACCCCTTGCACAGGCTTCAGCGTCAAAGTATGAGTAACAGGGGAGTTGTTGGTGACGGTATAACCAACACGTGCAACAGAGCCAACAGGAATTTGTACTGCCCCTCCTGTCTGTGTTTCAACTGAAATCACGGTGCCAGCACTCGCAGCCCATATCGTAGGACTGAGCAACAGTATTAGGAAGCGAGAGGCAGATAGAATGCATTTCATACTTAATAGTCCTTTATAGTCAAGGTGTTCACTGTAAATAAGTATTTGAATTAAATCAACTTGACGACAACGCAGCTGATATTACAATAATCTATGAAACTTAAAGGAGCAGGCCGTGTGAATCAAAAACTTACTTCTAAAATCTACACATTCCTAATTTTTACCATTAAAAATTATATTAAAAATGACTGTACGCACCGTGCAAGCTCTTTAACCATCACAACACTTCTCACAATGGTTCCCTTACTGACGGTATTTTTTACACTGCTCGCTTTGTTGCCTTATTTCGATCAAGTCCGTGAACCGCTGCAAAACTTTATTTTTAGTCATCTAGTTCCAGACTCTAGCCAAAAGATACAATCTTACATCATTGATTTTACAGCGAAAGCCAGTAAATTTTCACTCTCTAGCGGAATTGCAATTTTACTCTACAGCATGCTTTTGATTTATAACATCGAGTTAGCATTGAATAAAATATGGCGGGTTGGAAACACCCGAAAACCATTAAACGGCTTTCTTGTGTATCTCGCCATCTTATTTGTTTTGCCTGTTTTCTTAGGCTGTAGTTTATTGCTCAGTACTTATTTGCGGGAAGTCTCTATTTTTGGTGCACAATATGCAATCGAGAAAAATCTACTCATGGCATACGCCCCATTTTTGCTGGCGTGGGTTAGCTTCTCTTTTTTATATTATGTCGTACCGAATACTCGAGTTAAGTTTTCTCAAGCACAAATTAGTGCTTTGCTTGCCACTGTCTTATTTGAGGTTGTTAAGCTTGGCTTTTCTTTGTATCTCAGCTATGTCACGTTGTATGAAATGATGTACGGTGTATTTGCCATTCTCCCATTTTTTATTATTTGGATTGACTTGGTCTGGTTAATCACCTTATTTTGTGCCGAAATAAATCACTCGCTTGCCACATTTAACTCAAAAGCCTAACTGTGCTACGATGCTCAAACCACTCGAACTTTCTGGTTTGGTCTCGCTTTATCATGTGGCTTCAAAAAATAAATCATGCACTGTTCCTCGGACTAAGCTTATATATCTCAAACAGCTACGCTGATATAGAGCTTGAGCGCTCTAATCAAATTACCAGCCAATTCACGCATGAGCTTGCCATTTACCTACCAGAAAAAGCAAGCGAGATAGGATTTTCTGAATATGACGAAAAAGCTTGTAAGCCTACAGTCGACTTGGATGAAAAGTTATTGTCAGTTTATCAACGCTGGTATAAAAAGCTCTTAAATCTTGCAACGCTCACCAATACACACGATGGTTTTATTGATTTAAAACTCTTAAACGAATACATACAAAACCAAATCAAAGTGCTTAGATTTAATCATGCTGAAAAAGTCATTCCTTTTATGCCAGGCACACAAGTTGTCTTTCAACACCTAAAGTTCTTAATGAGCCCACAAGCCAATGATGCACGCAAAGCAAGTGCTGTGAAACGTTTTCATGCCTATGTTGTATCTGACACGCTCAATCGCTATCAGCAATATATCGAAGCAGCCCTCAGAAAATATCCTGCAGACAAAGCGCTTTATCCAAGCTTTGAAGAATTATCGTATTATCTACAAAACAGCCCAATTTATCTGCACGCGGTAAAAGAGCTACTTCAAGACTCAGGCCGTGATGGCTGGAAAAATGACTTTACTCAATACGAGAAACAAGCCGAAGCGTTTGATTTGTTTATAAAAGAGACTCTACTGCCTCATGCGCGCCAAACACCTGCAATGCCAGAAGCCCTTTATCGTCAACAGCTTAAAAACTATGGGGTTAAAGAAGCAAACCCTGAGGCAATGATTGCCGTTGGCAAACAAGACTACGCACTCCTCTACCAAGAGTACCAAGCGCTTGCTCAAAAAATTGCAAAAAAAATCACCTAGACAATCAGGCACCTAAAGCTGTAGTCGCTTTTTTAAAACAAAAACCTTTAACTTCGCCTGAAGAGGTGATGTCGCTTTACCAAAAAACGTCTGATGAAATTGAATCAATCATCAAAGCACATCACCTTCTAAGTTTACCTAATGAACTATTAAAAATACGGCTTGCAACACTTGCAGAAAGTAAAGCAATGCCGGCCCCTCATATTTATATGCCTCCAAGAATCAATCACGCAGGAATGACACCAGAGTTTATTGTGCCAACAGCACTTAAAGGCCTACCGTATGATGACTTTACTTATCCATCTATTACTGTGGCACTCATGGCACACGAAGGTCGGCCTGGACACGACTTACACCTACGCCGAGTCCTTGCGCCTGAAATGAGTTTAGTACGGGCAGCTTACGCGGAAAACCCCGTCAATCATGAGGGGTGGGCACTATATGCTGAAGATCTAATTTATCCATATGCAAGTCTTGAAGCACAGTTTGGCATTTTACAAATGCGCCTCTTACGAATTGCACGCTACTTTTTGGACCCCATGATTCATAAAAACCAAGCGACAAAAGCAGACGTCTTACATGTACTACATGAGGAACTTGGCATCTCTCAAGCGCTCGCTGAGGTTGAGTACCAACGGTATGCCTTCATTGCACCGGCACAAGCAACTACTTACTATCATGGACTTTTAAAAATTAGAACGCTTAAGAAAAACCTAACCGAAGAATTTGGGGAGCTCTCTCCCCAATGTTTTCATGATACATTACTCTCCTTTGGACTCATGCCAACGGAGTATATATTTGAGCTCAGAGAGCGTTTCAAAGCATGTACGCTTTAAACCATTAAAAAAGCAGGGCTCTCCAATGCCTCGTCAAGCGCTTTAGTGAGCTCCTCTTTTTCAGAATATCCCATGAGGGAGTTCACAAAGCCACCCAGCTGATAGCAACACTCCTCGAGATATTGTATAGGCCCAAGAATACCTTGATAACCAAAAACAAGTGCCCTCATAAGTAGGATATCAGTGCACAAACTAAAGAAAAATGCACCTACGGGAGGGAATAACAGAACGCCTAAAGTCAGTGCTGCGTCTGACAGTAATGTGGTCGTAACAACGCTTACTCCCACATAAAGCGCAAATAGAAGATTTCCAGTGATACCATCACCATATTGATAATGTCGACCTGTTAACATAAAAAACCAAATATCCCAAAAGCTTTGTGCTCTCGACAATTTACCCTCTGGATCGTACTGCATTTCAATCAGCTGGTATCGAGTATATCTACATTGCTCATGACTTAGGGTGAAAAACTCAATAAATTCCGCGGCATTAGTAAAACGATAAGCACCATGATTGGGGTCCATGTACCATATTTCTTGCTGTTGATCTTCGGTAATATTCACGCGTAAATAACATGCATGGGCAATACCAGGTGCATATAACGAAAGCATCAGATCTTTTGATGATTGTGCTTTAGCATAACTTAGAATTTCTTGTGCCTGTTTTACTGTATTAGGGCAAAAGTGTTTGCGTGTCAGTTGAGTCTTCTTAATGAGCTTCTGATCAGCTTTTTCAGCCATCTGATTCTTTTGATGCTCATAAATTTCTCGGGTAATGGGCACATAAGGTCTCTCAATACCTATGGCTCTCATATAAGGAGATTTGTCGGGAATAGCCATCATCGAGCTTATTCCGTAACACATCCCCGGAGAACTTCCCACTGCGCTCGCACCTTGCACAACATCTGCTATTTTATACGGATAAGACTCATACTTAGCAAGTCTTACATTTTTGCTCACTACATAGCCTGCGGGACCTCTCGCGTTACAAATTAAATTAAGCTCATTCAAAATAAAATCAAGCTCAGCACGAAAAATAGGCGTGTTATTTTTTAAATATGCTTCAATCTCTGGGATTAAATCATATTCTAATTGCTCTAAATGTGCGTAATTATCACTGCTTGCTTCAAGTAACTTTTGCTCTTCAAGTAGACGGCTGCTGATTTTCCTAAAAAGCACGCTTTCTTTTTCTTTTCTGGCATTATACTGAGGCTCAGCTTGAAAAGAAAAAAACAAATACGCTTTGTCAGTCAAAGCATTCGGGCTATCTAAACGTTTGACTGCCTCATTAGCCCTATCTATACATTCAAATACGCTCACAACGCATATCATATAAAAAACAAATAGCTCAAAATAATAACACAACCTCCAATTGAGAACAACCAACATACCGGTTTATTTTCTTCTATACTTAAATATATTTAAGTAGCAAACTGGGTGAAAAAATGCCTGAAGATATCAAGCCCGTATTAGACGCTATTGTTAAAGTATTCGATGCATTAAATAGAATGAATCGAGGTGAAATTTTTGAAACCTTAGAAATTTTAAAAAGTGATGCAAGTCTTTCAACACAAATAGAGAAGCTCTCAATTAAAAAACTGTCGTTTCAAAAAACATTGGAAGAAATTGTAGCTGACCTAGATGAGGACTTATACCAATTATTTGAAGAGTCTTTACGAATTCAAATGGCAGCTATTTTGCATAGTGAAGCAGAAAAAAATGAAGCGATTGAGCGCTGGGAGTCTCACCTCTTTTCAAGAGGAATGAACCTACACCATTTAAGTGCAGTAGAGTTTGAAAAGTTAAATCCTTCGTCTGAAACACGAGCTGATAATCGCTTTAAAAATGTAAGTGCAGCGATGACTGCCACAGTCAAAGATTTAGAACGCGTTTGGATGGGAATGACTTCTCGTCACGTTTGCGTCTTAGTAGATGGTAAACGACTCTATCGCCTCAACTCGATGGCAAATATTTTTGAACCAACTTTTATGCCTGTAGAAGCTGCTAAAGAAAACATACAAGCACTAACTAGCTTAGTCCCAAGAAAGAATCAGATCATTTCACTCAATGCAGATCAAATTAAATCACGTGTTGGGCACAAGGCTTTTTCGAATTCCTTCAGCTCTGAGCGGTTTGAGTGGGAGTACAAAGACAAAGGCAATACGTTCATAAATAGCCTTCTTTTCAATTTTAACAATAATGTGAAAAACTCAATCAGACCTTTAGATGTGCTTGGTGTTATCTATGATGATTTACTTGTTTACTTAGAGGATATTCACTCAAATAAAAATAAACTCATTAACCTTGCTGCTTTTGTTGTCACCATTGCACTCCTTTCTCTAGCAACGACCGCAGTTGTTGGGTTGCTTTTATCTAACCCTATTGGATGGGGAACTTTAGAGGCAATTATTACCGCATCTTGGATTCTAACAGGAGCTGCTATCATTAGTCGTAGCATTAACTTGCTCGGTTGGTATCTAACACATGACCCAGCGGACAATCCAAATAGTGAAGAGTTCTTATCTGCAGAATCTAGATTTAGACTCTCACCAGAAGAAGAAGCAACTTACCTTGAAAAAGGGTACAGTGAACGACAGGTTAAGCTTGTAAAAGAAGCATTGATTGCACTTGCCATTGAGATGAAGCTTTTTTCAGGGGCAGGGAAAAACCGTTATCACTCTTTATTTATTGATAAAATGCATCAAGGCTCTCAACTGAAAGCCTTGAAAACCTGCGACTTGACGTCTATTGATTACAAAGTAAAAACAGAAAGTCGCTGGAAGCACGGCGGAATTGATAGAGAATTTAATATTGGACGACCAGTAAATCCACCAAAACACACGCCTCCAGAAGTTAGCCGCCAATAAACAGCTTCTTAGTATTGAGACGCAAAGCATTTAAAACCACACTCAGAGAGCTCAGCGACATAGCCAGTGCTGCAATTAGGGGAGAAAGTTGTACACCAAACCATGGGTAGAGCACACCAGCAGCCAAAGGAACACTCAGCCCATTATAAAAAAAGGCAAAAAAGAGGTTTTGTCGAATGTTTTGCATAACCGACTCTGATAAGTGAATCGCTTCGACTACACTTGTTAAATCTCCACGAAGTAGGGTAACCCCAGCGCTTTCCATTGCAACGTCCGTACCTGTGCCCATGGCAATACCAACATCGGCCTCCGCAAGCGCGGGCGCATCATTAATGCCATCACCTACCATTGCAACTACCTTGCCTTTTTCTCGGTAGCTTTGAATTAATCGATGCTTTTCTTCTGGTAAAACCTCAGCATAAATCTCATCGATAGCGAGCTCACGCGCAACTGCATAAGCAGTTACTTGATTGTCTCCGGTTAACATCACGCAACTTAAGTTATCTTGCTTGAGCGCAAGCAAAGCAGCATGGCTCGATGGCTTCACCTGGTCCATAATTAAAATAAGTGCCGCTACCTCCGCATTTACACTCATCCAAATTACCGTCGCACCTTTTTCTCGAGATGCATTTGCTTGCTGCTCCAAACCACCGGGGTCAATACCCAGTTTCAGCATATAAGCTTCATTGCCTAAAGCAACTTGTTTGCCATTCATATGCCCACTAATTCCTGCACCAGGCGAAACTTTTACATTTTCTATCTCTAAGAGTGGGAGAGCTTGCTGCTCTGCTTCTTTTCTAATGGCATCAGCTAGTGGGTGCTCGCTGTTTCTTTCCAATGCATAAGCATAACTCAGCAAGACCTGCTTATCCTGTGTATCCATTGTAATGACTTCTGTTACTGTCGGATGACCCACGGTTAGCGTGCCTGTTTTATCAAAAAAGATGGTATTAACGTGCTCGAGTCGTTCAAGTGCTTCAGCATTTTTAATCAAAATACCTCTTCGTGCACCACGCCCCACACCGACCATAATTGACATCGGGGTTGCCAAACCAAGCGCACAGGGGCATGCAATAATCAGCACACTGACTGCCGCCATCATACCATGACTTATCCCTTCCGCTGGCATAAAAAATATCCAAGCAATAAAGCTTAAGATAGCTACTCCAATGACAATAGGTACAAAGTATGCTGCTACTTTGTCAGCTAAGCGTTGAATAGGGGCATGGCTTCTCTGGGCTTTAGAAACCAAATGAATAATTTGCGAAAGCATCGTGTCTTTGCCGATTTTTTCAGCTTCAACCGTGAGTATACTTGCACCGTTTACCGTGCCTGCAATCACTTTGGTTTGTAGTGTTTTTAAGGCAGGCATCGCCTCACCGGTCAACATTGACTCATCCACGAAGCTCTCGCCCTCAACCACCACACCATCCACAGGTATTTTTTCACCAGGCCTCACTCGTAAAATATCTTTAATCTTCACATCTTCGACTGGAATGTCCTCCTCTTTATCTTGAAGTACACGATGTGCGATTTGTGGCGCTAAGTTAAGAAGTGCTCGAATAGCATGTCCTGTTCTTTCTCGTGCTTTGATCTCTAAGACTTGTCCAAGTAAAACCAAAACCACAAGCATCGCAGCCACTTCAAAGTATACAGGCATCACATGGGGGGCAAATTGCATGCTGGCCGGAAAAATATCCGGAAGTAGTGTTGCTATGATGCTATATACGAGTGCAACTCCAGTACCCATTGAGATTAGGGTGAACATATTTAAACTACGCGTTTTCAGTGAGTTAAAGCCTCGCTTAAAAAATGGAAATCCCCCCCAAAGCACAACAGGCATTGCAAAAATAAGCTGAAGATAACTTGAAAATTCAGGTGTAATCCATTGGCCTATGGGAAGAAGATGTTCTCCCATACTCAAACTCACTATCGGCAAGCTTAAAAACAAACTTGTCCAAAAACGATGTTTAAAATCAGTTAACTCAAAATTTTCTGCAGGTTCTTCAGCTTGACGAGAAAGTGTTTCAGCTTCTAGTGCCATGCCACATAGCTGGCAGTCACCGGGAGTCGCCTGCCGAATTTTTGGATGCATAGGGCAGGTGTATAAAATGTCCATAAATCAGTTCATCCATGGTCGTTAATGCCGTGTTTTGTCCATATGTGCCTGATGCGCGCGATAGGTACGTAGTAGTCGTCTTAAATAATCAACTTGCTCTCTCTGCTCTGTACGTGTCCCCAGCATATTTTCTTCGTCAGCAACATGCTGCAAGTCAATATCGTTGAGCCAGTTATCGAGTGCTTTGATTTTATGTTCTAAAGATAAATTTCTATCGTGTGCAACATCGGAGGGTTTTTCATAAAAATTAAGAGGATTAGCCACTTTTTTTTCTGAAATGCTCATGATGATCTCCTAGTTGATAAACATCACGCCCACTCATTTTTAAGTCTAAACCATTCTTCTTATATGCGCCACCTAGACTTCGTGAAAACTAATCTACTCCTATCAGCTCAAAAACTGAAATTCCCCCTCTAAAGAAGAATCTTGTGAGCAAGAGGCAGGAATAAACCAGGGCACGTAGGCGGAGCGGTTATCCACGCAACAACGTCAGTTCGCAAAGACGACGTGAGAGATATGTTTTATGAAGAACTTTCTTCCGTATCAATAAAGCTCTTCAATTTCTCTGAGCGTGATGGATGACGAAGCTTGCGAAGTGCTTTTGCTTCAATTTGACGAATTCGCTCACGCGTCACATCAAATTGCTTACCGACTTCTTCAAGCGTATGGTCAGTATTCATTTCAATACCAAAACGCATCCGTAACACTTTCGCCTCACGAGGGGTTAGGGTCTCGAGAATCTCAAGAGTTGCTTCTCTTAACCCCTCAGTGGTTGCTGAGTCAATAGGAGAAGACATATTGTCATCATGAATAAAGTCACCTAAACGAGACTCATCATCATCTCCAACCGGAGTTTCCATCGAAATAGGCTCTTTGGCAATCTTCAAGACTTTGCGGATTTTGTCTTCGCTCAATTCCATTTTTTCTGCAAGCTCTTCAGGCATTGCTTCTCGCCCAGTTTCCTGCAAAATTTGTCTGGAAATTCGATTCAGTTTATTGATTGTTTCAATCATGTGTACTGGAATTCGAATGGTACGAGCCTGGTCCGCGATTGAACGCGTAATGGCTTGGCGAATCCACCAAGTTGCATACGTCGAAAATTTATAACCACGACGATACTCAAACTTATCAACGGCTTTCATCAAACCAATATTACCTTCCTGAATTAAATCCAAGAATTGTAAACCACGATTTGTGTATTTTTTAGCAATAGAAATTACAAGCCGCAAGTTTGCTTCAACCATTTCTTTTTTAGCACGACGTGCTTTAGCCTCACCTAAAGACATTTTCCGGTTGATGTCTTTGGCTTCAATGATGCTCAGACCAGAGGCTTCTTCGACTTCAATTAATTTTTTTTGCAATTGCTTGATTTCAACCGTAACACTCTCAATGCGTTCAGCATCTAATTTGCTGCTGTTTTTCTCGAGCAGGGTATCCAGCCAATCTAAGTTGGTTTCTTGGCCTGGGAAAGTATCGATGAATAGCTTTCTTGGAACACGACCTCTTTCAAGTGCAAGTCGCATAATACGACGCTCAAACTCACGAATATCATTTCGCATCTGACGGAAGTGACGCGTTAAGCGATCAACCTGCTTAGAGTTTAACTTGAGCTTTAAAAAAGACTCGGCCATTAACTCAATGGCAGCTTCCGTTTTCTTATTAGTACGCCCATGAGCATTTAAAGCTTCTGAGGCGACAACAAAGCGCTCTCGCAACTCATCAAAATATTCTTTGGCTTGCTCAAGACTTGGACCGGTATCACCCTCATCCCCGCCAGTATCACCACCGTCATCCTCGTCATCATCGTCTTCAAGTGCTGCTGAGTCTTTATCATCTTCATCAAGCATAGAGCCAATACTAGACGCTGGTGCTTCCTCTTCATCATCAGCAAAGCCACTAACGACATCATTCAGGCGCATTTCTTCCGCAAGAACACGATCGTAATTCTTAAGTAGAATCTCAACGGTCTCAGGGTACTGCGATAATGCTTTAAGTACTTGGAGAATGCCCTCTTCAATTCGCTTCGCAATACGAATTTCGCCTTCACGCGTCAGCAGTTCAACAGTCCCCATCTCCCGCATATACATTCGAACCGGATCACTGGTGCGCCCAGTTTCTTTGGCAACGGAAGCAAGAACCGCCGCAGCTTCTTCAACATCTTCCGGTGCTTCTTCTGTGTCGCCAAGTAAAAGCAACTCATCAGCACTTGGTGGGCGCTCGAATACTTTAATATTCATGCCTTCCAACATATTGATGATGACATCAAAATGTTCAGTATCCACAATATTAGGCATCAAATCGTTGATTTGAAGGTAAGTCAGGTAGCTTTGTTCTTTACCAAGACTAATAACTTTTGCAATCTGAGAGCGTTGCTGTTCTTGATCGTTTACGGACATATGTATTGATTCTACGCGTTAAATTACCAAAAAAATTGCTTTGATTATAAACTGCCTTGCACGAACATGCCAGGAAATCATGAGTATTATTTTAAAGCTATTATTTCCAGCCAATGGTGACGCGATCGTTATGATTAGTATCTTGCCAAGTACGTAAATTTTTGTATCCAGATTCCATGAGTAATTGGATGACTGCTTCGCCTTGTGTGCAGCCGTGCTCCAAAAACAAAGCGCCACCTGGCTTTAGATGCTCTAAGCTGCCTTGAATGATGTGCGCTAAGTCACGCAAACCATCAACACCGCTTACCAAAGCTGTTTTGGGCTCAAAGCGCAAATCCCCTTGATGTTGGTGTGGGTCATCTTCAGCAAGGTAAGGAGGGTTGGACACAATGATATCAAAAAATAGCTCATCCAACGCTTCAAACCAGTCTGATTGAAGTAATTTAACGTTATTGACATGATGTCGAAAGACATTTTTTTCAGCAACTGCAAGGGCATCAATGCTTTTATCAACTGCAATGAGATTCCAATCAGGCTTTTCTGTTGCAAGAGCAACTGCAATGGCACCAGTACCCACCCCAAGTTCAAGCACGTCACAAGTTTGGTTTATAGCGAATGCATCTAAAGTCAGTTCGACCAGTAGCTCAGTTTCAGGTCTTGGAATCAGTGTGTTTGATGTCACATAAAAGGGGAGTGACCAAAATTCACGCTCTCCAAGTAAGTAGGCCATTGGCTCGCCACTTAATCGCTTGGCAAGTAAAGCTTCAAACGTTTGTAAAAGTTCTGGTGTAAGTATGTCGTCACTGTGTGCATACAAAAATGCACGTGGCTTATTTAAAACTGTAGCAAGCAAAAGCTCAGCATCAAGCTCTGGCGTTGTGCTTGTTGCTTTAAGCCGCGCTGTAGCATTTCGACGCAAGGTTTTAATATCAGGCATGACTGTCTTGCTTACCAAGCGTTGCAAGCAAGTCTGCTTGATGCTCTTGCTTTAATGGGTCAATTACCAATGTCAAATCACCAGCTAATACATCATTTAATTGATATAAAGTCAGATTAATTCGATGGTCTGTTAAGCGTCCTTGTGGGTAGTTATATGTTCTAATTCGTTCAGAACGATCGCCACTGCCCACCAATGAGCGACGCGCTTCGGCTTGTTCGGTTTGCTGTTTGCGTTGTTCTCTATCCAGTAACTTGGCTTTCAGCAAGTTCATAGCACGCGCACGATTTTTGTGCTGTGAGCGCTCATCTTGGCACTCCACAACAACATCTGTTGGAATATGAGTAATTCGAACCGCTGAATCTGTTTTGTTAACGTGCTGTCCACCGGCCCCCGATGAGCGGTATGTATCAATCCGTAAATCATCAGGCTTAATTTCAATATCATTAATTTCATCGACTTCGGGCAAAATAGCAACCGTACAAGCTGAAGTATGTACACGGCCTTGTGATTCAGTTTCAGGAACACGTTGTACGCGATGCGCACCTGATTCAAATTTGAGTTTTGAATAAACACCTTTGCCAATGATGCGAGCAATCACTTCTTTAAACCCGCCATGCTCACCATGATTCATGCTGATAATTTCAATCTGCCAGCCTTCATTTTCGGCATATCGACTGTACATTTTAAATAAGTCTCCGGCAAAAATAGCAGCTTCATCACCTCCGGTGCCGGCACGCACTTCGAGGTAAACATTGCCTTCATCGTTTGGATCTTTAGGAATCAGGTGAACTTGTAAGGTCTCGGTGAGCGTTTCTATGCGCTTTTGGACTTCTGGACGCTCTTCTTTAGCCATACTTACCATATCAGCATCATCAGACTGAATTAACTCATCCAATGAAGTTAGCTCATCTTCAGCTGCAGCAAGTTGCCGGTAATCTTCAGCAACCGGCTCAAGCTGAGCATATTCTTTTGACAGCGCCTTAAATTGCTCAGTATCCGCAATTACAGCAGAGTCAGAAAGCAGGTGTCCAATTTCTTCAAAACGCTCGAGAAGTTGCTCAAGCTTTACTCTAAGTGATGTCTTCATATCGGATACGAGGAAGGTCCGTGTTAAGTAAGTACTCTGCAAGTGATAATATATCGGAGTGCCCATCAGCCGCCAACTGTCTTAAACCAATCGTAGTCGCATGAGTCAATTTATTGAATAGTCTATCTGAAAATTCACGCATGACAGTGTTTTGGCAGGTCTTTGCTTGCATTTTTTTAGTGGCACGCCGAAGCTCAAACTCGGCCAAAAGTTGCATTTGCTCCCGGTAGTCAGAAATCACTTTTTGTGCTGCTCGAATACGGCTTTCTTTTTTATAACGCTCAAGCTCCGGGGTAATAAGCGCTTCTGCTGAGGCCGCCGCATTTCGTCGCTCGTCTAACCCTTTTTCAATCGCAAGGTGTAAGTCATCGATATTATATAGATGGGCGTAAGTAAGCTCAGATACCTCCAGTGCAATATCACGTGGCACTGCTAAATCCAAGAAAAACAAGGGCGTTTCTCGCGTCTCTCCAATAGCTTGCTGAACCATTGCCTTATCAATGAAGGGGAGAGGGCATGCAGTTGCTGAAATCACCACATCAGCCTTGGGTAGATGAGCTGGAATATCTGTAATAGAGAGTGGGTTTGCATGCCATTTTAAAGCCAGCTTATCCGCATTTTCACGCGTTCGACTCGCTATAGAAAAATCTTGAACGCCTTGCTGATATAAATATTTGGCGACCAAAGCTGCTGTTTCGCCTGAGCCAATAATAAAAACCTTAAGGTTTTTATAGTCTGAAAAAATTTGTCCAATTAAACGAACTGCAGCAGATGCCACAGAAATAGGATTATTTCCTATACCACTTTGGGTACGAATACGTTTACTCGCACTAAACACAAAAGGAAAAATATGGCGTAAATTACGGCACACAGCATGGCGTTCGTCGGCATATCGAAATGCTTGTTTTAACTGTCCTAAAATTTGTGGCTCTCCAAGCATCATAGAGTCGAGCCCTGATGCGACCCGCAGCAAATGCTGAACTGCCTCGATTCCTTCGTACTGATAAACATAAGATGAAAGCAGCTCATGCGATAAAGCACTCATATCAGACAGCCAGGCTAGAAGCTTTTCTGAATCGTCTACTTCGCAATACAACTCGGTACGATTACAAGTCGATAAAATAACAGCTTCGTGTACAAAAGGAAGAGCAAGCAAATGCTCCGGCAGTGCATTTTCTGATGTGGATAGCAGTGCCACTTTTTCACGTACAGCAAGCGGCGCTGTCTTATGATTAAGACCTGTAGCAACAAACACCATAAATTGAACAGCCTATCTGTATAGTTAATGAAAAAAAAAGAGAGAGCGCAATTATAAACGATTGTTTGTTCAAATAAAATGTCTCTCTCGCCCGGCCAGCAATTCCCGCTCAAAAAATGCCAACGTTCCGCGGTTTACCCGCGGAATCCAGTGCCAACCTATGATAAAAACCTGGATCCCGCGGATAAACCGCGGGACGTCGAAAAAAGACTACGAAAAATTTTCTAATCAGATGCCTCA
>JASBUZ010000053.1 GCA_030147635.1 Gammaproteobacteria bacterium
TGAAAAACATTCTTTGCCAAGTCAATGCCTATTACGTTAATATCATCCATACTCCGTCTCCCGGTTAAAATAATTGACTTAACTGTCGTTTATTTTCGGCTCATTGTGAAGCCTTTAAGGAGGCGGGGTCCATAACATCAAGTCTGTTTACATCAACAAACTTGACCTTCGTATCTCTTATCTTTCAGCCTACAACAAAGCCTCTTTTGACTCGGGTAAGATTTGCCCGCCATCTACAATAAGCGTTTGTCCTGTAATATAGCCGGCTTCTTTCGATGCTAAAAATAAAGCAGCATTTGCAATATCTTCGACTGAGCCAATCTTCTTCATCGGAATAGACTGGCGCATCTCTTCAATATATTGCTCACCCAGCTCCTCTAAGCCTTCCGTCATGACATTACCTGGTAAAACAGCGTTCACTGTAATCCCATGTTGGGCGAGCTCAAGTGCAGCTGTTCGCATAAAGCCAAGTTGACCTGCTTTAGTCGCACCATAATGAGACCATCCAGGAAACCCTGTAACAGGACCGGTAATTGAAGACGTCAAAACCACACGGCCATATTCAGCTTCCTTTAACAGTGGCAAAAAAGACTTAACTGTTAAAAACGTCCCTTTAAGATTCACCCCACATACTTCATCCCAATCACTGACTGTCATTGACTCAAGTGTTGCCGAAGGATAAATACCCGCATTTGCACACACAATATCAATACCATCCAAAGCTTCTTTAGCAAATGCTGCTGCTTTTTCCATATCCGGCGCAGAGCTTACATCAGCTGAATACACAAAAGCTTCACAACCGACACTTTCAAGTTTCTCTTTGAGAGCAACGGCTGCTTTTTCATCTCGATTAATTAGCAAAAGCTTTGCACCTTGCTCTGCAAATTTCTGTGCAATACCGCGACCAATCCCTTTAGTTGCCCCAGTCAGCACAACCCTCTTATTTTTAATAGGTGAAAACATCTTCCATATCCTCTTTAAAATTAAACACACACTTAAAAACCAGTTTTTTAGGGTTTTTAACAAGTTGACCCAGCTTCCCCACAACTTTATCCCCAGATTTTGGGGATAACCCACAAAAGAAGCTCTGAAATGGTATACTTTTTCCCTGTTAATTTCCTGTGATTTATGAATGAAGTGAGTTCTCATGAAAATTGGTATTTGGGGTGCGATGCTTGAAGAAATTTCCGCCATCAAATCTTTAATGACAGTGCAAAAAAAACAACCACATGTCAACTCAATCATTTTCACAGGTGTTGCAGGTGCTGTTTGTGAACAGCTCAATATTGGGGATATTGTTATCGGGACTGGGCTCTACCAACACGATATGAATGCAACACCTTTTTTTGAAAAGTTTCAAGTGCCACTGACACGCCAGATTTTATTTAAGCCACAGCAAACGATGGTTAAAAAATCAGTAAAAGCTGCAAAGCAATTTATAAAAGACGCGCCCAAACCCCTGCTCAACAAACATGGCGTATCCACCCTTACTGTACACTAAGGCCATCGACTTTGAGGCATTTATCCAAGACGTGGCAAGCCAGTACTCATCGGGCATTATCCAACACTTATTTCAGTTTCTAACAGCTTGATCCAGCTTCCCCACAACTTTATCCCCAGATTCTGGGGATAACCCACAAAAGAAGCTCTGAAGTGATGTATTTTTTTCTGTTAGTTTCCTGTTATCTCTTCCAGTGTGCTGCAATATCCATACGGCGCGTTATCCAAACTTCAGGCATTGCGTTAACATATTCAATAAACCGTTGGAGTGCCAAAGCACGTGCAGGCTGGCCACTCAGGCGCGCATGCAAACCAATACTCATCACAGCCCCTCGATTTTCTTGATATAAATAATCGAAGGCTTGTTTGAGCTGTTGAAAAAAGTCATCTGGGCTACTAAAACCTGGCGTTGTGATATATTTAAAATCATTGGTCACCAGTGAATAAGGAACAATTAAGTGCTCTCCTTCAAAATAGGGATAATCATCGGCATAGCTATCTGAGTCATACAAAAAACCACCGAGTTCTAACAAAATAGCACGTGTGTTTGCACTACGCCTTCCGGTATACCAACCGACTGGTCGCCTGCCAATTTGTTCACTGAAGGTATCAATGCATTGCTGAATGTGTTTTCTCTCTTCTTTTTTGGGGACTTCTGCATAATCAATCCAACGCCAGCCATGGCCTGCAACTTCATGATTTGCCTCTCGAAGATAGGTGGAAAACTCTGGATTTTGAGTGAGCGCAAAACCAGTTACAAAGAAAGTTACTGGAATCTGATGCTTATCAAATAAACGCGTGAGACGCCAAATACCAGCTCTACTGCCATATTCAAACAAAGATTCCATGCTTAAGTTACGCATACCTTCTGGCTTTTGAGCAAGTGGAAACTCTCCGCCATAAAGCTCAGCATATTTATCCCCATAAATCGGTGAGTTTTCAGCCCCTTCTTCATAATTAATTACAAAATTTACCGCAACACGGGCCGATTCCGGTAACTCAATTTGACCACCTGATTGGCCATAGCCTTGCATATCTCGTGTCATCACTCACCCCAGCTCAAACGTTGTAATGCCATAGATTTCATGGGTTGACAGCTTCGGCTCTTCTTTTAAATACATACGCGCTGTTTCAAACACTTGATTCAACTGATAACGCTTCACCAAAGCCATGGCATATGGATTATTCAGCGGGCAGTCCAAGCACACGACACCATCACCCACAGTTTTAACTAGATGCAAAAACAAACTATCCGCAACTGACTCAGTATCGGCAAACAAAGGCCCAATCTTGAAGCCTTGCTGACACTGCCGAATCACACCATACCCTCGCAAAACACCATCCTCCATCACAGCCAAACCTTTAGCATCTATTTGCTGAATCCAACACTTTAAAAAAACATCTCGCCGCGCTGGAAAGTGGCGGCGGTCATAATCTGCTAATACAGAAAAAGGAACATTTGATACTTCAATGACTGGGTGCTCTGGTTTTATAGCTTTCAACGCTGTTGATTGCAATTCATAACGAGCATTATGATGAGCGATTTTATAGCCTAGTCGTGCATACTTATCAAGCATTTCAAGCACGCCATCAATGCCTGCATTGCGCGTGCCAACATAAGCTAAGCGCGCTTTGGTGAGTGCTAAGCCATACCCTTGACCACGATGCGCGGGGTCCACAATATAAAAACCACAAAAAGCAAAATACTTGTCGTAGACCACAGCCGAACCAATCGCAATGGGTGTACCACGTAACTTCCCAACAAAAAAGCCATTTGAGTCAGTGGCATAAAAACAGTCTGCATCATGCAGACCTGGATTCCAGCCGGCATCCGCGGCCCATTGTACCAAAAGCGCCATATCGGGCTGACTTACTCGAGAAATCTCATAGTCTTTAGGCATGGTGAAATTTTTTGGAGGCTTTCATTCAAAAATAAATTACGGACTGGATATCGTCAAGTCATGCTTAGGTGTACGTCCACCGGGACGCTCTAGTAAAATCTCCACAATACGGGCTGCATACTCCAAAGCAAACTGGTCGCTCATGACTTCATTGAGTATCTTGGATACCGCATAAACTTGCATCGCTTTTTTGAGTGACAGATACGGTTTATAATAATGTTCTGCGCTCCCCTCATTCCTGACACGAAAAAAATGTTTCTCGCCAATTTCGTATAAGTTACAAAACCTGGCAAGATCTACAATCACATGCTCAAGTCTTGTTTGGGTACTTCGCGCATCATTTTCTGATGTCATCTCAATCATCAGTGCACATCCAGACCGTACCAAAAAAATATCTTGCTGTTTTTTTAAACTGTACTTAAAGTAAACCTCTAATAAGGGATCAAGCATAGAGGGCTCTACACGGTCTGGAAAATCTACAGAAAACACTGAGGCGTTATAAGCTTGAAAAAATAACCGCATAATTAAGCAATTGCACGCATAGAGGCAATCATCAATTGTAACTTTTCACGCCCACGATACACATTAATATCTAAGCGGTAAGCTGCATGAAGTTGTCTTGCTCTTTGGTTTGGCCAAAGTGTTTTGTCAATGTTAAAAGCAATCGCGTCCAGCACCTCACTGCCATCTCGGTGACGCAGCATCAGCTTTAGATGATTTTGTCCAACCAGGCGTTGATCTACAATTTCAAAAATATCATCAAACACAGGCTCTTGAAATTGCTGCCCCCAAGGACCACCCTGCTCTAAGGTCTTGGCAAAACCAAGCTCCAAATCTCGCGGCTCCAAGGAACCATCACTGAGAATCACACCTTCAAGTGACACCCCTTTAAGCTCTGACTCAATCGAGCTCGTCAGTACTTCTTTAAACGCCTCAAAGTTTTCTGGTGATAAACTCAGACCCGCAGCCATGGCATGGCCACCAAACTTGGTCATTAAGTGGGGGTGGTCTTTATCGATGGCAGCAAGCACATCTCGAATATTCAAGTTTGGAATAGAACGAGCTGAACCCTTCAGCTCTTGTTCGCTTGTTTTTGCAAACGTAATCACAGGCCGGTGATATCGCTCTTTCAAACGCCCCGCTAAAATACCAATCACCCCCTGGTGCCAAGTTTCATCCATTAAACAGAGCACAGCAGGCAAATCTTTCAGTTTCTCAAGTGATGCCAATTTATCGAGTGCTTGCAATGCTTGTTCTTGCATCTCTCCTTCAATTTTTCGCCGCTCCAGGTTAAGCTCATCAAGCTCTCTTGCAAACGTTCGTGCTGCAGCATCCGTCTCAGCAAGCAAACAATCTATACCGAGCGACATATCATCCAAGCGACCCGCAGCATTTAACCTCGGAGCCACCGCAAAGCCTAAGTCCGCTTCCCGAAGATAAGCACGCTCTCGTTTTGCAATCTCAATCAGTGCCATAATACCAGGACGGCATGCCCCACCGCGAATACGCTTAAGTCCCTGCTCAACCAAAATCCGGTTGTTTTTATCAAGAGCGACCACATCTGCAACAGTCCCAAGTGCCACCAAATCCAAAAACTGGGCCATATTAGGCTCTGGAATCGTTTGTGCTTCAAACCAATTGATATCTCGAAGCTTTTGACGCAAGGCGAGCATCACATAAAAAATGACCCCAACCCCAGCAATCGACTTACTCTTAAAAGTATCCCCAGGTTGGTTTGGATTCACAATGGCGCAAGCATTCGGCAACGTTTCAGCAGACAGATGATGGTCAGTCACCACCACATCAATCCCTGCCTCATTGGCCGCAACCACACCATCGAAACTCGCAATACCATTATCAACTGTAATGACTAAATTGGGCCGCCAGCTTTTGGCAACCTCAACAATTCCTGGCGTTAATCCATAGCCAAACTCAAATCGATTCGGTACTAAGAAGTTGACTTCATTGGCACCGAGCACGCGCAAAGCAGAGACTGCAAGTGCACTCGAGGTTGCACCATCCGCATCAAAATCTCCAATAATGAGAATACGCTCTTTATTTTCCAGAGCTTGCTTTAGGCGCTCACTTGCTGCATCTATCCCAAGCAAATCAGTAAAGGGCAATAAGTGACTCAGCTGCTTTTCCAACTCTGACTTTTGAGTAATACCTCGAGCAGCATAAATACGTTGCAAAACAGGCGGAAAATCTGAAAGCTCTGTTGGAATCTCGGGTACATCACGTCGCGTAATCTTCATGCAGTTTTACCCCAAAGTTTTGCCCAAAATTTTTTAGGCTTCGTCACAAAATCGGTATCATTAAAAAACCAATGCACGTTCTGTTTCTCGAATTTAGACTCAAGTTGTTCTAGCAAATCAGTCGTGTACTTTGGCATGAAACATGCAGCGTTTTTCGGTAGTTTCATCTCAGGTTGATACAAGCTCACCGTTGTTGAAAGTAAATCACCTGCCCGGCACCAAGCTTCATCTTCGCACACAACAAGCGGTTTATGGTGTGGTGTATGACACGCGCCCGTGCCCCAAAGCCATACCCCATTTACGGCGTCACTTTGTGTACTTAAAAACATTTGCGCCTCAGTAATCAATCTAAGCCAAAAAGGTTCTTGCTCCAAATCTTGCAGCAGCGGTCGCATGGAATGCTTAAAAACCGTATGCAAGGGCTTGGTTTTTGGCAGCACGTGTTCATCACAGGCTAAAAGCCAAGTTGAGGCATCATGGTAATACAGTTTCACACCATCTTCTGCAACAAAGGCTTGCAAAGTCTCAAAGAGCGCTCTTGACGCTGTGCCGACTGAGCTCATCAACGCATCGTTGTGTGTTGCTTCCCAATATATCGGAGATAGCACTGTCCACTCGCCTGATAAATTGTGGTAACGTGCCAAAAGACTCGCCACCGGAAGTGCTTCATCAGTATATCCAAAAGCTTTCAGCAAATGTACAATGGATGTGGTCGTGATATGCGGCGCATCCATCGCTTTAGATGCATTAACTATCACCTCCATGCAAACAACCCCTGTGGTATAATCAGACTTTGAGTCGAACATCATACAGGCAATTAAACCACATGCAAATCCAATTAGAGTCCCGTGAAACACATACGATCCAAGCCTATAGCGAGACTGAAATTAAGGTGAATCATATTAGCTATCAGCACAGCTTAATTGTCGGTCATGATACAGTCATTAGTCCTTGGGATATCACTGATGCACAAGCGCTGACCGAGAAATTGCTTACGCCAATACTCAAGCTCGAGCCAGAAATTATTATTCTAGGCACCGAAAAGCCTCAGCACTTACGCAACTTAACCTGCATCAAAAAGCTCTGTGAAAAGCAAATTGGTATTGAGTGTATGGCCCTAGACGCTGCTTGCCGTACTTTTAACGTCTTACTGGGTGAGCACCGACGTGTGGTTGCCGGGTTTATTTTTGGACTTAAGCCCGATTAAACCCATCCATCACATCACGATACTGAATCAGTTTCGCCATAGATCACGAAGGTGATGTTTATAAAAGTTTTCATATCCCACACTCAAGTTTTTTTCATGCGGGGGTTAAGATACGAAAAATACCGCTTTGCGCCCTCGGTGAGTAAGCTTATTTTTTCTAGCCAAGTCCCACTCGGCTCCCAAAAAAGTAAGCGAAAAAAGTTAGATAAAACGAAGCCAAGTTCAGTATAAAAACAACGAAACTGATTTAAAAACTTATGTTTCTCTAAAAGCATCTGATATTGTTTCGCGATTTCGTCTTTAGAAACCGCTACTGGTTTATGCTGGATTAAGCACTTTAACTCCTCTTCGACCAAATCTGCCAATTTACTTTGTGCATAAGCACCAGACGCGATTAAATCGTCATACGCTCTATCTGCCATCGCTTGTAAATACGCGTCGTCCTTCATTTTTTCAAATACATCTTCGATATTTGAAAAATCTTTTTCAAGCGCAATATAATGTACGTTTGGAATACAAACCCCACTATAATCTCCGACAAACATCACCATCGGAGTTTTTGCTGCTGCCGCTTCAAACACTCTCGGTGAAATAGCGCTATAGATAAGGTTGCCTTCATACGGCTTTAGAACTTCTTCAAATACCGTATCAAATGAGGCATGTTGGTGTTTTCGTAAAAATTGATTGATTTTTTTGGTGATGCGACCGTCTCTATCCCAAATACTTGCTCCGCTTTCAGTACCTAAAACTACTTTTGAGCGCATCAACAAATCAAACCAAGCATCACCATACACTCGATCGGACTCTTCAATACTGACATCAAGCTTCAAGCCTCGCCCTTCAGCGCGTTTCACAAACTCAGTGGCAATCAGTGTTTTTTCTTGTGCAAGGGTACCTAGGCGATAGTCACAGCGCCTACTGCGATAAGAAGCGTCTAGTGGACGTGAAGCCACTGGTGGAGGTGTCATACTCTGCATTGCATCATCTACATAGCCCGTCAGTACATAAATCTTTTTAAGCTGCTTCAAACGCTTATCCGGATAAGCCTCGTCAAATAGCTCAGGACGTACCAAAGTAAATAAAGTATTAAACCCTAAGCGATACAAAAAATGTTGAGTTTGATTGACCTTCTGATACTCATCTTGCAGAAAAATAAATTTGGGCCCCGAATAAGCTCGGATTTTCCGCTTTAGCAACGGAGATAAATAATAATACCCGTGTAACTTTGTTGAAAAATGCACGCCAATGGCATCGAATAGTTGAAGATCCAACTTTTCAATCGTCTTCAGCGACAAAGGATTTAATACATGCCAGTTAAACTCGGTAGAAGCTGTCACTGCTCGAATATGATCAAGGACTGCCCCTGCTTGATGCGTTGTATCTGCCAAAAAAAGAATATTGGGCTTATTCACGTTCTGATACCGCTAATTTTCTGTTACTTTTACGAGAAAATGCCGTAAAAAAATATCCTGCCTTCGCTATATAGTTTTTAATCGCTAGCCGTGTGCTAAAAGGCAGGTGCTTATACACTGAACTTGCCCTAAATAATATGGCATTTTTGAGTGTTCGACTACGAATATGTCGCTGAAAAACCAAAGTATCATAGCTCACTTGCGCCTTGCATGCACCGCGCTCAATAAACTCATGTTGAATAATGTCATCCACTCTTTTAATAAATGTTTGGTAACTGTACTGAGGATTAAGCGCAATTTCTTGATAAGCCGTATCAGCCATATTCTGTAAAAATTCATCGTCCCTCAGTTGTTCTACAACTTCCGAAATATTACTAAAGTCTTTCTTTAAAACAATATAGTGGCGGCCTGGTGTGAGGATTCCAGAATATTCCCCTTCATACAGCACAAGAACTGTTTTCAATGCAATCGCTTCAAAACATCGAGGGGAAATTTGATTGAGCTTGTGAAGGCCTTCTTTCTCCAAGAAATACTGTTTTTGCACGGACTCAAATGAATCTTTAGGGTGCGCCATCTGATGTGCATCGACTTGCCTCTCTAACTCCCCTGTGAAATCCATCACGCTGGTGCCGCTTTCAACCCCCAATGTCGCTTTACAGCTCGTCAGAAACTGCTTCCATTTTCTGCCATAAATTCTATCGGTTTCTAAGCACGATATATCCGTTTTTAGAGCACCTTTGGGGACATACTGAGCCCACTTGTTGGCAATATCATATTTCTCATAGCCAAGTGTTCCATACCAGTACGGCAACTCTCTACCACGATATCCCACATGGATAGAGCGCTTGTGTATTAAAGGCTGATCTGTACACTGAGTAAAACGCTCAGGTACATAGCCCGTTAAGTTGTTATATTTAGATAATCTCGGTAATTTTCCAGAGGGATAGATATTCTCAAACTCAGACTCAGGAAAACAGGTAAATAGAACATCAATATCAAGATAAGCCAGCTCATCAACCATCTGATTGATTTTTCGATATTCATCTTGGATAAAAATAACTTTCATCCCTGTATAGTCACGCAACTTTTTCTTAGCAGAGCGCGTTAAGTAACGCTTACTCAAAATAAATAGAGAGTAGTGAATAATAATCGCGTCAAACTTACTTAAATCGAGCTTCTTAGAAAAATCACCTAAGTTAGAGTAAGTCCAAATTGTATGCTCAGAGTAGTTCTCAAAAGCTTCAATATGATCGACAATCGTATTCGCATCCTGCCCAACTGGTGGTTTATTACATAGCAATAAAATATTTAACTTCATACAACCACCTTAGCCGCATTCCCTTTTTCTAATGCTGCTTCATCACGCACTTGCCAACGAGATGGATGGACGAAAATAGTTTCATCGATAGCATATGCATTCCGGACTTTAAACTCAAAACTTCTAGACAATAGGTCGTAATATTTAGCTGTAGATAGATCGTGTAAATCTAATACCTTGTAAATTCCCGCAGAAAAAATATATTTCCCTGTACCCAATAAAACTTCATCATAACGGAGACTAACTGTATATTTCTCACCAGGCTTTAAGGTCACTTCATACTTTTCACTACAGTGCCGAACTAACCAGCGCCCATCTTCAGTAAACAGCAAAATCATAAAGTAAGCATCAAAGGTTTTCTCAACTTCCTCAGCTGAAACAATAGTCATCTGAATATCTAAAGAATCCCCAGTTTTGACATATCCAACGACCCGACGCTCATCGTCAAGCAGCGTAATATCTTCAATTAAAAGGCCCTTATCATGTGATACCCAGCGTGACACACCGCCTTTGGCGATAAACTGGGAACTCGCAGCTGAAAACTCTGGCGTCCCAGCAAGCACTTGCTTCAACAATTTTTCGCGTAACCACGGCGTCTGTGTCACACCATCCTTATTTGCAAGAGCAACCCCAGCTTCGGCTTCCGATAGCTTATTGTCAGCAGCTAGCTCCAAGCTTTTCGCATACTCTTCATACGATTTCACCACATCAAGTGCAGCCCCTTGCTTGACAATTTCACCACACTCAAGCCAAACAGCTTGATCACAAAACTGTAAAACTTGCTGGGACGAATGTGACACAAGAATTAAGGTGCATCCAGAGTCTGTCAACCGTTTCATGCGCTCGGCTGATTTTGCCGTAAAGTAAGCATCTCCTGCACCCAATACTTCATCGACCACTAACACTTCTGGCTCAATGGCGGTCGCAACAGCAAAATATAAACGTGCCTGCATGCCAAGAGAGTACGTTTTTAGTGGCTGATTCAAAAAGGGGCCAAGCTCTACGAAATCTACGATATCTTCAATGACCTCGGGGTACTTCTCTTTACTGAGTCCATTATATAACAGTGCTGCCTTAATATTCTCAAGTCCTGAAAACTCTGGATGAAAACCAAGTCCTGTTGACATCAATGCTTGCACTTTACCACGAATAATGACCTCACCGCTGGTTGGTGAGAAGTTTCCCGTCATTAACTTGAGTAGTGTAGATTTTCCAGCACCGTTTCGACCCACCAAACCAATTCTATCGCCTTTTCTAACGGTTAGATTCAAGTTTTTAAGCGCATAAAATTGCTTGGCATTCTGTTTTTTCCGACCAAGATTAAATACATCTTGAACCATCTGCCACTTATTTTCATATAGACGATAACATTTACAGACGTCTCGAAAAATAATAACTTCGCTATTCTCAGAAAGGGTCACGCACGCGCTCCATCCAACAACTTATCCACGATTTTATTTGAAGCATTCCCATCCCCATACAACAACTTCAAGGAGGTTACAGGCGAGTTAAAATCTCTCAGCTCTTCGACTAGAGAAAACGGCGCGCTTGGAGAGCACAAGCGGTTCCAACCCGCTTCAACCAGCTCAACCCACTCGGTTTCGTCACGTAGAGTAATGCAGGGGACTTGGTTAAAATAAGCTTCTTTTTGTACACCGCCTGAGTCTGTGATAATACTCGCCGCATGCTCTTCAAGCGCTAACATATCTAAAAAGCCAACTGGCTCAAGTACCATTAAGTGCTCATTCAATGTATCGAGCAAACTCATTTCTTGTAAAATATGGCGTGTTCTTGGGTGAAGCGGAAGCACCAAGGTTTGTGACTGACTCAGCTCAACCAGCGCTGAAACAATATGCTGCATGCGCTTGGAGTTGTCAGTATTTTCAGCCCGGTGTAATGTAATTAAGGCATAGCCTTTAGACGTAAGTTTTAGGGTATCGACCAAAGTTTCTCTACCCGCATTACGCTCATTGTAGTAAAGGGTTGCATCAAACATCACATCCCCGACATAAATCACTTGCTCGTGACTTAAACCTTCTTTACGCAATTGCTGTACTGCATTTTCTGTGGGTGCAAACAAAAAGTTACTCATGTGATCAGTTGCAACCCGATTAATTTCTTCTGGCATTTTGCGGTTAAATGAGCGTATCCCAGCTTCAACATGTGCAACTGGAATATGAAGCTTTGCTGCCGCAAGTGCACCTGCAATCGTTGAGTTGGTATCCCCATAGACCAAAACCCAATCTGGCTTTTCTTGTGTAAGCACCGTTTCAATACTTTCAAGCATTTGGCCTGTTTGCTTACCATGCGAACTTGAACCAACATTCAAGTGATAGGCAGGCTTTGGAATATCAAGTTCATCAAAAAATTGCTCTGACATATTACTATCATAATGCTGACCGGTATGAATAATGACTTCCTCAATGCCATCACGTGCCTGAATCGCTCTGGAAACTACAGCGGCTTTCACAAACTGTGGACGCGCCCCAATGATAGTCGCTACTTTCATACGTTGACTACCTGCCCATCTCGTTCTTCGTAACGCTCACCTGTATGCTCACAAACTGCTCGCAACACACCATTCACCTCAGAAGGTTGAAAATCCAGTCGCTCACCAAAACGGCTCATCCAGCCAATTTGACGAGCAGGCACCCCTGCCATCAACGCGTAGGGCTTCACATCTCGATTCACCACGGCACCCGCTGCAATAAAAGCGTATTCCCCAACGGTTACACCACAAATCAAAGTACAATTTGCACCTAAAGTCGCACCTTTTTTCACAACCGTATTGCGATACTCGTGCTTTCTGGAAACTGCCGAGCGAGGATTGTAAACATTAGTAAATACCATGCTCGGCCCACAAAACACGTCGTCTTCTAAAGTTACATTATCGTAAACTGAGACATTATTCTGAATTTTGACATTGTTCCCAATGGACACTTGATTACCAACATACACATTTTGTCCAAGACTACAGCTTTCGCCAATCACAGCCTTCGAACTTACATGCACCCAGTGCCAAATTCGTGTATCCGCACCAATGGTTGCACCTGCATCAACAATCGCCGTTTCATGAATATGAACAGTCATACTTAAAGCTCCAAAGGCAAGTGAACGGTTTTATCGTCTCTTGCCGAGCGATAAGCCGCGACTAACAGCTCAAGTGCTGCAAGCCCCGATCGACCATCTGTAATCTCAGCAGGCTTTCCTTGTAAGCAGTTAATGACATTGGCATAGTAAGGAACGTGTCCAAAGCCATACACAGATGAAGTCTCATAGTTCTCAGCTAAAATGGCTTCATCTTCAGGCTGTTTATCTTCAAACTCCCAATGCTTAATCTCATTAACAGCAAGTCCACCTACTCGAACAGTGCCTTTCTCCCCCAAAATAGTAATCGAACCTTCATAGTTTTTGGGGTAAGTCAGCATTGTGACATTAATAGACCCCATCGCACCCTGACGCCACCGAATGTTTAAGACACCGCTATCCTCTGCCTCAATTTTCCGACCTAGCGTGCCCATCATTGCCTGTACAGAGTCAATTGGCCCAAGCAACCACTGAATCAGGTCAACATAATGACTTGCCTGATTCATAAACGCACCACCATCCCATTCCCAGGAGCCTCTCCAGCCCCCTTGGTCATAGTAATCCTGCGGCCTGGTCCAAAACACATTGACATTAGCCATGTAAATTTTACCAAACCTATCAGAATCAATCGCTTTTTTAAGCGCTTGAATAGGAGGGTTCAATCGGTTTTGCTTCACCACAAATAGACGCACATCCGCTTCATCACATGCCTTCACCATATCAAGCCCATCTTGCCAGCGAGTGGCCATCGGCTTTTCAGTCAGCACGTGCTTACCAGCTTTTGCAACTTGAATCGTTTGTCTTGGATGCATGCCGCTTGGCGTACACAGTACGACTAAGTCAATCTCGGCTTCTTCAAGCATTTGCTCAAGTGACGCATAAGCAGTCACCTGATGCTCTTCAGCCACCGTACGTAGTAACGCTTCGTTCTTATCGCAAACAGCAGTTAAAGTTAAATGGTCTTGGTGCTCTGCAATCGCTTTCAAATGGTTTTTAGCAATACGACCACATCCAACTAATGCCACATTAATTTTTCTATCTGTAATGGTCCACGGGGCTCTTTTTAGCATGTTAGGCACTCACAATGTTATCTTTAGGGTAAGCACGGAATCCACCTCGAGTATCGATGATCAGATTTGCATGGCGCGCAATTAAATCGTAATCAAACGCTTTATGTGCAGTCGCAAGCAACACGCAATCATACTGCGGTATGGTTTCTGATGTCAGCGGCACACTATGCAAATCAAAATGATGTGCTCGCATCGCTGGAAATACAGGCACATGTGGGTCACTATAGGCAACATCCGCGCCCTTCTCCCGTAAAAGCTCGAGAATTTCGATGGAAGGTGACTCACGCATGTCGTCTACATCACACTTGTACGCAATTCCAAGCACTAAAATTTTACTATTTTTGACTGATTTTTCACGCATATTTAAGGCATTTGACACTTTATCGATGACCCAGTGCGGCATTCGGCTATTAATCTCACCAGCAAGCTCAATAAAACGCGTATGCATTCCATACTCACGCGCCTTCCAAGTTAGATAGAACGGATCGATAGGAATACAGTGCCCCCCAATTCCAGGTCCTGGATAATAAGGCACAAAACCAAATGGTTTCGTGGCCGCAGCATCAATCACTTCATGAATATCAATATCCATTTTATCAGCCAATACTTTCATCTCGTTCATCAAACCAATATTGACAGAGCGGTGGATATTCTCAAGCAGCTTGGTCATCTCCGCAACCCGGGTTGACGACACACGAACCACCTGGTCAATCACAGAGCGATACAAAGCATGACCCGCTTCAATACAGTTTTCAGTGTCCCCACCACATACCTTAGGAATACTTGCGGTTGAAAAGTGTACATTACCTGGATCTTCTCGCTCTGGCGAATACACTAAGAAAATATCTTTGCCAACTTCAAAGCCACGCGATTCGATACGCGTTTTCAACTCTTCTGTCGTTGTACCAGGATATGTTGTGCTCTCAAGAGACATCACCTGGCCTGGACGCAAGTGCGGGACAAGTGCATCCACAGTTTGCAACACATAGCTTAAGTCAGGCTCACGATACTTATTCAGTGGAGTAGGCACACATAAAATCAGTGCGTCCGCTTCACTTGCTGCCGAAAAATCATCTGTTGCATTAATACGACTTCGTACTGCCGCTACTTGCTCCGATGAAATATGCTGAATATACGACTTCCCTTCGTTTAATAAAGCATTTTTTGAGGCGTCGATATCAATCCCAAGAACACGGTATCCCACTTCAGCAAAACGAAGCATCAGGGGCAGACCAACATAGCCTAGCCCAACAATCCCAATAATCGCTTCTTGATTATTCAGTTTTTCTATTAAATCTTGCGGCATAATGCGTGCTCTCCGTGTTATTTTTATAGCAATGTTCCATTCAACTTTCCCTAAGCGCTAATGCGCTCGCCCTGTAGCACTTCTTGCAGCGCACCCATGATTTTATCCTGATCTCCCTCAGTCAAATATGGATGCATTGGTAAGCTTAACACATGACTTGCCGCAGCTTCTGCTTTTGGAAAACTAAGTACTTCTTGATAAAACTCCTTGAATACTGGTTGCTCATGCAATGCAACAGGGTAATGTACAGCTGTTGGAATGCCGCGCTCCTGTAGTGCTGCTCTTACTGTCTCACGCTCAGATACTTCAACAGTAAATTGTGCAAAAACACTCGTATTGTACGCTTCAATCATAGGTGTTCTCACAATACCCGCCAAACCTTCTGCATATCTTGCAGCAACCTGTTGACGAAGCTCTATTTCTTCAGGAAATAGTGTCAATTTTTCAAGTAAAATAGCGGCTTGAATCGTATCTAATCGTCCATTCACACCAAAACGCGTATGTTGATAGCGCGTGGCTTGACCATGCACTCGAATTGAGCGCATACGCTCAGCAAGCGCTGTATCATTGGTAAAGCATGCACCACCATCACCATAACAGCCTAGAGGCTTCGATGGGAAAAAGCTGGTACATCCAATTGTAGTTAACCCACAGGACTGCTTCCCTCGGTAGGTAGCACCAAAGCTTTGCGCACCATCTTCAATCACCGGCAATGCATGACGCGTTGCAATCGCATTGATTGCATCATAGTCAGCACACTGTCCATACATACTCACTGGAATAATTGCTTTCGTTTTGTCGGTAATTGCTGCTTCAAGCAAACTTGCGTCCAGATTATAGGTTTCCTGATTAATATCAACAAAAACAGGCTTCGCACCCAACAATGCAATGACTTCTGCGGTGGCAAAGAAGCTAAATGGTGTCGTGATTACTTCATCACCAGCACCCACATCAAGCGCCATTAAAGCAATGAGCAAAGCATCTGTACCACTGGAGACACCGATTACATCAGAAACGCCAGCAAACTCAGCAAGAGCTACTTCAAGTTCTCGCACCTCAGGTCCCATAATATAAGCCCCATGCTCTAACACACCCTTAAACCGGGCAATCACCCGCTCTTCAATACGGGCAGATTGCGCCTTTAAATCAATAAATTGCATCATTCACTCTCCATCTTAAAGTAAGCTTTCAATTCAGGTAAGTAACGTTGATGTTTACTCATACATTGCTGAATTAGTGCCTGATTTTTTTGGGTCCAATTAATAGTTTGCTTTAAGCCTTCAGGCAAGGTAATTTGTGCTTCAAATCCTAACTCACGCATAGATTTAGATGGGTCTCCATGGCGCTTACCTGAGCGGTCCCAAGGACGCGCTGGCTCATTACCAATTTGCGTGGTATTACCCGAAATTTCATTAATCATTTCAGCAAGCTCAGCAATAGATGTTTCAACCCCTGAAGCAATGTTATAGACACCACCTGCATCCCCTTTAAGGGCACAAGCAATTAGGCCACGTGCAACATCATCCACATGAATAAAATCACGTGTTGCAATCCCACCATTTTCAACAGGTAAGGCTTCTTTATGTAAAGCTTTAAAAATAAAAGTTGGAGTTACATTACGCCACACGGTATTGGCATTTCCACGCCACTCACCAGCTCCCAATATCTCGCCTGGGCCATAAACATTCTGAAAGCGAGCCTTTACGAAAGGCATGTCATAACGCATAAAATAGTAGTTGCCGTAAAACTCTCCAAATATTTTTGACATTTGGTACGGGCTATCTAAATAAAGCGATACCTCTTCTTGCTCAACAGTCGCTTCCGCCTTATCAAACGTTTTCTTGGCAATCGTGCAACCTGCTGCTGCATAAACCACTTTTTTAAGTGATTTAAATCGACTAATACGGTCAAATAACTTCAAACTAGTTAAGGTATTATTTTCGTGGTCTTTCAGCGGGTCTTCAATAGAACTTTGATTCCCATGATAAGTCGCCAAATGAAAAACATAATCTAAATCTTTTGGAAGAGCATATAAAATAGAATCTTCAGTAATAGAACCATGCATAAATTGCAAAGCATCATGCTCTGGCACTTGAGAAATATCAGCTGATAATAAGTTATCAACGACTATGACTTGTTTTGGATTATCAAGGAGTAATGCACGCGTTAAATTACTACCAACGAAGCCTGCGCCTCCTACAACCAATACTTTTTTTCCCAAAAACCCTGTCACACCCTTCTCCACATATCTATTGTTACAACAACTGAGACTGCTTCGCTTCGCTCGCAGAGACGAAAGCCATCATTGCGAGCCGAAGGCGTAGCAATCTACATATCTTTACGCGGTTTCTTTTTCTTCTACTCGAAGGTGCGTAAATGTTTGCTCAATGCCATATTGCTTATAATACTCAATGGCAGCTTTCACACCTACTTCAAGCGGTGTGTTAACAGACCAATCAAAGTCCTGTGCTGTTCTAGATGGGTCAAGCAAAATGCTGTACACATCATCTGGGTTACGTGGTCGTACTTCTACTTCGTTTTCTAAAGTCATATCCAATGCCTTCAAGGTTGCATCAAATAATTCTTTAATAGATACGTCCCCACCAGAAGAAATGTGATAGTAACCTTGCCCTGTTCCCATCACTGCTTTCTCAACACAGTCAACCAAGTCTTGAATGTAAACAAAGTCACGACGTGTATCCATGACAAAGCAAGGTTTTTCAGCAGTTAAACGATGGTAGAAGGTTGGCAAAGGACCACTGATATTACGTGGGCCATAAGCATTCGCCAAACGGAAAGACACAAAATCCAATCCTGAGAGCTCAATGTAGTGCTCAGCTGCTGTTTTACTGATGGCATAGCTGCTACCACGAGAGTTAATATGATGATTCAATGTAATGGGTTGCTCTTCTGGCTTTAAGCCATAGCAAAGCGCTGTTTGGAAATAAACCATACGCTTACAGCCTGCCGCTTTAGTTGCTGCAACCACATTAATAGTGCCTAGTACGTTTGTTTTACAATCTTCAATCCAGTTATCTGGGTCTTTATAAGATGCAGCTGTATGCACAACAACATCAGGCTTAAACTCCTGAAACAAACGCATCATTGCATCTGTATCTGCAATCGTTTCCTCGACAAAGGTCAAATTCTCATGAGCAACTAAGTTATCTCGTCGGCCTGTCTCAAAGTTATCAATGGCAAGTACTGTATCCCCTTTAGCTAACAGTCTGTCGGTTAAATGTGAGCCAACAAAACCAGCTCCCCCTGTAATTAATACACGCATGTCTAAACTCTCCTATTCTCAACTACGTTGTTTGGCTTACAGCCACTTGCTTTTTTAATAAAGCTTTATATTTTTGAGCTTGGTCATGGAACTGCTGCTGCCAAACTTCATGACACAAAAACCCCCACTGCTTACGGCTAAATTGCTCTGCTTTCTCAAAGTCAGCAACCACATGCTGGAAGTCAACAAAACCCTCTTTTCGTTTAACCCCAGAACTTATTGTGTCAAAAATAAACTCTTTTAGCTCGCCTTTCAGCCACTCAGTAAGCGGCACAGGAAAGCCCATTTTATCTTTTCTATCAAGCACTTGCTGTGGCAAAACTTGTGAGAAAGTCTGCTTTAACAGGTGTTTCATACGCCCATCCGCAAACTTAACATTCGCAGGAATTGTCGCCATAAATTCAATCAAGGGATGGTAAAGGAATGGAACGCGCGCTTCAAGACCATGCGCCATACTCATTCTATCCTCAACGTGCAAAAGACCAGGCAGAAGACATTTAAAATCAAAATGAGTCATGCTGTCAAAATAAGATTCCGCTCGTTGAAATTTAGCCATATTAAACACATCAGAAAACTTATTGTATACATACTCACGCTCACCAGGGCTAAGATATACTTCTTTCTCTAAGTCCGGTGCACGATTCACCAAAGAAAAATAACGCTTCTCTAGTGACTCAAACAAACCCTGACTCCAAAAGCGCTTCAGCAGTGGCTTATAGGCTTTCAGTACTTCCAAATTTGGAATGATAGATTCAGCAGTCACCACAAATTGGCCATTTTTATAATTACCTTCAATGGCTGCCTTAATACACTGCTCAAAATAGGCAATCACGTAACGCGCATAGCCACCAAAGATTTCATCGCCACCTTGGCCACCTAACACTACTTTCACGTGCTTCGCTGCCATCTCTGAAACCATGTACTGAGGAAAAACCCCAGGACCTGCAACTGGAAAGTCAAGATGGTACATCACGTTTTGCAGTGTACGCTCAAAGTCATTTGCCGTGATATCACAAACATGAAGCAAAGAACCTGACTGCTCTGCTACGTGTCGTGCATAACCACTTTCATCGTACTGAGGCCCTTCTAAAAAACGACCATTAAAGAAAGGCAGTGGCATTTGTTTTTCTTTGGACGCAAGCAAACCAATTAAACTCGAATCGACTCCTCCACTGACATAAGCGCCCACATTCACATCGGAACGCAAGTGGAGTGCTACCGAGTCAGCAACCAGCTCTTCTAGACGCTCTGAGAAATAAGATTCCGAGCGCGAATAATCGATGTGATAATGCACATCCCAGTAACGCCAAGTTTTTGTGCCCGTTGGTGTAATCACCATAGCATGAGCAGGTTCTAGCTGCTTGATATGCTCGAATAAGGTTTGCTCCCCCATGGGGTACTGAAAGGTCACATACTCAACAAATGCTTGACGATTGGTTTCCAGCTCAGGCAAAAATGGCAACAGTGCCTTACTCTCTGAAGCAAAATAAAAAACTTCATCTTGCCAGGTGTAGTAGAATGGTTTAATGCCAAAGTGATCTCGCGCACAAAAGAGCTTCTCTCCATCCCAAAGCACGAAAGCAAACATGCCTTTGAAGTGCTTCACGCAATCCACACCATAGACACGATAAGCAGCCAAAATGACTTCAGTATCGGAGTCAGTCTGAAAAGACCAATGGGGAGCCAGCGTTTCTCTTAACTCGATATAGTTATAAATCTCACCATTGAAGACAATCACATCACCAGTTACAGACTGCATCGGCTGATCTGCTTCTGGAGATAAATCCAAGATACTTAGTCTTCGATGAGCAAACCCTACTGTTTGCTGTTTATTTTTCCAAAATCCATGTGCATCAGGACCACGATGCGCAATAAGCTCGCCCATGACAGCGAGCTTATTATCAAGACCTTGTATGTTCCGTTTTTTTCTATCAAAAATTCCCGCAATTCCACACATACTGAATCAAAATCCATTATTATTTAGGTTATCGTTTGTTCCGAATGACTACTCTCAAATGGATCTTGAACAACCACCATTGCATCACGCTCAGGCCCTGTTGAAATCAAATCAACCGGCACGCCTAATAAAGCTTCCAGTCGACGTACATAAGCAATTGCATTTTCAGGTAACTCTGCCAATAAAGTACAGTTTTCAGTCGACTCAGACCATCCTGGCATTTCTTCATAAATAGGTTCTAAGTCTTCATAATCTTCAGCAGCCTGCGGTGGATAATCGAGTACTTCTCCTGCCTTATTTTTATATTGGACAGCAATTTTAACCACATCCATGCCATCCAATACATCCAGTTTTGTTAAGCACAGTCCCGAGAGGCTATTCAGCTCGACCGCACGTCTTAAGAGTACCGCATCAAACCAGCCACAGCGTCTAGGGCGTCCCGTCACAGCACCAAACTCGTGCCCTCGCTCAGCAAGACCCTGACCGACTGCATCATGTAACTCTGTTGGGAAAGGCCCACCACCAACACGCGTCGTGTAAGCTTTTGTAACCCCTAAAACATAGTCAAGCTGTCTCGGACCAATACCGGACCCCGTACTCACCCCTCCCGCACAAGTGCTCGATGAAGTCACAAACGGATAAGTACCATGATCAATGTCTAAGAAAGCACCTTGCGCTCCCTCAAATAGCATAGGCGTGCCTTTACGTGCATGCTGTTGTACTTCAGTTGCAACATCTCGCACCATAGGTGCGAGTAAGTCAATCCATACTTTTGAAACATTCAACACGTCTTCAACGGCAACAGGTTCTGCCTGATAATACTCGGTCAATAAAAAGTTGTGATACGCCAAAAGCTTAGTCAGCTTCTCAGAGAATCGCTCAGGGTGAAGCAAATCGCTCACACGAAGGCCACGTCTTGCAATTTTATCTTCATAGGTAGGACCAATACCACGTCCGGTGGTTCCAATCGCTTTTTGGCCCTTTTGGGCTTCGCGTGCTTTATCGAGCGCAATATGCGAAGGTAAAATCAAAGCACACGCAGGACTTACAAACAATCTTGCTCGAACATCAATGCCTTTATCTTCAAGCTCTTTCACTTCAGCAAGCAACGCATCAGGTGATAAAACCACGCCATTTCCGATGTAGCAAGACACCCCTGGGTGCAAAATACCAGAAGGAATTAAGCGTAAAATCGTCTGCTCACCCTTAATTTTTAGGGTATGCCCTGCGTTGTGACCCCCTTGATAACGCACCACAGCTCGTGCATGTTGCGTCAACCAGTCAACAACCTTACCTTTTCCTTCATCTCCCCAGTGCGTCCCTAAAACAACAACGCGTTTACCCGCCATGTGTGGTTACTCCAGTTTTCTTGTCTGCTACACCATGTTTAAAATAATCAAAAAAAGCGCTGCTTTGATCGAGTACTAACATACTATCTTTATTATTAAAACTTCCCGCATAAGCCTTCAGGCTACGATAAAACCCAAAGAATTCACGGTTTTGACTAAACGCATCAGAATAAATCTTAGCCGCATCAGCTTGCCCAATGGCCTTAATTCGATCACCATCACTACGTGCTTTAGCAAGCGTCACGGTGACTTTAGCATCAGCCTCAGCTTGAATGGCCTCAGCCTCAGCCTGTCCATCCGCGCGATGCTTATTTGCAATTTTCTGCATATCTGCACGCATACGCTGGTAAATAGCGTTACTGGTATTGGCCGGAAGCTCAATACCCTTAATTCGTACATCAACAACATGAATCCCAAGTTTGCTCGCCCCTTTCTCGGCGCCAGCTCGCAGCACTTCCATCACATCATCACGGCCACCAGACACTACATCTGAAATGGTCCGTTTACCAAACTGCGCTCTTAAGGAAGTGTTGAGTTGTTGTTCAAGTAAGGTCTCTGCTTTAAACTGGTTACCGCCAGTTGCCTTAAAATAGCCCGACAAATCTACGATACGCCATTTGACATAATAATCAACCAAAACATCTTTCTTTTCTTTGGTCACAATCCGAGAAGACTTGATATCTAAAGTTTGAATTCGAGTATCAAAAACACGTGCTGTCTCAACAAACGGCCACTTTGCGTGCAGCCCTGGCTGCAATATTGCAATATCACCTGTTTTGGAATCTCGTACCAATTTTCCAAGCCGAAGCAAAATACCCTGCTCTCCTTGCGTGACTGTAAACAAACATCCAAGCAACAAAACCAGCACAAAAAGTGCAACACTCATCAATAAAATTTTTGCAGCCTTCATCTGTCAGCCCTCCCAAAACGCTCTGCCGGTCTTGTGGTTTGTCGACCATCCAATACCCCAACACCTGTAGCTCCTTGCTTCGGTGGCGTTGGTGCGCGCTGATTGAGTACCACCGACTCCTCAACGTTGACAGGCTTATTTGCCCCACCCAACTTATCCAGTGGTAAATACAACAAATTTCCAGCCTTGCCATCGACTACAATCGTACTACTTCGACCAAGCACCTGCTGCATAACATCCAAATACATCCGCTCACTGGTCACAAAAGGAGCTCGGGCATACTCAGGCAGTAATGCTAAAAATTCAGCAACCTCCCCTCGTGCGCGCAGAACAACCTGCTCCGCACTTGCTTTGGCTGCCGCAATCACACGCTTCGCTTGACCTTCCGCAATAGGCACAACACGCGCTGCATAGGCACGTGCTTGCTCTTTAAATCGCTTCTCATCTTCTTGCGCTTTAATCGCATCATCGAATGCATCCTGTACATTTTCAGGCGCACGCGCTGGCTGTGGCGAAACATTTACGACTTTAATCCCAGTTTTATAGCTATCCAAAAGTTCTATCAGTGATTCTTGGACACTAGCACCCCAAAGCTCACGACCCTCAGTAATAATTTCATCCAGTCGAGTCGTCCCAATCACCTGCCTCAACGCACTAGAAGTCGCTTGCTGCAAACTCTCTATAGGATCTGCCACGCTAAACAAATAGTCTTCTAAATCACCAATGCGATACTGAACCACCAGTGCAACAGACACCAAATTTTCATCACGTGTCAACATTTGGGCCGAGTATGAATAATCGGATACCCTGTCGACATTCATAAGCACTCTTGACTCAATCAGTCGAGGAATCCAGTGTGGGCCAGCCCCAACTGTTTTAACATATTTTCCAAAGCGAAGGATAACTGCCTGCTCTGCAGGATCAACGATAAAAATACCTGACAGCGCCCATAAAACAAGTGCAGCAATACCCAAAAAAATCGCTACAAAAGGGCCGCCTTCATCAGAAGATGCGCCAGATGCATTTGGAGATTTGGATTGACCATCGAGTTTACCATTGCCTGAAAACATTTTCTTGATTTGGCGCTTCAAGCGCTTCAAAGCTTCGTCTAAATCAGGTGGCTCGTCTTTTGAACCCCACGGCGTTTTGTCCTTATCAGGTCCATCCCATCCCATAAACCACTCCCCCAATATTTCCACAAGAAAAGTAGGATTTTAGGGGGGTTCGAGAAGAGACGCAAGTCCATTAAGCAGCTGGGGCAAAACCAAGCTTCTCACAAGCCGATTCTGCCGTATAATTTCTATCAGTAGACGGCGCACTCTTACGGAACAGACCAACATCAATAAGTGAGCTTTTTGAGTAACTTGTATATGGATTTGCTGCACGTACTAACGCTCTGTGCTCCGCATGACCAGGCATAGCATAAAGCCCAACCAAAGAGAGCAACCAAAGCACACCGCGTTTGAATGCCTGAAACGTAAAGCAATTATCAATGGCACCGCAAGCTAACATCTCAGTGCCAAATTTTGGATCAGCGATAACCTTCTTCATCGCATGAATACGTGTTTCAGGCGATTGATTGGTATCCTCTGCGATATCACGTAATTTTTTCACCCACTCGCGTTTTTTAGCAAATGAAATCATGTCTTCAAATAACTTACGTCGACTGACTTGCCGCTCATCAAGTTTAGAATGCAAATAATGCTCAAGTGCTTTCACTTGCTTCAACATGGCATCCAACTGACGATAATCCTCTGCATACAACTCATCAAAAATTTGCAACTCAGAAACGGTTAGGTCTGTAGCATGCACCATACTGTCTACGGCAAATCGTCCTGCTGTTCCATACGAGCAAAGCTGAACACAACTTAAGAGCCATAAAACCGAGCGAATCAGCCCTGAGAATGAAAGCCAGTTGCTGTAGGTATTCATATCTTTTTGAAATACAGGATCATCGAGTACTGCCTGCAGGGCTTGAATACGCACACTTGGCATACGGTTGTTGTCATCAACAAGCCGACGCAGTTTCTTCACCCACTGCAGCTTTTTACCATGAGTTTCTCTATCTTCAAATAACGAGAATAAAAATCCATGCTTTTCGCGATAAGTCGGCTTCAAATAAGACTCAAGCTCCGCAATAGACTTTTGCATGGCATCCAGACGACAAGACCCTTTTTCTTGCCCTCTATCATACAAACTTAAGTCGTTGATTTTCTCTTTGTACATGACATCAAACACACGATCCTCAAAACCGCCAGTGCCAAACGTGCGTCTTTGAACAACAGGGCGAAGCTGCTCTCGAAGCGCCTTAAGGTACAACTTATTGGCATACTTAAGCTCAAACTTTTCACTCTTTTGAATACGCATGAGCTCTAAATCAAGCGCTCTATCGACTGCTTCTTCACGTGCCATTGCTTTGCGCTTAGCAATCAAACTCTCATGGTTCAGTCGCTTATCAAAAAAGGCTGAGTGCGAGCTACCATGAGGCATACGTGCTGCTCGTGCCTGATACGACGCTTCATTCACTCGCACTTCAAAATAGGTTTCGGAAGGCACACTGAGTGGGTCTAAAAAGGCCTTAACATAGCTATCTATTTTGGCTTCAAGGGGGAGCGACAAAGTCCCGGGTAGCAATTGTAATTCTCGCTCGGCATCATCCGCCATACACAAAAGCTGGTGAAAAGCAGATGAATTCAATCCCTTAAGTCCATGGTCAATCATGCCATGATATGCAGCATGAGAAAAATTATTGATAGCGCGAACAGCCTGTTTATCGATAGTGTCTTCATTTCTCATACGCTTCCACAACAAGCGCCCAGCGTCATAAGCAAGTAACGGATAACGAACAAACCACCAGCTGGCATTGGCATGGTCTGCAAGACGTCCAACTTCACCCGAAAATGTACGTGCTTTTCTCTCAGCTGATTTTTTACCAGATTCTGGAATTTCAGGCTGCCCTTTGGCTAAGGCTTTAAAGTGTGCAGGTGCTGTCAGTGCAGCATGCATGGTAGAATAAGCCCAGTCAGCAAGACTCGACGTATCCTTGGGCGCTTGATAGTGCTTACTTTGCACTGTGTAAGCTTCTTCAAATTTTGTTTTACCACTCTCATAAGCCGAATAAGCCGCCATCGCAAAAGGCTCAAAAGTTGTCCAAACCTTTGTAAATGAGTCAATAACTCCGAGCGTATTGATAACGTAAGGTAACTTATACACCCAAAAGTTAGTAACAGGCTCTCTAGCACTTGCTCCTGTGAGCGTTTGTAAACTTTGCAGTGCACCTTTCAACTCCTGCAACGTACCTGCAACATGCGCCAAACTCAGCTCTGAATCTTGCTTACCCTCTGGGTCAATCACAATGTTCCTGCATGCTTCATCTAGTAATTTCTCGGCCTTTTTAACTACGGCATCTTGACTTACATCTGGTGTACCATCCGCTGCTACCCCTTCTGCATTATCCCAAAGCAAATATTTGTCTACGCGTCGTTGAGGCGCTGGCTTTAATTCTTCTAGTGTGCAATTTGGCAGACCATCCAGCTCACACTGCTGCTTTTCTGCATCCGTTAATACAGTTTTTAAAGGTTCGCGTAGACTTGGAGCTTGTCGAAAAATAGATTTTTCAATTAAATCTTTATTGAGCTGAAGTGCAAGCGCCTTACTCTTCGCAACACGCTCAAGTCTCACTTTAATCGCCGCAACTTCTGAACCATCACCAATCGGATACATATAAGTTGAAATCACAGGATAATTTGACGCACTGATTACAGCGTCCAAACGCTGAAGCACTTTGTTGCTGAACCCTGCATCAACTGCTTCAATATGAGGCTGCAGCGCTTTAAACATGCTAATCATTTGCGCTTTTTCTGCATCAGTCGGGTTTGACTTGGTCAAGCACTCAAGTGCCGGCTTCAACACAGCTTCTACATGATAAAGCTCTTGCATGTACTGCAAACGACGCACTTTGGCGAGTGCTAAGCGTTTTTTAGTGAATGCCTCACTTTGCAGTGGCCCCAAACTGTCGAGCCCTGCAAAACGATTTTCTTCAACCCAAGCTTTGTATTGCTTATCTAACTCGGCAATAAATGGTCCTGAAACTTTCTCAGTCTCAGACAAACTTGCTTCTTCAGTTTTATCTACAAACCCTGTAAGCTCTGCTAAGCATTTGTCTCTGACTATCACGACTATCTCACGAATCGCCTGCTGAGAGGCTGAATTCAAATTCGTCGCTCTTTTGCCCATATCATTAACAAGACTCGACGCATACCAAGCAATAGAGGCGTAATGCACCATATCAAGGGGCAACAACCAACCATTACCACTCACGCGTCCAAATGCTCTTTTCAGTTTCTCGGCTGTATAATTGAGTTCGTCTAGACGCCGCTTCTCCTCACTCGGTCGCTGTCTGATTTCATCTGTGACCAATTCTTCAAACTTATCAAACAACTCAGACTTACCATCATGCCCGACAACCCAAGACTTCAGCTTGGCAAGAATCTGACTAGAATCAGAAAACGTCTCTTGCATATCTTTCGTTTTTTCATTGGCAGACTCACCAAAAACGGCCGCTAATTGCAGCAGCAATGAAAAATCCGCCCCACCGGTTTCATTTGATCTCAGTTGGTCGAGTAAAACTCCCAAGAAATAAGCAATTTTAGTATCAAAACCTGACGATTTACTGATAAACCTCTTAATATATCCAAACGGTTCTGTCAGCTTGGCAGAATCTATATATTGACTCACCCAAGCAAACTCAGGTCCAAATGCGCTTAAAAACTCAGGCTCAATATGCGTAAATAAATCACAGGCAGCATGAATGTGATGTACAATTTTGTATATGCCATAAGGTAAATTTAAGCCATCATAAGAACGTCCCAACATACCTCGTGTATGCCTAATTGTATCAGCAGATTCAGCACCAAGAAGCCAGGCAAGCGTGCCAAGCACACTGGTTCGCTCCTCGGCCTCAATGGCTTTAAGGCCAAGCTCAAGGTGATACAAGCCATTAATCAGTTTCTTAATTTGCAGAACTTGAAAGGAATCAATTTTCTTTTCGGTAAATGGCTGACTCGTTTGATTCATTTCTCCAAGCTCTTGAAGAAACGCTTCATTCCAACGATGTGCTTCTAGCTTTTCAGAAGCTGCTCTCGCAACCTGTCTAATTGTTTGAACTAACTCCTGGTCTTTAGTCAAAGGCCCAATCAGTGGTGAACTCGCCTCACGAGCTTCTTTTGCTTTTTTAGCGTGCAGGAACGTGTCTGTTGGCGCTTTTGCTAAAATACCATCTTGCAGTGCCTCTCGAAGCTCACGTACGGTCACAGAGAGTTCAACACCTTTTGTGTTCAAAAGACCGAGAAAATCAACTACTCCAGTAATACCCGACATAAGCCACACCTACAACTATTTTACTCGCGTAAATACCAAGTCCCACGTGCCATGACCTAACCGTTGCCCTCGAGCTTCAAACTTAGTCATAGGTCTTGACGCTGGCCGTTCGCAAAATCCTCCTGAATTTGACTCATTAGAAAGCAAAGCTTCTTGTTCTAGCACCATCAACATATGGTGCGCATAATCTTCCCAATCTGTTGCACAATGTAAAAATCCATCCTGGGCTAAAGCGCCAGTTAAAGTGCTTACAAAATCCGTTTGAATTAAGCGGCGCTTGTGATGACGTGCTTTAGGCCATGGATCTGGGAAAAATACTTGAATCCCAGCGAGCACACCCGGTGCTATACATGTCTTAAACACTTGAACCGCATCATACGGCGCAACACGCACATTGCTAAGCCCTAACTCATGTACATCCGCGACTAAACTTCCAATTCCTGCGCGATGTACCTCAATCCCTATAAAGTTCACCTCAGGTCTTTCTTCAGCCATTTGTACAAGTGATTGCCCCATACCAAAGCCAATTTCAACAATGGTTTTGGCCTCTCGCTCAAATATCTCTTTAAAATCCCATGGTTCTTCTTGCATCGCTAGCTTATAATTCGGTAACAATTCGTCCAATCCTCGTGACTGGCGAGGGCTTAAACGACCTGCCCGTAAAGTAAAACTCTTAATGCCTCGATGCATGTTCCAACCTATTCAAATGAACAAAAAATAAACAAATTTAATCCATTATAACCATTTTAACCTCCCATGTCACCTCCTTTTTACATTTTTTTATTGCAACTTAAACCTTAATTTGGTATAAAACGCGACTCACATTTTGAATTAAACATTGCGGAGCAATAGCATGTCACGAGTATGCCAAATTACAGGCAAGCGACCCACCACCGGAAATCGGGTTTCCCATGCCAATAATAAAACAAAACGACGGTTCCTCCCGAACATCCAAAGCCATAGAGTTTGGGTCGAAGAAGAAGCTCGTTTCGTTACCTTAAAAATCAGCACGAAAGGTCTTCGTATTCTCGATAAGATCGGTATCCAAGCTGTACTTAAGAAACTTCGCGCAAGAGGCGAAAAAATTTAACCTGTATTTTGAAGAGGAATACCCATGGCTGCAGTTACAGTTAAAGTGAAAATGGAATCAACCGCGGGAACAGGTTACTACAAAACCACCACAAAAAACCCGCGTAACCATCCTGAAAAAATGGAACTCATGATGTACGATCCTGTTGTACGTAAGCACGTTCTATTTAAAGAGAAGAAAGTAAAGTAAGCTTCTCACCAATAAAAAAACCCGCACTCAGGCGGGTTTTTTTATAACCACACCCTAATTAGTCACGGTGTGAGTCCATTTTCTCTTTGTACTTAATCAACTGTCTATCGAGCTTGTCGACTAACTCATCCACCGCGGTATACATGTTTTCAGCTGTTGCACTGGCACAAATATCACCCTTTGGCACCAATACACTAGCATCTACAATGTGACTCAATTTCTCTACATTAAAAGTCACATGAATAGACGTGATTCTGTCAAAGTGTCGTGATAATTTGCCAAGTTTTTCTTCTGTGAAGTTTTTTAAGGCGTCTGTTATTTCTACTTGATGTCCTGTGAAATGAATTTGCATTACAACTACTCCTTACTAGAATCCAGGCTCGTGTCAACAAAAAGCAAAGCCCTTATCTATAGTTTAATCCTTTTTCCTTGATTATCAATTCATTCCCCGAGGGCGTTTGCAGTATCAGACTCTACATGGTAGATTAGTGTTCATGATAGAGACTCGAGTGACCATCATAAATAAATTAGGCCTGCACGCTCGTGCTTCGGCCAAGTTTGTCGCAACCGCAGGTCGATTTCAAAGCCAAATTGACATCACCAAAGACTCCCAGAAAGTCAACGGCAAAAGTATTATGGGTGTGATGATGCTTGCAGCCAGCCAAAATAGTGAGCTTGTACTGAGTATCGACGGACCAGACGAAGAAAGCATGACCGAAGCACTAGTCACCCTCATCAACGATTTGTTTGGCGAGTCAGAATAAAATCTACTTTTCCGGTTTTTTCGATGCTTTTTTAAGACGCCTACCACGTGCTTCTTTCAAGCCTGTGAGCGTTTGAAATGGCCCTGACAGTGCATAACCGACAAAAGCGACAAAGAGTGTTACAGAGGGTGCTGCTGCAATCGTAACAAATAAAAGCACCATAAATAGCACATGAAGAAACGGAATTTTCCCTTTAAAATCAAGCTTCTTAAAGCTGTAGTAGCGAATATTGCTGACCATCAGCGCTGCCACCGAAAGCATACCTCCCACAATAAGCCAACTGACAAACAAGTTCGCATGCCCCTCTGGGTTACAAACCCAGACAAAAGAGGCAAGTACAGCGGCTGCCGCGGGACATGCCAAACCTTGAAAGTAACGCTTATCAGCTGTTTCAACTTGGGTATTAAATCGCGCTAATCTCAAGGCAACTGATGCCGTATAAATAAAGGCTGCAAGCCAACCAAGCTTGCCAAGAGGCTCCAGTGCCCAGCTATACAGCAACACAGAAGGAGCAACGCCAAAGGAGACCATATCAGAGAGGCTGTCATACTCAGCCCCAAAATCGGTTTGCGTGTTGGTCATGCGTGCAATACGTCCATCCAAAGCATCCATCACCATACCGACAAAAATCGCAATAACTGCAACATCATACTGACCCTTCAATGAAGCAATAATCGAGTAAAATGCAGAAAATAAGCTGGCTGTAGTCAATAAATTCGGCAGTAAATAGATGCCGTTATGGGTATTTTTTCGCTTCACTGTTTATTCCTGAACAATCTGATATATGCAAATACTACCATAATATCAGCTTTCGTGACCATTCAGGGCCTACGAAAAGTAAACGGTTCATGCTAAAATCACGCCCGCGATGCTATACTATATACAATAAATTGTTCTGTGGTTGCTATGACAAAATCAACTAAACCAACACAAGAAAAACCCAAGAAACACGATAAAAAAATTGTGATCGAAGGCGTCACGCCTGAAGGTTCTGCTTTTCGTCCCAGCGACTGGGCTGAGCGGATGAGTGGCGCCATGGCAAGCTTTAAGAACAGTCGAATTCACTACTCTCCCCTACTACAGCCAAGCGTCAATCATGAAGGCTATAAATGCGTTTTGCTCGACCCAAAGCTCAAAGAATCAAGCCCACAAATCTATCAATCTATTCTCGACTTCGCAAAAGCTAACCAGCTCAAAATTTGTGATGAAGACGAATCCGCCGAATCACAAGACTAAGCACCTGAGCCCGTAGCGCTCCTTTTCACTGTTCCCATCACTTCAAAAAAGCTATTCATGGCGTAATCGATGAACTCAATCGTATTATCAAAGTTCAGCGCAAAAATCCCAGCCACCAAAAACGTTAAACCCTTCGAGCCCTCTTTAACTCCAGGCTCGCTAGCATGTGCGAGCAAAACGCAGCCTCTGACAAACCAAATGACGCCTGTGGTTTGAATTAAAAACTTAACTGCCGCAGTTAAGGCATCATTATTTTCTTCGGAATACGCTAAAATGTTCTGGCTTCCAAAAGCTGTGTTAGCCAAAACACTCAGCGCTGTTGGTAAAAAAATCAGAGCCACTCCAGCCAAGAAAAAAGCAATAGGCACAAACATTCTTTCTTGAGAGGAAGATTGTGCTCGTGCGTCCCCAATCTTATGAAACTTATTCATTGCAGCCAAGATAAGCGCTATGCCAATCACATAACCAAAGCCCGACACCAACTCTTGTATGGGAGCAAGTGATTTACTTAAGTTGACAAAAATAGAGACCAAATCAGCCATAAAAGCCCTGTTGATACTTGCAATTTGGTGGATTTAGACGCATATTGAGAGCCTTTCCTTAAACTTAGGCACACATCTATTATTATGCAGGCTAACACCTTTACCTTAACCTTGGAAGAGGCGTACATGCTAACGCCTTCAGTCAAGCACTTTGTTTTCACGCACCGTGCCCCCCTAAATTACGCGCCAGGGCAGTTTATTACGATGCACATCAAAAAAGACGATAAAATCTTGCGTCGTAGTTATAGTATCGCAAACCCACCCAACACCGAAAATGTGCTAGAGCTTGCCGCAGGCTTCGTTGAGGGTGGCCCCGGCACAGAATTACTGTTTAACTTAAAGCCCGGAGATACACTAGAAACAACGGGTCCCTTTGGCCGCCTGGTCTTAAAAGAAGAAGACCCTAAGCGTTATATTTTTGTTGCGACCAGCACGGGTATCACTCCTTACCGGGCGATGCTCCCAGAACTCACCAAGCGTTTACAGGCAAGTCCTGAGCTAGAAGTCGTCATTTTACAAGGCGTACAGACACGTAACGACTTACTCTATCATGATGAGTTTTTAAAATTTGCAGCTGAGCTCCCCCGTGTCACCTATCGTGCACAACTCAGCCGTGAAAAACCAGAAGCACTCGGAAGCCACGAACATACAGGACATGTACAAACCAGCTTTTCTGAGCTTCAGCTAAACCCAGACGAGGATATAGTTTACTTATGCGGAAATCCTGGTATGGTGGACGAGTCTTTTTCCATCTTAAAAGAAAAAGATTTCGCCATACAACGCATTGTTCGTGAAAAGTATATCTCTCGATAAAACAAAAAGTAACTAAAGGAGCAGCACCCGTGACACATCATAACGAACTTTCTAAAACCATTGACTGCTTGTCCCACCCAGGAAAAGGAATCTTAGCCGCTGATGAAAGCACCGGTACCATCGGCAAACGCTTTGACAGCATTGGCATCGAAAATAGCGAAGAAAATCGACGCGATTATCGCCTTTTGTTGGCTGAAACTGAAAATCTCGAACAATATATCAGTGGCGTTATTTTATTTGAAGAAACTTTCGAACATAAAAACAAAGACGGCAAATCTGTCCCTGAGCTCTTCGCAGAAAAAAACATTCTGCCCGGTATCAAAGTAGACAAAGGCCTGATTCCCCTACCTAACACTGACGGTGAGCAGATTACCCAAGGGCTAGATGGGCTTGAAGAGCGCTTACTACACTTCAAAAAGCTAGGGGCCAAGTTCGCTAAGTGGCGTAACGTGTTTAGCATTTCAGAGTTTAATCCAAGCCTGGTTGCGGTCAAAGCAGGAGCAGAAACACTCGCGCGCTACGCAACTACTTGTCAAAACGTCGGTATTGTTCCTATCGTTGAGCCTGAGTTGCTGATTGATGGCAACCACAGCATCGAGCATGCAGCAGAAGCAAGCGAAGTTATCTTACATGAAGTGTTCAATGCTTTGTTTTTACACCAAGTCGCACTTGAAGCGATAATCTTAAAGCCAAGCATGATTACCTGTGGTAAGGAACATACGCCTTTCAGTAGCCCTGAAGAAATCGCAGAGTACACCTTGAGCGTGTTTAGAAACCAAGTCCCTGCAGCAGTTCCATCGATTAACTTCCTATCAGGTGGACAAACACCAGAGCAATCTATCATCAACCTCAATGCTATCAATAACTTTGGAGCGCAACCTTGGATGTTAAGCTTTTCTTATGGACGCGCCTTGCAAGAGCACTGCTTAAAAGCATGGTCAGGTCGCGAAGAAAACATCCCTGCAGCTCAAGAAGCATTATTGAAGGCTGCGGAAGCAAATAGTTTGGCTGCATGTGGTGAATACACCAAGCAAGACTAATTATATCTCCAAAAAGCAGCATGTTTCAGGCGAACTGCATTAAACATGCTGCCATCTTCGTTCATCTAGACAAATCCCCTTAATTCTGGCAAAATAGAGCTTTGTTCTTTAAATGAGCTGCTTATTTCATGCAAAAAGTCCTTGTGCTGAATGGGCCAAACTTAAACCTACTCGGCTTACGTGAGCCAGCACTTTACGGCCCCCAAACACTTGAGCAACTCAATCTAGCACTTCAATCAAAAGCAGAACAAAATAACCTGTTGCTTGAAACCAAACAAAGTCAGTCTGAATCAGAGCTTATTACCGCCATTCACAAAGCACATGAAAACGGAACCGACTACCTAATTTTTAACCCAGCAGCATTTACACACACCAGTATCGCACTTCGTGACGCACTCCTTGCCGTGCAAATTCCATTTATTGAAGTGCATATTACAAACCCGCTTTCTAGAGAGCCCTACCGGCACACGTCTTATTTTTCAGACATTGCGCGCGGTAGTATCCAAGGTCTGGGCACATATGGCTACCAACTTGCCTTGCAGGCCATTATCCATGAATTAACTAACACCACACAGTGAGAAAAATCCTATGGCTATGGACATTCGAAAAATCAAAAAATTAATTGAATTGCTGAACGAAACCGGCATTTCAGAAATTGAAATCAAAGAGGGTGAAGACTCCCTGCGCCTGACTCGTCACGGTAGTAGCTCAGGGCTTCCGCAGATGGTAACTGAGCATGCCGTATCAGCGCCAGTGGCACCTGCAAAACCTGCAGCAGAGCCAGTGACATCTGTACTCGCAGCAGAACCCGCAGCGAGCGCCATTCCCTCTGGGCATGAAATACACTCACCGATGGTCGGAACCTTTTACGCATCGTCATCTCCTGATGCACCCCCTTTTGTAAGCGTCGGTCAAAACGTTTCGGTTGGTGATACTTTATGTATTGTTGAAGCCATGAAGATGTTTAACGAAATCGAAGCTGATAAAGCCGGTGTTGTTAAAGCCATCATGGTCTCAAATGGCAGCCCAGTTGAATACGGCGAATTGCTCTTTGTCATTGAATAGGAGATGGCAGCATGTTAAGCAAAATTTTGATCGCCAACCGCGGTGAGATTGCGCTCCGTATTTTACGAGCGTGCAAAGAATTGGGCATACAAACCGTTGCAGTCCATTCAGAGGTCGACAAAGACTTACTACACGTACGCCTTGCCGATGAAACGGTATGCATTGGACCCGGCCCATCAGCAAAAAGCTATTTAAATATTCCGGCCATTATTGCAGCTGCTGAAGTAACGGATGCTGTCGCGATTCACCCAGGCTACGGCTTTTTATCTGAGAATGCTGACTTTGCCGAAATCGTTGAGCAAAGTGGCTTTCGCTTCATTGGTCCAACGGCTGAAACCATTCGTATTATGGGAGACAAAGTCTCTGCAATTAAAGCAATGAAAGACGCAGGCGTGCCTTGCGTCCCTGGCTCAGATGGCCCACTTGGCAATGATGACGCGAAAAACTTAGCACTTGCGCGAGACATTGGCTATCCAGTCATTATTAAAGCCGCAGGTGGCGGTGGTGGCCGTGGTATGCGCGTCGTACACACAGAGTCAAACTTATTAAATGCGATTGCTCTCACACAAAGTGAAGCGAAAGCTGCCTTTAATAACCCCATCGTGTATATGGAAAAGTTTTTAGAAAATCCAAGACACATCGAGTTTCAAGTGGTCGGTGATGGAAAAGGAGATGCCATTCACTTAGCTGAGCGTGACTGCTCAATGCAGCGCCGTCACCAAAAAGTAATTGAGGAAGCCCCGGCTCCTGGTCTAAGCCCTGAGCTACGCCGAGAAATGGGCGAGTGCGTCGTCAATGCCTGTAAAAAGCTGAAATATCGCGGTGCGGGTACATTTGAGTTTTTATATGAAGATGGCTGCTTCTACTTTATTGAGATGAACACGCGTATTCAGGTAGAACACCCAGTGACTGAGTGTATTACTGACATGGATTTAATCAAAGAACAAATCCGAGTTGCCAGTGACTTGCCGCTCTCTCTAAGCCAAGATGAAATCAACATCGAAGGACATGCCATTGAGTGTCGTATTAATGCGGAAGATGCCAAAACCTTTATGCCATCTCCTGGGAAAATCACCCTGCTCCATCAACCCGGTGGACCCGGCATTCGGTTTGACTCACACATTTACGGCAGTTACACCGTGCCACCCCATTATGACTCCATGATTGGTAAGCTCATTGCGCATGGTAAAACACGTGAGGAAGCCTTTGCTCGGATGAGAAATGCACTGGATGAAATCATTATTGATGGTATTAACACCAATCTTGATTTACATCGTCGCTTAATGGACGACAAAGGCTTTATAGACGGTGAAACCAATATTCACTATTTAGAAGAGTTATTGAAAGAGGATTAAAGATGTTTGAGCTACACGTAAGTCCTTGCGAAGCGGAGCACGCTGAAGCCATTTCGGAGCACTTAGAAGAGAGTGGCGCTTTGTCGGTCACCTTAGTAGACCAAGAAGACGACCCAATCCTTGAGCCGCTTCCTGGTGAGACCCCACTTTGGCAATACTCTGTCGCCCAAGCTCTCTTTGCCACAGCCATTGAAGCAGAGGCCGCGTGGCAAGCACTTGTAGCAGACCATCCCACCCTCTGTCGCACCCTAAAACCCGTGCCCCAGCAAGACTGGGTACGGGCGTGCCTTGATGAGACTAAACCACTTTCGTTTGGTGAGAAGCTTTGGATTTGTCCGTCAAATCACCCCCCGCCAGAGCCTAATGCAGTCAATATTATGCTCGACCCGGGACTCGCCTTCGGGACTGGCACCCACCCTACCACATCACTTTGCTTGCAATGGCTTGATGGCGCAACGCTCCATGATAAAACCATCATTGATTATGGATGCGGCTCAGGCATTTTAGCACTCGCAGCACTCAAACTTGGCGCGAAGCTTGCTTATGCAGTGGACTTAGACGACCAAGCTTTGATTGCCACACAAAGCAATGCTGAAAAGAATGATATCCCCAACAGCAAACTACTGCTCTCACAACCGGAAGCACTCAAAGAGCCAGTCAATATTTTATTGGCGAATATCTTACTCACCCCGCTACTGAGTTTACAAACACGATTTGCTGAGCTATTAAACTCAGGTGGCACACTCGTGCTTTCTGGCCTCCTGGCCAATCAGGTGGAACAACTGATGGATGCGTATGATGCTTCTGTTTGGATGCATCAAGCAACACAGTATGAAGATGAGTGGGCTTTGGTGACTTTTTCTAAGTCAACATAAAATCCAGCAAACCAAGTTCCAGGTCACAGGTGGCATGTTGGTAATAGAAATAGCTATTATGCGCCAGCTCATGCCATGTGAGCGTATCATCATTCAATGGCTCAGAGCTTACAATAACGGCCCGCTCCTCCTCTGCCTTCGATTGGTTGAAGTATAAAGACAATGGTGCCTGTGCCTTAGACACGTAACGCGTGGCCATCAACTCCTGTCCATTCGTAATGACCAAATTAAGACGAGAAAAATGGGTGTCATCTTCAGAGGCTTGTTGTTCTATCACCCACTGTATCGCCTTTGTTACCGAAGGAACTAAAGCGTAATTGGATTGTTCCAAAAAATGCATAATTAGCAAAAACAAACACTCAGAATCCGTGCTTCCTCTAAGTGCACCAAAAAGTGAGTCTGGCAATATATTAAATAATTTCCGCTTGATAGCCTCAAAGTGGCGAATGGTGCCATTATGTGCAAAAGCATACTGCCCATAAACAAAAGGATGGCAATTATTTTGATTCACATCACCCACAGTAGACGCACGAACATGCCCTAAAAAACAAGATGACCGTATTTTTTCACAAAAATGATGTAAGTTTTCATTGTTCCAAGCAGGCTGTATAGATTTGAAAGTACCTGGTATCGAGTCAATATCAAAATCATACCAAGCGATACCAAATCCATCAGCATTAAGTCCACTGACAGTTTCTCTAGCTGCACGACTTTGCTTAATCAATGAATTTTCAGGCTTCACCAGCAAATCGCGCAGCAACAACTTTTCATGGCCTAAATATGCAACATATCGACACATACTCAGCTCTCCACACTTACCCCGATTCGTACCAAAATATAATCGATGATACTTTCAGCAATTGTTTCACCGACAACCTCTTCTAGGCCCCAAAATCCAGCTGAAGAATTTGCTTCACACACTTTAAAACCTTCATCATCGAATAATAAATCTACGCCTGCAATATCTAAATTAAACAACCGGGCTGTTTCAGTTGCAAGCCATTCAATCTCGGGCGTCAGCTCAAACAGAGAAACCGAAGCACCTTTTGAGAAGTTCGCTTTAAAGCTCGTATTAGAGGTACGCTGCATACACCCGAGCACTTTTCCACCCACGAGAAATACACGTAAGTCTCGTCCACGACTATTTTGAATGAACTCCTGAAGAATAATATTTGCGCTAGGGTTATTGCTATATACAAGCTCCATGACATCAATAAATTTATCTTCAGACTCGCATAAATAAATACCAGTCCCTTGAGTACCTGTGACATTTTTAATAACAAGCGGAAAACCAATCTCTCTTCGCACCACTTTAGGGTCAATTGGAAATTTTGCTAACATCGTTTTAGGGGTGGCAAGCTTGCTATTCGCCAACTGTTGACACATATATAATTTATCTTTTACCGATAAAATAGACTGCGCATCGTTGCACACATAAACCCCAAGCCCCTGTAACTGACGAATCACCGATAAGGCGTAGTAAGTAGTCCCCGAGCCCATACGCGGAATAACAAAGTCTGGTAACTCTTCAGACTTATCGTCAATTAAAATACTTTTGGTATCACTTCGAGTAACCACCAATTCAAACTGCTCGGGCTTGAGTACTCGAAGCTCTATGCCTCTCACTTTTGCTGCTTGAAGTAAACGACCAACACTGTAGTCATTCTCATTCAGCTCAGCTTCGGATTTTGAATATAAAACGATACCACGAATGGTTTTTTTAACCTGTGTATTTTCTGACATTTTGAAAACCTCTAATCTTGGACAAGATCGTCAACGGCACTATACTGGGAAGCGGATTGTACTGCTGTTGATAATAAAAAGCACTCTAAATTTTATAAAAATGTACTTATTTGAATAATTTTTACAGCGCTCGTTAGAAAAGTTCTAACACTCGCTCAGGCGGACGGCCAATCACAGCCTTATTTTGAACAGTCACAATGGGGCGCTGCATGAGTTTTGGCTCACTCACCATCGCTTTTAGCACTGCGTCTTCATTGGCAAGTGATAACCCAAGCGCTTTAAAGGCTGACTCATTGGTACGCACAAAATCTTTTAGCTCAAAGTGCACACGCAAAGCCTTCAGCTCCTCAAGACTCAAAGGCGCTTTTAAATACTCAACAATCACTGGCTCAATACCTTTATCTTGTAAAATCTTCAAAGCTTCTCTTGACTTGGAGCATCTTGGATTATGATAAATGGTTATGTCTTGCATCACGATAAGTCCTGTAAAAAAAGAACCAGCAACCAAGGATTTTGAACCCTGACATTCAGGTGGGCTGCGACTGTGTCAGCTCAGGCTTCCCACACTTAAGCGGTCTAGCACAACACGAACAACAAAATACATCCCTAGCATAAGCTTATCGGTTCAAAAATCATTAGCCACTGGATGGATGCAGTGTAACACGCAACTTTTTCAAAAACCAATGGAGTCTGCCCCCATTGGTTGCATTAGGTTTAATCTTTCAAAAGGCCTAAGTCTTTGACTGCATCACGCTCAGCACGTAGCTCGGCTAAGGTTGCATCAAATCTTTCTTGACTGAATGCATTAAACTCCAAACCCTCAATTACTTGAATGCCTTCTTCAGAGTACAAGCGTGTACCACCTGTCATAACCTTGCCTACGCGCTCTATCATGCTCGACTCTCGACGGCAAGGGAATGAGAACATCAAGCCTTCATCAACCCCATACTGCCCCTCGGAAGAAATCGCCATTGAAAAGCTTTCTCCTTTAGGTGTGTCTGTAATTAAGTGCTGAACGCCACGAATAATCGCATTAGCCGCAGAAGCAGCAGAAGATGCACCACGCTCTTTTAAAACAGCAGCGCCTCGCTGCTGAATCGTTGGTACAAACACTTCTTGCAACCAAGTTTCATCAGGAATTAAAGAGTCCACAGATAAGCCATTAATTTTGGCGTGATAAAAATCAGGGAATTGAGTCGCTGAGTGGTTACCCCAAACCGTCATTTGTGTGACATCAGTAATATCAACACCCGCTTTTTTAGCCAACTGATTACGCGCACGCAACTCATCTAAAGTCATCATCGCGTAAAAACGCTCATCGGGTACGTCTTTTGCATGATGCTTCGCAATCAACGCATTGGTATTACATGGATTTCCAACTACAAATACACGCACATCATTGTTTGCATAATCATTAATTGCACGACCTTGCTCAATGAAAATCTCACCATTCACTTGCAGCAAGTCACCACGCTCCATCCCTTGCTTTCGTGGCACAGATCCCACTAAAAACGCCCAATGCACGCCCATCATCGCTTCTTTTAAGCTTGAGGTACATTCAATATGCTTCAAACGTGGAAACGCACAATCTTCAAGCTCCATCGCCACCCCTTTTAAAGCAGGAAGTGCTTGTGGTAATTCTAAGAGGTGCAATTCCACATCTGTATCTTCACCAAAGAGTTGGCCTGATGCGATTCTAAAAAGCAGCGCATAACCAATTTGGCCTGCAGCCCCAGTCACTGCAACTCGAACACGTTTGTTCATTTAATTTATCTCCCGTCTCACGGTATAATACCGCTTTTGTAAAATTCCGTGCCTCATGTTACCACTATCGCTTTACATTCACATCCCTTGGTGCATCCAAAAATGTCCTTACTGTGACTTCAACTCACATAAAAGTCCAAAAGACTTGCCGGAAGTACAATATGTGAACGCATTACTAGAAGACTTAGAAGCCGATAGCCAATGGTTTACAACTCGCCCCATTCACTCAATTTTTATTGGTGGAGGCACACCAAGCTTGCTCTCAGAACGTGCCTATGAGCAATTATTTACAGGCCTACATAAACAACTCACCTTACCCAGTGACATTGAAATTACACTTGAAGCAAACCCTGGCACGGTTGAACAAACCCGTTTTAAAGCTTATCGCGCACTTGGTATTAATCGCCTATCACTTGGCATACAAAGTTTTAACAAAGCACAGCTGAAAGCACTTGGCCGCATTCATGACGACATTGAGGCAAAACGCGCGATTGAAGCCGCACGACTTGCAGGCTTTGACAACATTAACTTGGATTTAATGCACGGCTTACCTAAGCAATCAGTTACCGAAGGCATACAAGACTTAGAAACAGCCCTCTCATATACGCCAGAACACCTCTCCTGGTATCAACTCACTCTCGAGCCCAATACCGTATTTTATAAGAAGCCACCCCGCCTACCTAATGAAGAAGTGATGAGTGAGCTAGAACAACTCGGGCATGAATATCTCGCAAACTCTCAATATAAGCGCTATGAAATTTCTGCTTTCTCAAAAGCAGGCAAACAATCACAACATAATCTCAACTACTGGCAGTTTGGTGATTATATTGGCATTGGTGCTGGCGCTCACGGCAAACTCACATCAAAAAATCATGAACAAGTTTATCGCACGCGTAAACTGCGCCAACCTAAAGATTACCTCAACCCAAGCAAACCTTATTTAGCAGAACAAACTCTGGTGCAACCCGAAGACTTAATCTTTGAGTTTATGCTCAACACAACCCGTCTTGAAAAGGCCATTCCCTATGCTTTGTTTACAGAAAGAACGGGGCTTGGTCTCAGCCTCCTCATACCGAAACTGTTAGAAGCAGAGCAACGAGGGTTAATTACATGCGGAAAAGTCCACTGGCAAGTAACCTCCTTTGGGCGCCGATTTACTAATGAGCTTCAGCACTTATTCTTGCCATCTTAGTCCTATCCCTGCCATACTGTTCTTTGAGGAAATCAACCATATCAATCGGAGAAATCATGCTTACCCCAGTGCTCATTACAGTTTGTATGGCCGCAGCCTACACGCTCGGCTCCTTATGCTCAGCTGTGATTGTTTGTCGCATTGCGAAATTACCCGATCCCCGTACTGAAGGTTCAAAAAATCCAGGCGCTACTAATGTACTGCGGATTGCTAGTAAAAAATATGCAGCCCTAGTCTTAGTGGCTGATTTTCTGAAAGGCTTACTCCCCATTTGGCTGGCTATTATTTTACAACTTGGCCCTTTCGGCCAAGCTCTCACAGGCCTTGCTGCGGTACTCGGACATGTTTACCCCATGTTCTTTGATTTTAAAGGGGGGAAAGGGGTTGCAACCATGCTTGGTGCATTATTTGGACTTCACCCCATGTTTGGCGTCCTTGCCATCATCACTTGGATAACAGTTGCTTACTTCAGCCGCTACTCATCGCTCGCATCGATTGTGGCTGTTACCTTAAGCCCCTTTTATGCGCTACTCGCCTTTCATGAAGAACAAGCTTTCTTTCCGTTGATAGCACTGTCACTGGTTGTTTTGTATCAACATCAAGACAACATGAAGCGCTTATTAAGCGGCACAGAATCAAAAATTAATTTGAAAAGTAAGGATAAAAAAGCTAAAACTGAAGCTAAAGATACGGCTAAGAAAACCAAAGAGCCAAAGTCATAACAAAGGCAACCTTGCATGCACTTCAATCGCGTGACTCTTGTCACGCGAGCCTTGCTCCAGCTGCAAACATCCCGCATAAGCAACCATTGCGCCATTATCAGTACAGTACTCCATTCGAGGAAAATAAATTTTGCCACCCAGTGCTTCCATGCGTGTGGTAAATACTTCTCTGAGTGCACGGTTCGCACCAACCCCACCAGCGACGACTAAACGCTTACTGCCCGTGAGCTTGAGCGCACGCTCAGTCTTCTTCCACAACGTCTCAACCACTGAGTCTTGAAATGCTTTGGCGATTGCCATTTTATCAAGTGCTGTTTGCCCACTTTTATTCCACACAGTCATCGCATGTGTTTTAAGCCCACTGAAGCTAAAGTCACACCCAGGTCTATCCAGCATCGGTCTTGGGAAAGGGGCTATATCAGGCAAGCCGTCTACCTGAGCTGCTTCATCCGCGAGCGCTGCAAGCAGTGGTCCACCAGGATAAGGCAAGCCCATCAGCTTTGCTGTTTTATCAAACGCCTCTCCTACTGCATCATCGACGGTCTCGCCAACCAGGGTATATTCACCCAGTGCTTTCGCGTCAATCAGCTGAGTATGTCCTCCTGAAACCAGCAAAGCGGTAAAGGGAAATTGAAGCTTCGGTGTGTCCAAACGCGCTGCCAAAATGTGTGCCTCAAGATGATGCACTGCAATTGCTGGAATGCCCAAGGCAAAACTTAAGCTCTTAGCAAACGATGCCCCAACGAGCAATGCACCCACTAAGCCTGGTCCCGTCGTATAAGCAATCGCATCAATCTCTGATTTTTTGAGCTTCGCGCGCTCGAGCACCTCATCCACCAGCGCAACAATGTATTTCACATGATCGCGCGAAGCAAGCTCAGGCACCACACCACCAAACTTTCGGTGTAGTGCAACCTGAGAATGTAGTGCATGGGCTAAAAGCCCTACTTTTGAGGAGTACAGCGCAACACCAGTTTCATCGCAGGAAGATTCAATACCTAATACAAGCACAACTCATACCCTAATTACAAACTATGGCTACGATCATGATCAAACTCATCATCATCCTCAAGCTCATCATCATCCTCTTTATATCTAGGCAAAGGTTCATCTCTTTCACGTTGCTCTAGTGCACGCTCAATGAGCTCATCAAACTCTGTAGTCAAGTCATCACCAAAAACATCTTTTATCATATCTATATCATGGACACGCGTTCCTAGAGCTTCTGGAGCTTCTGGGTCAAAATGCTCCCAAACCAAATCCGAGTTCGGATCACTTTCATCTAGTCGTACTTGTCGGTAGCATCCCGTCGACTTCATCGCTTCAGCAACTGCCTGTTGTAAAATTTTGTCCATCTCATTTAAGTATGCACCTGAGGGACGTCCATGTTGATCCTTAGGCACGTGCTCAGCAAATTCTGGGATATCGGCAAGTGATTGCTTAAGCCGCATTCGCCCTTCCGCATCAAACTCAAGCATTTCACGTAGGTCAACACGACCTTCTGGTAGGGCTCTGTCACCCGCTTGCCGATCAAGCCCGGTTACCTCCATCAGTTTCTGTGCCATAGCGTCGCCACCAGCAGCAGCACCTCGTAATGCTGCCTCATACGCTGCATGACCTCCTTCTCGTAGAATAGGCCAGTAATGTGCTCTAAAATGAGCTCTGAGCGCCTTAGTATCTTGCTGAGATGACAAAAAAACTTGGTTTAACGAGGTATCAAACCGGTCAAAACCCTTTACTCCAGACTCACGAAGATCTTTATTCAACCGAATACTTTCTTTCACTTCGGCGCGTGCACGAGCCTTTTGCTTCTCGTCATGAGGTGCATTTGCCGCCTGCCTTCTTTGATCGGCTTCCCTCCGTATTTTATCAGCAAGTTCAGCAGCCTCTTTTTCTCTGCGCTGCTTTTCAGCCATCCTGTTTTCATAATTTACTTGCTCAAATGCATCTTTAAGTCTTTTTGCTGAACGTTCGAACTCATCTTTGCTGTCGCTCATAATCAACCCTCAATTCGATTAAAATAAAATCCTGTTGTTTTATCATAGCACAGCACTGACGGGGGCGCATCCCAATCACTTAGGACATACTGTTGATAACTCATCCCGTCAAACTGATGCTCCGTATGACCTGGTTTATGGGTATGGCCATGAATCACTGTTTGCACCCCACACGCCTTCAAGTGTGAGGTTAGTGATTCAGGGACCACATCCATAATCACTTGTTGCTTACGTGGGTTGGTTGCACTATGAGCCCGCACTCCCATGACAATGCGCATACGTAGCCACTTTGGAAGCCTCATAAACGCTTTATCAAACCAGCAATTTCGAGTTAATCGTCGAAGCCATTGGTGTGCTTTATCTTCGGTACAATACCTATCACCATGCACCAAAATAACTGGAATATCTCCTAAAATAATTGGAGCTGGTTCATCAAGCGGGATAAGTTTTGCTTGCTTAAAAAAAGCATCTCCCAATAAAAAATCACGATTGCCTCGCATAAAATACACAGACATGCCGCTATCGCTCAGTGCACGCAGTTGCTCTGCAATCTCATCACTCCAGGCAGAGGCGGTGTCGTCGCCAGCCCAAACGTGAAAAAAGTCACCCAAAATATATAAAGCACGCGCACGCGGCTTTACCCACGCCAAAAATGCCTCAAAGCGTTTGGCAATTTCTGGCATGTCCGGATGCAAGTGTAAGTCCGAAATAAAAACAGCATCAATCATCATAAAATTCAATAACTACAGAGGCTCAATCTCAATTCGCTCACCTTTTAAAATTATCTGGCAAGGCTTATGGTATGGCTCTATGGTTTCAGGCAGTCGATAAACACCCGCTATTGCAATAAGCTCTGGGTCAAAGGACTGGCAAAAAATACGAGCTTCTTGGTTGCCTGAGATTCCAGCAAGCACACGTCCCCGTAGTTTGCCATAAACATGGATGTTGCCTTCAGCTAATAATTCAGCGCCATGGCCAATTGAAGCAGTCACGATTAAATCCCCCTGACTCACCACTTGTTGCCCTGAGCGTATGGGGGTAGTCAGTAATTTGGTTTGGGCTTTTGCTTTAGGTGCTGATTTTTTAGTTTTCTTTGGTTTTACTTCTTCAACAACAGGCTTATCTTGGGCAGATGAAGCACGAAGCGTTGCAAGCCCCACCGCCGCCGCACGCTCACGAAACAGCTCACTGCCACCTTGTACTGCAATCGGAAATAGATTTCGCTTTCTAGCACAAGCACAAAGCGCTGCTAAATCAACACTCGCCTCAGACACTTCCGTACAATCGAGCACTAAAGGTGCTTGCTCAAAAAGACGTGGCGCTTGCTCAACCAATGCCTGCAATTGCTCGTCAAACGCTTCTATATCTGATTCCAGCACCTGCAGCACTGTGAGTGTATATAGGCGACCTTTTAGCTTAAATGCTTTTAATTTCAACACATTATCCGTCATACCACCGATACCCATCCGCGTTTTTTTTGTTTATACTATCACGCACTAATTCCCAACAGAAGGTTAACAGCGTGGATAAATTGTGGTTGGAACAATATCCTGATGGCGTTCCACACACCATTGATGTTAGTGCCTATGCTTCACTTGTAGAATTATTCAATGAAGCATGCCAACAACACAAGGATCGTACTGCATACATTAATTTCGGACACAAGCTGACTTATACCAAACTTGAACAATTAAGCCGCGATTTTTCCGCCCACCTACAAAGCTTAAAGCTGCCCCAAGGCGCACGCGTCGCCATCATGCTCCCCAATACCATACAATACCCCGTTGCTTTATTTGCCACGCTACGTGCAGGCTATGTCGTAGTGAACACTAACCCACTGTACACAGCAGACGAAGTCAGCCACCAAATTAATGACTCAAAGGCTGAAGTCCTATTGGTCCTTGCAAACTTTGCCAAAACGGTTGAAAAAGCACTTCCAAACATGCCTCATTTAAAACATGTGTTGGTTACTGAAGTAGGAGATATGCTGTCTCCACTTAAACGGGTTGTCATCAATACTGCTTTAAAATACTTCAAGAAAGATGTCCCGCCATACCATATCCCTCATGCCACCACCTTCAGAAAAGCACTTACTAAGGGCAAAAAAAAGCCATTCACAGAACCTAAGTTAAACCATGAAAATCTAGCCTTTATTCAATACACTGGGGGCACCACCGGCATTTCCAAGGGGGCCATGCTCACTCATGGTAACTTAGTTGCTAATGTCACGCAGGCTTTTGCCTGGATTACCCCTATTGGCATTAGTCCAAAAGACATGATTGTGACAGCACTCCCGCTCTATCACATCTTTTCGCTCACAGCGAACTGCCTCACCTTTTTAAAAGCGGGAGCCACCAACCTATTAATCACTAATCCTCGTGATATTGCAGGGTTTATTAAAACTATTAAAAACGCAAAATTTACCGCAATCACAGGCGTCAATACTTTATTTAATGCACTCTTACATCACCGAAAATTTACCGAAGTTGATTTCTCAAAAGTACGGCTCGTACTCTCAGGTGGCATGGCGTTACAAAAAAGTATTGCTGAACTCTGGTTTGAAAAAACCAAAACACATGCCCTTGAAGCTTACGGCCTTACGGAAACAAGTCCTGCCGTCACCATGAACCCTCTGACCATGAAAACCTACAATGGTAGTATTGGACTCCCGCTCCCCTCAACAGAAATTGCTATTCGAGATGAAAGTGGGAATGACCTTGGGCCTGGTGAGGCGGGTGAATTGTGTGTAAAAGGCCCACAAGTCATGCCTGGTTACTGGCAACGTCCAGATGAAACCAGCTTGGTCTTTTGGCCCGATGGTTTTTTGCGGACCGGTGATATTGCTAAAGTGAATAAACAAGGATTTGTGTTTTTGGTCGATCGTAAAAAAGACATGATTCTAGTCTCAGGCTTCAATGTCTACCCCAATGAGGTTGAACAAATTATTGGCCTCATGCCTGATGTTTTAGAGGTCGGTGTAGTTGGCGTTGAAGACGATTCAGGTGGCGAAGTAGTTAAGGCTTGTATTGTTAAAGAAAATCCTGAGCTAAGCAAAGAACAAGTCATCGCACATTGCCGAAAACATCTCACTGCCTACAAGGTTCCAAGGATAGTTAGCTTTTGTAATGAGCTTCCCAAAACCAATGTTGGTAAGGTCCTACGCCGCAAATTGAAGTGAGCAAAAGCTTGTCCTATGGAGAAAACTCCCCTATAGTGGCGAGTTATTTTTATCAGAATGAAGGAAAAACCATGAAAAAGATGAAGTCTCTCCTGACAACGCTTGCTCTCAGTTTCACTGCAAGTGCAGCACTTGCAGTCCCCCCTAAAATGCTGATCACACATAACGAAACTGACCTCGAGTCTAATGCGTTTGTTGCAGGAACCATTCCTTCACAACATCCAACCAAAGCAAACTCTGTAGGTCGTGTGATGTGGGCGTCTGTTCGCATGGCATGCTTTGGCCACATCACCAATGGCAAATGTCCAGCATTGATTAAAGTAGGCACCGATACAGCTAACCCAATAGAGCTCGGCATGGTGACCGTTGATTTGAACACAGGCGATATTCAGCCAAAAGAACTGCATGCCAATGGTTATAGCATGATAGTGAACGGCCCTGCTGAAAGTACCTTACATAAAGGTTAAAAAACCGCTTTTAATCAAGCGGTCTCCAGACCGCTTGAAACCCTGCTAGCTGCGCATAGTTGCGCCCCCAAGCATCTACAGTCACACTCGATGTTGGATTAAATACCTGTGTTTTGTGTATAGGTGTCTTCCCCGCTCCCCAAAGATAAACATAAGCTAAATCAAAACCAATAGTCTTTCTAGGTTGATAGTGCAATCCAACAGCTGCCGCCCATCTATCAATGTCTGGTAGGCGCGCATCACGCTCAGCATTCACGGTTGGTGTTTGGTCGTAACCACCTCCAACACGTAAAGTCCATTGCGGATTAAAGTCATAAAGCGCACCCAGTGCAAAGCGCCAAGCATTTCGATAGTCTTGTTTCGCTAAAACGGTAATTGGTGCTTGAATCCCCTCATCCACATCAAAACCTGCTACATCATCCAGCACCGTATTTTTAAACACACTCCAACCTGTAAACACCACTGAGCCCATGAACGCAAAATTCTCGGTCATATCTTGATAAAAGCTCAAGGTGGTAATGTTAGGCAGCCTAATGTCATTGCTATTTAAAGTCCCTAGCTCGTACACAGCTGAGATGCTATCTAAACTTGGATCTGCCAAGCGTCCTGTGAGGGTACTTGTCCCCTCAAACATGTGGTCAACAGCTGACTGAAAGTTAAGCCCAATACGCGTATGCTCATCATTGAACATGGCAAGCAGTCCCCCATGGAAACCGATGCCGAACGAAGTACCTACATTTTCACTTCGTGAGTCAAGGGTTGTTGGAGTCACCAAGCCACCAATAGACTGAAGATATTGCAGTGCTGCAGGAGAACCTGCAACCGCATTAAAAGTCACTCGCGCCCATTGCAAATCAAGCCCCACACCAAGCGCTAAGTGATCAGTAATATAACCACCTATTTCAGGAGAGACATCAAGGGTTAACAGTTCTGTTAACGTCCCTGCATAACGAAGGGGAGAGTTCCCACCCCAATTGGTAGAGAGCCCGAAAGGCGTCACAATACTCAATCCAAAGACTGCACGCTCACCGAGTGGATGTGCCAAGTGTAACGCTGGAACCACAGCACTTCTTCCACCATTTAAGGTATCGAAAGACTGTATATAAGGGGGTACGCCATCCGTTTCGTAAGTACTGGTTCCTGTAAGAGTCGTATTTGGAAAAACACCAACGCCACTGAAGACAATTTCATCTTCTGGCATTAAAACGAGGCCCGCTGGGTTATACCAACCAATCGATGCATCAGGTGCTTGAGCTGCTGAACCCGCAGCAAATACACCCAGTTCCGACACGCTGCCCTCGGTATACAGCGAAAAACCACCTGCAAACGCATGATGACTAAAACTCGTCAGTAAAACAGCAGCTTGAATAAGTTGTTTTGGCATGCGTCCCATCTACATCTCCTAATCCCTGCGTCAATCTGTATGATATGGTCTCAATAGAGGCCCATCATCATACAATAAGCACTTACAAAAGCAAGTCTGACACCAAGATATTTCACTTGACCTGCGATGTTCATTTAATATACAATCAGTCCTCGTTTTATTTTACTCCGTATAAAAAGGGCAGGTATATGGCGATCACAGAAAAAAACAGCATCACTTTTCCAGAAGAACTTTCATACGCACTGAGTTTATTACAAGAAAGATGGTTTATGTCGCCTAACCTACTATCTGACTACCTGGGTGAACAACTGATAGAGCAAGCCATTTTACCTGCTGTCGAAAAAGAAATTGAAAAGCGTTCAGTAGCAGACTACGGAGCACCCAAAACACACACGCTAGAGCTCTCAGAAAATAACGGACGACAAAGCCTCAAGGTTACTGCTCCTGGCTCTAACAAATATAACCTTTATTTTGGGGGCAATGCACAAGACGTACTTGAACCTCGGTTTGTACAATACACCATCCAGAAAGAACCACAGCAAAACCATATCTTTGAGAATTATCCAGGTATTGGTGACGGACGACAACTCACTCATTTGAGCCCTTTGTTTGAATCTGGATACCAAAAAGTCAAGGAACTTATCAAAGAGGGTGTCAAACCAGAAGATATTACCTTGTGTGGACTTTCATTAGGTGGTGGCGTTGCTGCCGAAATCGGTCGAAGATTGCAACAAGAAGGCATTCGCGTCAACCTGAAGTTACATGCAACCTTCGCAAGTTTAAGCGCGATTCCTGCCCCTTTAATAGAGAGCAAACTAAAAGAGCATTCTGAATTGGGCAAAAAATATGAACGCCTAATACCGCTAGGCAGTGCTGTTGTCTCTTGCTCATTGCTGGGCCTCTCTCTCGGTACCGGTATTGCAGGACTTATCACCTCAGTTGGCGTATTAACTGCCAGCTTAATTGCAAGTGTCGGTTACTACACCAGTCTATTACTTTCTATGGTGCCAGGTCTGGAGCTGCCTGCAAAGCTATTAAACGAACTATTCTCAGGCTTAGCAAACATCATTAACACCTGCGTCAATTATGTTGCAAGCACAGTGGGCGCACTAGTTGGTTTAGTCAGTGGATTGACGACCGGGCTTATTGGCGCAGTCCTTGGTAGCTTCCTCTCGCTACAACTTCTTTATACAGATAAGCCTGTGAGTGTACCACTTGATTTTGCTGCTCGCTGTTTTTTGAATACCACGACAGGTGAGATGAACTCAACAAGAAACATACAATACATACTCGACCAGGAAAAACATGGACACATTGAAATCAAGCACTCTAAAAGGGATGAAGTGATTTATCCTAAAGCATCTCTCAATTCTGGGCTTGGCCTCTCTGACGACCGAAACCGTCCAGAAAGGAAAGGTGGCTTTGGTAAAAACTTTTTGTCGATGTGGGCTAAGGAGGGTGAGCATAATGATCCGATTGAAGACAGACATATCGACCATACATTAACCTACATTGGGCCCGCGGCTTAAACTGTAGCTTGCTCCAAAACACACCACATGATAAGGTTCCTTAGTTTTTCTCAAGGGCCTTATCCATGCGGCAAGTTATCATTAAATTTGGTGGGACCAGTGTTTCTTCACGAGAAACTTGGGAACACATCAAAACCATCACCGAAAACCATATTCAAAAAGGCGTGCAACCCATTATCGTATGCTCAGCATTGTCACAAGCTTCCAATAAGCTTGACCAAATGACCAGTGCCGCCCTACTGGATAAGCATCACAACTTGCATGCAGACCTCACAGCAGGCTATCACGAGCTTGCCAAAGCGCTTGAGGTCGACCCCAAACACATTGAAGCGGACTTAGCGAAGCTTAAACAGTGGCTCACAGGGATTGCTCTGCTGAACGAAGCACCTGCCAAAACACGCGCACAAATCATGAGTTTAGGTGAGCTGATGCTCACACGTCTTGGACATATCTTTTTAGAGCAAAATGAAATTGATTGTGGCTGGTTTGATGCAAGAGAAGCACTTAAAACCAAACCCATTTTTGGGGGCGATGAAGTCAATTTCTTAAACGCTTTTTGTCCTGGCGATAAAAACCCAGACTTGGCTTATCGATTAGCAAACACCGGTAAAAAAGCCATCATCACCCAAGGCTTTATTGCCTCTAACGGCGCTGGAGAAACGGTTTTATTAGGACGTGGTGGCTCTGATACATCTGCAGCTCTCTTAGCTGCAAGCCTGGATGCGGATGCTTGTGAGATTTGGACCGATGTGCCTGGCATTTATACCGCCAACCCACATCAAATGCCACATGCCCGCTTGCTAAAGCAATTAAACTACAACGAAGCGCAAGAGATTGCCTCGATGGGTGCAAAAGTACTCCATCCGCCTTGCATTCCACCAGTAAGACGCGCCAATATTCCACTGTTTGTAAAATACACCAGAATGCCAGAACATACTGGCACGCGTATTACCCAAGAAAGTGATGATACAGCGCCGCCCATCAAATCCATTCAGTTGAAGCACAGCATCACTCTAATTTCAATTGATACACTCACCATGTGGCAACAAGTCGGCTTCTTATCGGATGTATTTGAAATCTTCAAGCAACATGAGTTTTCAGTCGATTTACTCTCGTCTTCTGAGTTTAACGTGACTGTCTCGCTCGATAGCAATGGTTTGAGTCGCCCAAGAAAAGCGCTCGATGCCCTGCTCATTGATTTAAATAAGCTCGGGCGCGCAAAAATTATTGAGCCTTGTAGTGCTGTTAGTCTGGTCGGACATCATATTCGTACAGTACTCCCTCAATTAGGACCTGCACTCGAAGTCTTTGAAGCCAAGCAGATTTACCTGATGTCACTTGCATCCAACGACTTAAACCTCACATTTGTAGTCGATGAGTCACAAGCAAATAAGCTTACCCAACAATTGCATAGTTTGCTGATTGAGAATAATCCGCAAAGCTTTTATTACTCAAAAAGTTGGCAAGAACAATTTGGGGAACCAGTGAAAAGACAAGCCCCTTGGTGGGAAAGCTCGCGCGAAGCGTTGCTTTCCATGGCAAGTGAAAAAGCACCATGCTACGTCTATCACGCGCCAACCATTGATGCACAAACCGATAAGTTGCTGGGACTTAAAAACGTGGATGGGTTGTTTTATGCCATCAAAGCCAATGCAAATGCTGATATTTTAAAAATCATTGAAGCCAAAGGGATTGGGTTTGAGTGTGTGTCTATTGAAGAGTTACAGCACGTTTTGAATCTCTTCCCAAATATCGAGACAGACCGCTTACTGTTTACACCAAACTTTGCACCCAAAGCAGAGTATGAATTTGCTTTGTCGTTGGGATGTCATGTGACCATCGATAGCTTATATCCTCTTGAGCATTGGCCTGAACTCTTTTCAAACCACAACATCTTATTGCGTATCGACCCAGGCAGTGGTGCCGGTCACCATAAATATGTCTGCACCGGTGGTAATGAGTCTAAATTTGGTATTCCAAGGGAGTCTGTTGCAAAAGCAGCAGAATTTACCAAAGCTCATAATATTCGGGTCATTGGTTTACATGCCCACTCAGGCAGCGGTATTTTATCCCCTGAACTTTGGAAAGAAACCGCTTTAATGCTCATGGATGAAGCTGAGCAATTTCCTGAAGTTCGCGTACTTAATCTGGGGGGAGGCCTTGGGATTGTCGATAAACCAAGTCAACATCCGCTCGACATGCAAGCCTTTGATGCCTCACTTGAAGCCGTGAAATCGAAAGATGCTAAGTTTTCATTTTGGCTTGAGCCAGGACGCTTTTTTGTGGCTGAAAGTGGCGTTATCTTGGCCCATGTTACCCAGTGTAAAACCAAAGGGCGTGTGCGCTTTATTGGCATTGAAACTGGCATGAATTCGCTCATTCGACCAATGCTTTACGGTGCTTATCATGAAATTGCCAACTTAAGTCGCCTGGCTGAAGAGAAAATTGGTTTTGCGCATATTGTGGGCCCTATTTGTGAGTCAGCGGACACCTTAGGTTACGACCGACTGCTCCCTGAAACCAGCGAGGGTGATGTCATGTTGATTGCAAACACGGGTGCCTATGGTTATTGCATGAGCTCTTCTTATAACTTAAGAGCTCCTGCAAAAGAACTGATACTTGAGGCATGCTGAGCGATAATCACGCACGCATTGAGGCGATTGACCCTCGCATATCTGCTATTGTTCAAGCGCCGGCAGGCTCAGGTAAAACTGAGATTTTAACCCGGCGCTTTCTGAACCTTCTGCTGACCGTTGAAGCACCCGAGCAAGTGGTGGCCCTCACGTTTACACGTAAGGCTGCCCATGAGATGCAAGCCCGTATCTTAAAAACCTTAGAAGTACATGAAGCGGTACTTGCACACGATAAAGCGCTCGATTGGAACCTATTAGAAAATCCCAATCGCTTACGGATCACAACACTGGATTCACTTTGTCAAAGCATCACATATGCCATGCCTTTACAAGACAAGCATGTCCCTTTTGCAACAGTCACAGATACGCCTTCAAAACTCTACTGGAAAGCTGCCCGCGCATGCGTCAACCATGCCTTAGAAAACGCCGAATATGAAACCTCAATTAGCGTATTACTCGAGCACTTAGATAATCGCCTCGATAGCTTACTGAGTCTACTGGTTGAGCAACTCGCAAAACGCGATCAATGGCTCTCTCTAGTTTATCAAGCACGCTTGCAAGATAAATTACACCTTGAAGAGGCACTCAGCCGTATTGAAGCACATGCTATCGCGCAATTTAAAGAAGCATTACCCGATGAGTTAGTCGCTCCGCTGATTGAGCTCTCGCAAAAAACAGCCACGATTGAAAATCGTCCAGAATCCCCAAGGTACATATTAAGTGCTTGGGAGAGTTTAGATGAGTTAAATGGTGAAATCACCGCCGCACTCGCCTCTTTACTACTGACCTCACAAAAAAAACTCAGAAAATCGTTTGATCACCATGTAGGGCTGAAGCGCGAACTCTGTGAGCCCGAAGTTTATAAAACCCTCAAAGCTGAAAGCAGAGCTTTGCTAGAAGCCTTGCAAGAAACCCCTGGCTTTCTGGATGCCCTGCTTCGTGTACGTGCCCTACCAGAGCCCAGATACCCTATCGAGCAATGGGCACCGCTACAAGCTCTACTGACACTCCTGCCCTTATTGGCAGGCCATTTGCATTTGGTTTTTCAATCGATGCAGTCTACTGACTTTACGGGTGTCACGCACCAAGCACTGGATGCACTTGGGCTTGAGGATGAGCCTACCGACTTAGCTTTGTATCTCGACTACAGCATCAAGCACTTATTGGTAGATGAGTTTCAAGATACTTCGATGCAACAATTTGAGCTCATCACGCGCCTCACGCGCGGCTTTGAGATAGGCGATGGGCGCAGCTTATTTGTCGTAGGCGACCCGATGCAATCCATTTATCGTTTTCGCGCTGCCGAAGTCGGACTATTTTTAAAAGCCCAGCAGCAAGGCATTGGCCAAGTTAAACTCAAGCCCCTTTATCTGGAGTCAAACTTTCGCTCCAACGCACGCCTAGTGCATTGGATAAACCAGCAGTTTTCTGACATTTTTCCAAGTTTTGACAGCCTTGAGTCAGGTGCTGTTTCTTTTCATGCAGCAGCGGCCACCAAGGATTTAGATGAAAGCTGTACTGAAACGCACATCAAAGCATTTGAGTGTGAGAGTACTGCGTCTGAGGCAACAGCAGTTGCTGAGCTTAGTGAAAATTTACTAGCGAAGTATCCTGATGAGAGCCTTGCCATTTTAGTACGTGCACGCAGCCAGCTGCCGGCAATTACCCAAGCGCTCGATGCACGAGGGCTCACCTACCAAGGTCTCGATACAGATTTAACAGCAAGCCTGCCTCATGTCCAGGATATTTGGTCCATTACAAAAGCCCTGTTGATGCCCGCAGACCGGCTTGCTTGGCTCTCTCTTTTACGAAGCCCTTGGTGTGGACTCGAGCTCAAAGATTTACACTTGATTGCATCGCATGCCCCAAAAGATGCGATTCCGTCAGCACTTGCCGATGAAGTCTGTCTCAATAAATTATCTCAAACAGGACAAGCCCGAATTCGCTTTGTCTACGCAGCACTAAAAAAAGCGCTAGACAGTCGTCATCAAGACACTTTGGTCACCTGGATCATGAGCACATTAAAAGCGCTCCACCTGGATGCGATTTTAACGCCTGAAGAGATGACAGAGCTTGAGCCCTTCTGGGATAAGCTGGAGCAATTCGAACAAGACGGTACGCTCTCAGAGATTGCACTCTTCGAAGAAGAACTGTATCAGGTTTACACGAAAAAATCACAGTCCGCACCCTTACAACTGATGACCATTCACAAGTCTAAAGGCCTTGAATTTGATTCTGTTATTTTACCAGGCCTCGGTAAGCGCCCACCAGCTCAAAGCAAACCTCTTTTGCGCTGGCTAACCCTTCCATCGGATAATGCAGAAAACTTGGTGCTAATCTCGCCACTCAATGCAGCATATCACGAGAAAAACGTGTTATACGACTATTTAGGAGCCGTTGATGCTGAGAAAAGCAAATACGAGCAAGAACGTCTCTTTTATGTCGCAGCGACCCGCGCTAAAAAACGACTGTATCTTTTTGATCACAGCACGCGTATTTCACAAAACACGTTTCGAGAGAGCCTAAACGACTATCCTTTTGCTCCAATTCAGGCAGAACAGTCTGCAGAAATATTCACGCATGAATATCCTAAAAGAACATATCTGCCAGATAGCTTTTATGCACCTCTTAAAAGACCAGAGCAAACGGGGCAACTTAACCCGCCATCAACGCTTCCCGAACTTGACCCAAAACGCGCCCTTGGCATTATCACTCATGAACTACTCGAGTGGATTTGTACTTATCATCCCAGAACAGTTGATGAAGTGCCTTGGCACCTCGCGAGCCCAGCACTAGAAGCCTTAGATGTGCCACAAGCCGAACTTAAAGAGCTTGAAGCGCAAATCAAAACTTGGATTGGCAATCTATTCGAGCATCCTCGTGGTCAATGGATCATTCAAAAGCATCAGCAAGAGCATAACGAATACGAATTATTAGTGTTTGAAAATGAACGCGTCAACACGCGCATCATTGATAGAATGTTTGAAGACCGAGGAATCCTTTGGATTATTGACTTTAAAACGGGACAAAATACCCAAGAGAGCCACCACAGTCATACCAAGCAACTCAACCGCTATGCTCAGTATATGGTAGAACATACGAAACTTTCCATTCACTGTGGGGTGTACTATCTAGAATCTGCTGACTGGGTAGAATGGGTATGGAAGGCTCGAAGTAGCGTATCTGAAGAGCCAAAATGTGCTACAATAGACGCCTCCTTTAGTCTCTAGTGTAAAATTATGAGTATACAGCCACACCTCACCCAGCTTCCTGGCAAGCAACTGCGCGGCATTAAAAACACCATTGCTATTGGCTCAGGCAAAGGTGGTGTTGGTAAATCGACGGTCACCGTCAACCTTGCAGCCTCACTTACCAAAGCAGGATTTCGAGTCGGTATTTTAGATGCAGACATTTACGGCCCAAGTATCCCACAACTCCTGGGTGCCAAAGGCCCTGTACAATGCCAAGGCGATAAATACCTTCCTATTCAAGCACATGGTATTCAAGCGATGTCCATTGGCTACTTAACTGAGCAAGCCATGCCTCTCATTTGGCGTGGACCGATGCTTGCTAAGTCTATGATTCAGTTACTCGATGCTACTTTGTGGGATAATTTGGATTATTTGCTCATTGACTTACCCCCAGGTACTGGTGACATCCAACTCAGCCTAGTGCAAAAAATTCCGCTCACTGGTGCAATTATTGTGACCACCCCCCAAACCGTTGCCACAGCAGATGCAGAAAAAGCACTAATGATGTTCCAAAAAACAAATATCCATGTATTGGGTTTGATTGAAAATATGGCTGAACACATTTGTACGCAATGCGGCCATCATAGTACGTTGTTTGGTTCAGGTGGAGCCAAGAAACTTGCCGAAGCACACCAATGCACACTGCTCGGTCAACTCCCCTTGCATGCCCAAATTAGAGAAAATGCAGATGACGGTATCTTGTCAGCGTTTACGGATAACCCAACCATTGCGCGAGCATTTGAGGAAATTGCAACGGCAACCCATCAGGCGCTAAGCACTCGCCCACTGAACTACGCGGATAAGTTCCCGCCCATCACAGTGGAGTAGCCTTAGTACTTTTTTTTATGCTATACATTAAGTTAAGGCCTGCTTTAACGACTTAAATTTTCATGAAGAAATGGTTGGTTTGTTGCTTGCTGCTTTGTTGTTCAAATCTGAGCTTCGCTGAGAGTCAGCCACTTCGTGTTGCGGTTGTCGCATTCAGTCCCCCCTTTGCCATGCAAAGTACTTCTGAACACTTCTATGGCTTTGACATAGCCACCATCGAATATGTTTGTCAGCATATAAAGCGACGTTGTGAATATATCCCCATGGACTTTGATAAACTCTTTGAAGCCCTTCTAAATGAAGAGGCAGATGTAGCCATTGGTGGTATTATCATTACACTTCAACGCGCACGCATGGTCCGATTTTCAACACCTTACATGGTTAGCAAGGCTCAATTCATTACCAATCAAGACACCCCTATCCAACCACCATTTACATTAGAAAAACTTGGCGGAAAACGGGTTGGCGCATTAGAAGGAGGCTCTCTTGAGCGAATGATTAAGTTCTCAAGCAAGAAAAAACCAAACCTCATTAAATTTAAGCAAGATAGCGACATTATTGATGCACTCAAAAATAATCGTATTCAATTCGCTATTTTAAGCGCTCCGAAAGCTCACTACTGGAAAAGTAACTCAGCAGGCTCTTTTAAAAGTGTTGGTAAGCCTTTTCCTGTTGGATTTGGCTTTGCTGTTGCCATTAATCCAAGAGACCAAGAGCTCATCAAAAAAGTCGATTTGGCACTTTTTGACTATCAGGACAGCGATAGCTACAAAGAAAACTATAACTTATACTTCCTGCATGACTTTTAAGTAGGTATCCCTCCGCTCGACAAAACCGCCTTATTTCCCGTATAATTCGTTCTTTTTTTGAACTGGAATAAGTAATCAGAATGAATCATCGGGTAGGATTTGTAAGCCTTGGGTGTCCTAAAGCGCTCGTGGACTCAGAACGCATCATCACACAGCTTCGCGCTCAAGGCTATGAGCTAGTACAAACATTCCAAGATGCAGGTATTGTGGTCATTAATACCTGCGGATTTATCGACTCAGCGGTTGAAGAATCTCTGGAAACCATCCAAGAAGCGATGGCAGAAAATGGTCGCGTGATTGTGACCGGCTGCCTGGGCGCTAAAGCAGATGTGATTAAAAAAGCTTGTCCTGATGTATTACACATTAGTGGCGCTCATGCTTATGAAGAAGTGGTACGAGCCGTACACAGGTATCTGCCTCCCCCTAAAGACCCATTCACTCAACTTATTCCACCCGAAGGCATTAAACTCACACCAAGACACTATGCTTATCTTAAAATTTCAGAAGGCTGTAACCACAAGTGTACCTTCTGCATTATTCCAAGCATGCGTGGCAAACTACAAAGCTATCCATTTGAAAATATTTTGAAAGACGCACAACGCCTAAAAGATGCTGGCGTGCGCGAGCTACTCGTCATTGCACAAGATACTAGCGCTTATGGGCTTGATACTGGAAAACTCAAATTTTATGACTTATGTGAAGCATTGAGTAAGCTGGGTATTTGGGTACGTCTGCATTATGTCTATCCTTATCCACATGTTGATCATGTCATTCCTTTAATGCGTGATGGCAATCTATTACCTTATTTAGATATTCCCTTGCAACATGCAAATCCAAGGCTACTTAAAGCAATGCGACGCCCTGCCAACGCAGAGAACACACTTGAGCGCATTAGTAAGTGGCGTAGTATCTGTCCGGATATCACCATTCGCTCAACCTTCATTGTCGGATTCCCAGGAGAAACCGATGCTGAATTTGAAGAGCTACTCAGTTTTCTTAAAGAAGCACAACTTGACCGAGTCGGATGCTTTCAATATTCACCGGTTGAAGGCGCAAAAGCTAACGAACTTGGTGAGGCAATTCCAGAACCACTGAAAGCGGAACGTTTCGACAGATTCATGCGCCTACAAGCAGACATTAGCCGAGATAAATTACACCAGAAAATTGGCAGCCAACAAACCGTACTGGTCGATACCATACAAGAAGACTGTGTCATTGCCAGAAGCATGGCCGATGCCCCTGAAATTGATGGCTTAGTCTACCTTGCGCCAAATGCTCAATTAAAACCGGGAGAATTTGCCAAGGTTACTATTACTGATAGTGATGATTATGACTTGTATGCAGAGCTTCTCTAAAGAAGGCTAACTTTTAAAATTTCCAAAGCCGACTACAATAAGTAATGTCTTTTCAAAACATGTAATCGATGGAGAGTGTAATGGCTGATAACGATAAGAAAACTGGTGATAAGCCCGAAAAAGCAACAAGTGCTGCTGAAGCATGGCGGGAGTTTCGGAAACACGTCGAAAAGCTCACGGAAGAAGGCGTAAAAGGGTATGATCGGTGGGATAAAGGCCATCAGGATGATCACGACAAACCTTCCAAAGGCCCTAGTGCTTAGAGAGTCATTGAGAGTGAAGCGCGGCAATCTTCTCAGGCATGTAGCCCTCAGGATGAGATTGCCACACCATTCTCAATCATCAACTAACTACTTCCTCTCGACTCTTGCAACAACGTAATAAAAAGCACCATCACAATGGGACCTACAAACAAACCAAGCAGCCCAAGGGTTTCAAGGCCACCCAAAATACCAAATAGTACGGCTAAAAACGGCAGCGAAATGGTGCCACCAATGAGAACTGGTTTAACAAAATGGTCGGCCGTAAACATCACAATAGTACCAGAGACAATCACAATAAACGCCCCTAATAAGCTCCCATGCGACCAGAGCATCAAAGCAACAGCTGCAAACACCACGGGGACTACAAAAGGAATCATGGCAGCAATCCCGGTTAGGATACCAAGCAAGGTTGACCCTGGCGCCCCCACCCAGGCATAACAAACCCCCATTAAAAATCCAACACCGATACCAACCAAAATGGTACCATTCACCGTGCCTCGTAAAGCACGTGGTAGTTTTTCAGCATAACGATACCACCGGCTTCCAATACAATTTTCTCCCACCTGATTAATCACACGAGTAATTTGCTCGCCATCACGATAAAAGAAAAAAAGAATCAGCATGGTAAAGCCAATTTGAAAACCTCGGTGGGCCAAATTCAAACTGATACGCTTCGCGTAATAACTAACAGGCGTCAAAGATAAGTGCACATTCGATAACAAGTGTTTGATGTGCCCTGGTTGACTTAGGTTTTTATCCCAGTAAGTTACCACTTCTTTACCAAACAACGGTAAGTCTTCTAGAAAAGTGGGAATGTCACCGCCATGGCGATTTAAGTGTTGCAGATAATTCAAAAACAGCTGTAAATCTCTAACGACGACACTGACCAACCAGCTCACCGGGATAATAAAAATAATGGCCAGCAGTGTGGTAAACAAAAAAGCGGATATATTTTTGTATTTGCCGAAAAAGCGGTCCCATTTGAGATAGAGCGGATAAGTTGCAATGGTAATAATGCCCGCCCAAACCAGTGAAGGAATAAAGCGGTGAATAATAAATAAGGTAAGCCCAACAACCGCAACGGTTAACGTAATGCTAATCAGCTCTTTATGATTCTCATTCATCAGCTCGCTCCAAGGGTATATAAATGACTTAACAGTTGCAGAATAAAAAAAGCGGGGACCGCGGCCAGCACATCATCTAACATGATGCCAAGCCCTCCTCCAACACGCTTATCAATCCATCTGATGGGCTCAGGCTTCCAAATATCAAACAAGCGAAACAACAAAAAACCAAGTAACATCCACTGCCAGTGGAGGGGGACTGAAAACATCGTAAGCAAATAGCCGACAATTTCATCCCACACAATGCCAGAGTAGTCATGCTCTCCTAAGTCACTTGAGACTTTACCGCAAATGTAAATCCCAGCCAAAAAGGCAACCAAAGTTACTAGCAGATAGGCTTTGGCATTCAGAAAAAACGCGAGAATGATGTAAATAGGAATGGCGGCAACGGTACCAAAAGTGCCAGGAGCCACCGGTGAGAGACCACTGCCAAAACCAAAGGCCAGACAGTATACTGGGTCTTTCAAAACGCGCCTAAACGATAACTGTTCTTTAGCCAATTTCAATCGCTCTGATTTGTTTTGCTAAGTTATTTAAAACCCCATTCACGTACTTGTGGCCATCTTGAGAGCCAAACGTTTTGGTGAGATTCACAGACTCATCAAGAATCACACGATAAGGAATTTCCAAAACTTCTGACAGCTCAAATGTACTCAAGCGCAATACAGCAAGCTCAATGGGATTAAGACTCTCAATGGGTCTATCTAAAAATGGGAGCAAGAGCTCATCAAGCTTTGCTTGTTTTTCTTCAACACCATAAAAGAGGCGTTTAAAATAATCAAAGTCCGCTTTGTCATCACTATGTATGGCACGAAACTGTGCTTCAATTTCAGAAGATTCTGATTGTGAGACGGCCCTTTGGTAGATTGCTTGTACAGCAAGCTTTCTCGCACGGCGTCTGCCTTTAATAGTTTGTCTATCTGTCGTCACAAGAAGCCCCTGCCTCATCATTTATTTGTTCAATGGCTTCACGAAAATCACTCACATCTTTGAATCGTTTATAAACAGATGCAAAACGAACATAAGCAACATGATCAAGCCGATACAACTGCTCCATCACCCAATCCCCAAGCTTACGTGAATCAATTTCACGCTCACCATAACGTCTGATTTGCTGCAAAATTGCGACTACAGCATTTTCAAGTGCATCCGCACTGACAGGACGCTTTTCTAGGGCTCGTAACATCCCTGCTCGTAAATTGTCTTCCCGAAAAAACTCCCGCCGGCCGTCTCTTTTGACTACCATAGGCATTACTAATTCAGGTGTTTCAAATGTCGTAAACCGCTCTTGGCAGTCAACACATTGGCGTCTTCTACGCACCTGCTCTCCTTCGGCCACCAAGCGCGAATCAATCACCTTAGTTTCTTCTGCATGACAAAATGGACAATACATCTTGTTAATACCACCTACTGCTTATAAACAGGAAACGCTCGACACAACTCAATCACACACTCTCGTGTTTTTTGAATGGTCTTCTCATTTTCAATATCGTCTAATATATCGGCTATCCAATTGGAGACCTGCTGAACTTCTTTCTCACAAAAGCCACGTGTAGTAATTGCAGGCGTTCCTAATCGAAGCCCACTGGTCACAAAAGGTGAGCGGGTCTCATTGGGCACCGTATTCTTATTAAGCGTCAAGTTAGCACGCCCCAGGGCGATTTCAGCATCTTTTCCGGTAATATCTTTATCGGTCAAGTCAATCAACATCAAATGATTATCTGTCCCACCTGAAACCAAAATATATCCGCGCTTCATCAAAGTTTCAGCCATTTTTTTAGCGTTCAAAAGGACCTGGCACTGATAATCTTTAAAAGCTGGCTGCAATGCTTCTTCAAAAGCCACTGCCTTTGCTGCAATCACATGCATTAAAGGCCCGCCTTGGGTACCAGGAAAAACCGCTGAATTTATCTTTTTCTGAATTTCCTCGTTGGCCCGACCTAAAATGACACCACCTCGAGGTCCGCGTAGGGTTTTATGAGTGGTACTGGTGACTACATCAGCATAAGGTACCGGAGAAGGATACAAATCAACTGCCACCAAACCTGCAACATGAGCCATATCAGCCATAAGATAAGCACCCACTTCGTCGGAAAGCAAACGGAATCGTGCCCAATCAACCACACGAGAATAGGCTGAAAATCCAGCAATAATCAATTTTGGTTTTTCAGCTAACACTTGCTTTTCAAGTGCTGCATAATCGATTAAGCCTGTTTCGTTATCTAAGCCATATGAAACGACGTCATAGAGCTTCCCTGAAAAGTTTACGGGAGAACCATGTGTTAAGTGGCCGCCATCAGGAAGTGACATGCCAAGCACTTTGTCCCCCGGGTTTAAAAGCGCCATCATAACGGCTGCATTGGCTTGTGAACCAGAATGAGGTTGTACATTGGCAAAGTCAGCTCCAAAGAGCTTTTTAACACGCTCAATGGCTAAAGCTTCGACCTGATCAACATGCTCACAGCCACCGTAGTAGCGCTTGCTTGGGTAGCCTTCTGCATATTTATTAGTAAGGAGTGAGCCCTGTGCTTCAAGCACACGAGGCGTCACATAATTCTCAGAGGCAATCAACTCAATATGGTCTTCTTGGCGTGTGCGCTCTGCTTCCATCGCCTGCCATAATGTGTCATCAAATGTCGCTATAGTTTCGTGATAATCGAACATGAATTGTCCTCGCAAAAGAGCATCCAAATCGCAACAGCCATGATAGCATGGTGTCCAATTTAAGCAACCTGTTTTATAGACACTCTAAGGCGTCCAAAGCGGTTAACCACCCACTTTTTAGACGCTTTTCCCGCACGCTCTAGTAAAAAATGGCCATTCATCGCGAGATGCTCAGAAGTATGACTAATCACGAGCTTATCCGACCCTAAAAAACCATGCCAGGTAAGCACTATATCTTTGGGTAACTGCCACTGCCAGCTGTGTACTAAATCATTAGTTTGAGACTGAAGAACAGTCCCTAGAGCCCAGTTATTACTCTCCTCTGAAGGGCCTAGTACGAGGGTCTCACTACGTAAAAAAGCTTCATTTCTGGCGAATACGAGTGCATGCGAGATATCATGCTGTAACACATGTATTTTATGCTCTGTGCACCAGGTATGCCATGAAGATATACCTTCTGTAGATAAAATACCTAAAATCACCAGTACAGTGAGTAGGCTCACCCAAGTAAAGCCTTTTTGCACTTTTTTAGACATGCTTGTATTCCTCAACAGCATTTTTGCTTCTTGTTTTCTAACTTGCTATTGTCAGTAAGTCAACATTCACTCAACGGAGAAAGGTAATGCCTCAGTGAATGGTGGGTATATCGGGCTCTCGAGGCTTGGGTAATAAATCATAAGGATCAGTCTTAGGATTGGCAGCAAGCTGATCTAGGCAATTTTTAAGCCAAGGGATAAATTGAGCTTCATCTAATCTGA
>JASBUZ010000060.1 GCA_030147635.1 Gammaproteobacteria bacterium
ATCAGATTAGATGAAGCTCAATTTATCCCTTGGCTTAAAAATTGCCTAGATCAGCTTGCTGCCAATCCTAAGACTGATCCTTATGATTTATTACCCAAGCCTCGAGAGCCCGATATACCCACCATTCACTGAGGCATTACCGCGGCGTGCTTCTTTTTGGGAGGTTGTTATCATATTCTGTACGACATCTCCCATCTGACTCACAAAATAAACATCTGTTTCAGGGCGGCGTAAAAAATTTGCTTGAAATGATTTAAACGCCAAAGAGACCTTTTGCTTGCTTTGTTTGGCGTGATATAGCCCATGAAAGCCACCAGCAAGGTCGGCACCAATGCTGAGTGCACCAAAATACATAGAGTTTAAATGGTTTTTATTGCGCCTCATGCAGGGCAGTTTTACAACAATTTCTTTATCATTAATGGCAACCAGTTTGGGTTTGACATAGCTAATAAGTGGCACTTTCCTTTTGCCGAAAGACCACATCATAAATTTAAATCGAGTGAGAGGTTTCATACAGTACATCCATTTAGTAAAAATGAGCTGTTAGATGGTAACATCGCAAAGCTAAAGTTTAAATGTTTATAAAATCCACTAAAACGCGTTACACTACAACTCTTTATTTGTTTAATGATTTAAAATTCATGGTAGAAACAAAAACACGCCCCAAAGCGCCTGAAGTTGTAAAGCGTCCTCCACATTCAGCCGAAGCTGAACAAGCCATCTTAGGTGGCTTAATGCTCGATAACCAAGTATGGGACAAGATTGGCCATATGCTCTGTGAGACCGACTTTTACCGTACCGAGCACCGTTTATTATTTCAATGTATTTCTAATTTGGTTGCCAAAAACCAGCCTTTTGATGTGGTAACTGTATTAGACGGATTAAAATCCAGTCAGCAAGTTGATGAGGCTGGTGGCGAGGCTTATTTATTTGAGTTGGCCAATAACACGCCGAGCGTTGCCAATGTTGCAGCTTATGCCGATATTGTGCGTGCAAAATCAGTACAAAGGCAGTTGATTGGGGTGGCTGGTGAAATCGCCGATGCTGCTTATCAGCCAGGGGAGCGTGAAGTTTCAGATTTACTCGACTTCGCTGAAACACGTGTATTTGCGATTGCAGAGCAGACCGCATCAGATGGTGGGCCAGAAGCGATGCAGTCGGTCGTGGTGCGTGCAGTTGAGAAAATTGATGCTTTGTTCCACAAGGGAAGTGCTATTACCGGTCTTCCAACCGGTTTGACAGATTTAGACGATTTAACCTCGGGACTACAAGAGTCTGATTTGGTCATTGTTGCGGGTCGACCATCGATGGGTAAAACCAGTTTTGTAATGAATATCGCAGAGCATGCAGCACTCGAAGTGAAAAAGCCAGTTTTAGTGTTTTCCATGGAGATGCCGGCTGACTCGCTTGCCATGAGGATGATGTCTTCTCTTGGGCGGATTGACCAAAACCGTATACGAACCGGTAAATTAACAGATGATGACTGGTCTCGCGTGACTTCAACTGTGCATATGCTCTCTGAAGCAAATTTGTTTATTGATGATTCACCTTCACTTAGTCCCGCGGAATTGCGTGCGCGTGCGCGGCGTTTAGTGAAAGAGCAAGGTCAACTCGGACTCATTGTGATTGACTATTTGCAGCTGATGCGAGTGCCAGGGTTTCGTGCAGATAACCGGGCTGCTGAGATTTCTGAAATTTCACGAAGCTTAAAAGCACTCGCTAAAGAATTAAATGTACCGGTCATCGCTCTTTCTCAGCTCAACCGCAGTCTTGAGCAGCGGCAAGATAAGCGCCCGGTGATGTCTGATCTTCGTGAATCTGGTGCGATTGAACAGGATGCAGACTTAATCTGCTTTATTTACCGAGACGAAGTGTACAATGAAGAAAGCCCAGATAAAGGCTGTGCTGAAATTATTATTGCAAAACAACGAAATGGTCCTATTGGAAAGGTTCGGGTAGCATTCTTAGGACAATATACACGGTTTGAAGACTTGGCTTTTGACGGCTATCAATCCCAAGGGGGTATGAACCATGACCAGGCCGACACGTATCGAGGTTAATACCTCGGCCATCCGACACAATATTGCGCAGGTCAAAGCGTGTGCACCAGGAAAGCAAGTGATTGCAATGGTCAAAGCTGATGCCTATGGGTGTGGGGTGGCGGCTGTGGTTCCAGTGCTTGCACGTTCGGCCGATGCTTTTGGCGTCGCTTGTTTGGAAGAAGCACGACAAGTGCGTAAATATACTCAAAAACCCTGTATTTTATTCCAAGGAGTGTTTACCCAAGATGAGCTGATGCATTTAGCTGAGCATCAATTTGAAGTGGTTGTGCATCAAAAAACGCAGCTTCGTTGGATACTAGAAACGAAGTTGGATAAGCCAATTCGTGTGTGGGTCAAGGTTGATACAGGCATGCATCGCTTAGGATTTATGCCGAGTGAGGTGGCCGAGGTAATTACGGCACTCAAAGATTGTGCGTGGGTTAAAGACGATATTGGTGTGATGACGCATTTGGCGTCAGCTGATACGCCAGACAAATTGCAAAACCGTGCACAGTTTGAAGCATTTCAAGCACTTTCTTTACCCAGTGGTCGCTTTACCAAGAGCATTGGGAACTCAGCAGCCATTTTATCTTTCCCTGAAGTTCTGACAGATGCGGTTAGGCCAGGTATTATGCTGTATGGTGTTTCTCCTTTTTTTGATAAAGAGGGTGTGTCTATTGGCTTAAAGCCTGTGATGCAGTTTGTATCGGCGGTGACCGCGATTCATACTTATTCTAAAGGCGAGCCGGTGGGCTATGGTGCGACCTGGAAAAGTACACGTATCTCACGTATAGGCGTAGTTGCTGTTGGCTATGGTGATGGTTATCCAAGGCATATTTCACCTGGTACGCCTGTATATATTCAAGGTGCATATGTGCCCATTGTTGGTCGTGTTTCGATGGATATGCTCACCGTTGACTTAACGGATTATCCAGAAATAGAGATAGGCAGTCGTGTTGAGCTTTGGGGCGAGCATTTGCCGGTTGAACAAATTGCGTGTTCAGCGGGTACCATTGGCTATGAATTGATTTGCCAGGTTTCTCCGCGCGTACGTGCGCAGGCAGTGACTGTTAAAAAAGGAGTTTAAACAATGCAAAAATTAAAGGGCTTCAGTGTGCTTTGCTTAGCAGCTTTGACTGGGTGTATACCGGTTAATAATGAAAGCGTTGGCATGGTTGCAGGAGGCGTTGCAGGTGGGCTTTTGGGCAGCCAAGTAGGGAGCGGCTCGGGGCAAGTTGCGGCAGCAGCAACCGGTGCGTTTATCGGCGCAGTGCTTGGTGGAAAAATTGGCCAGTACATGGATAAGCAAGACCAAATGGAAGTTCAGCGTGCACTTGAGAATTCTCCAACGGGCAAAAGTGTCAGTTGGAAAAATCCAGACACAGGAAATCGCTATCGAGTGACGCCAACACGCACGTATTATCGTAATGAGCAGCCTTGTCGTGAATATACAACCTATGCCAATATCGGTGGCAAACAAGAACAGATTTATGGTAAAGCCTGTCGTATGGCTGATGGCTCGTGGCGTGTTTCAAATTAGTGAGAATCAGTTGACGTCTCTCGTCTATCTCTGGCAAGATGCTCCCTTGGTTTTTGCGGTGTAAAGAGGGACTAAATTTATGTCAATGAAGATTCTGGTGCCGGTTAAACGAGTGATTGATCCTTACGTCAAAGTGCGTATTAAACCAAGTCAAGATGGGGTCGAAACGGAGCATGTGAAACATGCTATGAACCCCTTTGATGAAATCGCAATTGAAGAAGCACTTCGCTTAGTTGAAAAACAAGTGGCAGATGAAGTGATTGCTGTGACTATTGGTCAATCGATTTGCCAAGAAACACTTCGTCATGCCTTAGCGCTTGGTGCACATCGCAGTATTTTAGTAGAAAGTGATGCGGCTCATAGCTCTTTGCATATTGCCAAGATCTTACAAGCTATTGTTCAGCAAGAGTCACCGGATTTGGTATTGATGGGTAAGCAAGCCATTGATGGTGATAATAACCAAACCGCACAAATGCTTGCAGCTTTACTGAACTGGCCACAAGCAACGTTTGCATCCTTCATTGAAGCTTCTGAGGGAGCGCTCAAAGTAACGCGTGAGGTTGATGCTGGCCTTGAAACCATTCAAGTAAAGCTGCCTGCGGTTGTGAGTACCGATTTGCGGCTCAACGAACCAAGATATGCAAGTCTTCCAAATATTATGAAGGCGAAGCAAAAGCCGCTTAAACAAATCCCTTTAGCTGATTTAAATTTGGATTTAAAGCTACACACCGAAGTGTTATCTGTGAAACCGCCTGCTGTCAGACAGGCCGGGGTGACTGTCGCATCAGTGGATGAGCTGATAACAAAATTACGTGATGAGGCAAAGGTGCTTTAAAAGGGAGTCTATGGCATGAGTGTTTTAGTTTTAGCAGAGCATGATAATCAGTCACTTCACTTAGCAACAACACACGTATTAAGTGCTGCGAAAGCGCTTTCTGATGAAGTGATCGTATTGGTTGCTGGTTCTAGATGCAGGGCGGTTGCAGAGCAGGTAGCAAAAATTTCAGGGGTGACCCGAGTGTGCTTGGCGGATGCACCTTGTTATGAACATCCATTGGCTGAGAACTTGAGTAAACTTGTATGTGCACAGCTTGACGGTGTAGACGCATTGATAACACCTGCAACCACCTTCGGTAAAGATGTATTGCCAAGAGTGGCTGCAGTCAAAGATGTTGCTCAAGTTTCAGATGTGACCAACATTATCGATAAAGAGACATTTGAGCGTCCCATTTATGCAGGTAACGCGATTGAGACCGTTCGTGTGTTGGATGCTTTAAAAGTGCTGACTATCAGAACTACCGCGTTTGATGCGATTGCTGATGAACAGGCACCTTGCCAAATTGAGCATATCGATTCAGCCTTTGATGCAGAAAATACGCAGTTTATCGATGCCTCGCAGCCTGAATCAACACGACCTGAATTAACAGCGGCCAAGTGTGTGGTCTCGGGCGGACGAGGGTTACAAAGTGCCGAGAAATTTAAGTTGATAGAAGATTTAGCTGATGTTTTAGGAGCTGCTGTTGGGGCTTCTAGAGCGGCAGTTGATGCTGGCTTTATCTCGAATGACCATCAAGTTGGACAAACAGGGAAGATTGTGGCGCCAAACTTGTATATTGCTGTAGGAATTTCGGGAGCAGTACAACATTTAGCGGGCATCAAAGATGCCAAAGTGATTGTTGCTATTAACAAGGATGAAGATGCACCTATTTTTCAAATGGCAGATTATGCACTTGTTGGGGACTTATTTACTTTAGTCCCTGAATTAATAAAAAAGATTAAGGGGTAACAAAAATATGTTAGTGGGTGTTCCAAAAGAGATTAAAGCACAAGAAGCACGCGTAGGCTTGGTGCCTGGTAGTGTGCGCGAGATTATACGTGCTGGTAGCGAAGTCATTGTGGAAAAAAGTGCCGGAAGTGGCATTGGAATAACTGACGAAGATTATGAAGCAGCAGGTGCTGTATTGGTTGATACGGCAGACGAAATTTTTGCTCGAGCTGATTTGGTGGTTAAGGTAAAAGAGCCTCAGCCGAGCGAATGTAGGCGCTTACGCGAGGGCCAAATTTTATTTACCTACCTACATTTAGCTCCAGATCCTATGCAAACCAGGCTTTTGAAAGAGTCTGGCGTGAGTGCGATTGCATATGAGACCGTGACAGAAGCGGGTGGAGGATTGCCGCTATTAACCCCGATGTCACAGGTTGCTGGACGTATGTCGATTCAAGCCGGTGCACATTGCCTTGAGATGGTAGAGGGTGGTTCTGGTATCTTGCTGGGAGGCGTGCCTGGGGTTGCTCCTGCTAAGGTGGTTGTGATTGGGGCGGGGGTTGTAGGGACTAACGCTGCTCGAATGGCTATGGGTATGGAGGCACATGTCACCGTATTGGATAGGTCTTTATCTCGTCTACGTGCGCTCGATTTTCAGTTTGGCTCAAAGCTCAATACCATTTATTCAACTACTGAGTCATTAGAGACTTGTGTTATTGATGCCGACTTGGTGATTGGCGCAGTGCTAATTCCTGGTGCATCAGCACCTCGTTTGGTGACACGTGATATGCTAAAAGCAATGCGTCCGGGTTCTGTTGTGGTGGATGTTGCTATTGATCAAGGTGGATGTTTTGAAACTAGCCGCCCAACTACGCATGAAGAGCCAACCTATATCGAAGAAGGGGTGGTGCATTACTGTGTGGCTAATATGCCAGGTGCGGTTCCCAGAACCTCTACTTTTGCACTAAATAATGCAACCTTGCCATTTATTTTGAACCTGGTCACCAAAGGCTTGAAAGTGGCACTTTTAAGTGATACCCACTTAATGGAAGGTTTAAACGTGCATCAAGGTAAAATTACCCATGAAGCTGTTGCACGTGACTTGGGATATGATTACGTCTCTGCAAAAGATGTATTGTCTGATTTGGTATAAGCGACTATGAGGTATGCGCCATGAAGCAAGTTTATATTTATCTCACCCTTGGAGTCATGGTGGGGAGCGTGGCGCATGCACATAGTATTTTGCCTTTGAAGCATGTGGTTGCAAATACCACCAAAGATGAGCTTTTTTATCATTTTCGATTTTTAGGAAATCCCGCCTGCGATAGCAAAGGTGCTGTATCACCTGGACATGTGAAACAACTTAACTGTGCAAGTGGTGGTGTGTTTAAGCCTGGTGTGTATGTTATGGATTTCGAGCAAGTGTACTTTTATGGTAAAAGAAAAGTACGCTGTTCTGCTTCAAAAACCGAGCACGTGGGCGACAAAAGACTCGCACTTTGGAAATTGTCTAAGCGGTGTCAAATGGATGTTATTGACACATAAGAAGAACATGCCCTCACCTAGTGGAAAAATGAAACTTAATGGACTATTATTGTACATGTAAATCTGTTTTTTAAGATTTAATATGTATTTGTAATTTGAGGAGATAGCCATGAGTGGAACTTCAATTTTATCCAAATTAATGATGGGTATGGCAACAGTTGCCTTAAGTACAGGTGTTTGGGCCTATGGACCAACACAAGTAGTCACTGAGCCAGTTGGAAAGACCGCTCAAATGACAAAAGATGTTGTTTGGGATTGGGGCTGGGGAATGGATAATCCAAATGATCCAGATTATATAGTGACTGATAAAAACACACATATGGTAAAATACTTAGATGGTGTCGATAAAGGTCATAAAATGTCAGACCACGGTAACATGATGTATGGAAATTGCATGAAAGGTGATACCATCACAAACTTACATACTAAGCACTCTGGTATTATTACAGGTGTTAAGGATAAAGGAACGATGGATGTGATGAAAAACGGTAAAACCGTGCGTTATCAATATGTCATCTATAAAGTAAAACCAGTAAAATAAAACTTGAAGAGGTATTAGAAATGGCGGTGGTGTCTATGGCGCTACCGCCATTTTTTCTGTTTCTGAGGAACTCATACACTCTTTGCTCAATAAAAGTCTACATGCTACAATGTGCGACTCTATTGAAGTTACCTACTTTTCATTATGCCTAATAGAGTGTCTATAAATACATTAGCGGAAATTTTCCTGAATGATCCTACTGTTTTGGCTGAGTCTTCATTTCCTTCAGACACATTTAAGAAAGCCAAAGCGACGTTACTTGATCCTGCAGCGGTGAAGTATTGTACCTTTGTACCCAAGCAAAATAGTCGTTATGAGAAGTTATCAGAAGTAACTAATTTACTGAAATCAGTCCAGTCTACAAGTGATGCCGAGGCGATAGCAATAAGGACGTTTTACAAAATACTGGTTGACGTAGTAAAAACACCATGGGACGGCACTATCTACAAAAGTTTAACCTCTATAGATGGAGTTTTTTTTCGAGGCAAGTTAGAAGCAGCACTGAGAAAAATACAACATCTGGATGTAGAGCCTACCTACCTACCATCTTTGATACTGATTTTGAAAACGGTTTTTGCACTAAAGTATTACCTAGGCCGGATTCATTATCAACACCCTATGCCTTATGAAAAGCCTGAGAGTTTTGAGGAAGCAAGCGATGATTTTAAACGATTAGTTGCCCTAGAGCCTGTTACGCTCAGAGGACTTACTTCGCTTGATAACCAGCGCTGGTCATCTGATGCTACACTAAAAATAGGAAAAAAAGCATGTGATTTTTTTATGGAAAAACAGCGTATGCACTGCAGTAAAGAACGACTTCCGGCATTGAGTGAGTGTATCAAAACGCCTATTCTGTTAAAAAGAATTCTATCATACCTGCATACTGGGACGGCCAAAAATTCATTCCTTGCAACCACGTTGTCGGCGTATGTTCCTAACGAATTTAGGCCTGTTTTTGTTAAAGATTTAGTATATTCCATTGAACAGAAATGCCGTCCTGAGCGATTTAAAATCAGGCGATACTTTAATCCAACCGGAGGGTGGAGTGGTCGTCTGATAGGTGCGATGTCTCTGCCAAATATAGATTATTACATGGAGACAGACCCAAACACAAATCTTCACGAAATTAAACTAAGCATGGTTCGATCCTATAGTTTGGATGCTGAGTTGACTGAAATTAAGGATAAAAATACAAAGCACATTGGGTATACCGTTCAGAAGCAGGATTTCTATGGTCCACGCTCATATATTTTTTACTCTAAGCCGGTTGAAGATTTATCCTTGAGTGAGATAGTTCGGAATGGACAGTTTTTTGATCTTGTTTTTTATTCTCCTCCATACTTTCAGGTTGAAAAATATCCTGATCCACAACAGGGTACTCAGTCTCATGTTCGTTATCCAACATTAGAAGCATGGATTGAAAAGTTTTTATATAAAAGTATTTTACAAGGCTTGTTAGCTTTATCAGAGGGCGGCTTTTTTGCAATTAATGTGGCTGCATTCCGCCTTTCTTCTGGGAGACGTATTGACTTGCCTGAGATTGTTAAAGGAAATATTGCTAAATTTCAATATCCATTTTATTTTACTCATATTGATACTTATAATTTTTCTTTTTCTACTCAATACCCGTCTCCCGTATTTATTTATCGAAAAAGACAAGCGTCCTTTTTAAATTTCTCAGTGGGCACTTTGAATAATCATGGCTCATATGTTTCCATGGCCCCGCAAAAGCGCCTTCGATATATGGCAGACCCAAATAACAACAGAGAAGAAATTGAAAAAAACTCGTGTAATTCTGCACTAATGATACTTTCATTTTTATCTACAACACACAGTGCCGAGCAGGCTGGCTCTTACATGGGGCGTTGCATCATTGAAAATATAGAAACAGAAAGCACCCAAGCGCACCGAGGTGTCCACTAAAGCGAGGGAAGAAAAGGCACGTAGGCCGGTAATTTAAAACAAATAATCAGGACTGACTTGCTTACGAGGGTTAGGCTGATTGCTCTCTTCTGTGATTTGAGTTTGAGTGGTTGCATCATCTGGCACTAAATCTTCACGGAAGTATTCTTCAATGCTAGAGGGGCTGTTACTGGCATCCACTAAGCCGGTTTTCGGATTAATTTTCTTGCTGACGATGTGCTCTGGTACTTGTAGTGGCTTTTCTGGTTTGTCTTTGAGGGCTTCACGCATAAAATCAACCCAAAGGGGTAGAGTAACTCGTGAAGCGTATTCATGCAGCGAAATCGGACTATCATAGCCAACCCAGGCAGTGACAACTAAGTCCGGGTTATAACCTGCAAACCAAGCATCTAATTGGTCATTGGTGGTTCCTGTTTTACCTCCAATATCTTCACGATTTAATACGCGTGCAGCACGTGCAGTCCCTGTTTGCACAACACCTCGTAAGGCTGTATTCATTAGGAATGCGACTTCTTCGGTAATCACACGAGGCGCTTGCATGGCAAAAGGTTTATCTTTGGTTTCTGCATCATTAGGCACCGCGGTTGGTGTCGCTTGTAAAAGCACATTGCCCTCCGTATCCGTGATTTTATCGATAAGATAAGGCTCAACTTTATAACCCGTATTAGCAAATACAGCGTAGGCCGCAGCCAAGTCGAGTGGGCTCACGGTGAGTGTGCCAAGTGCAAGTGATAATGTATGTGGCAGTGTTTCTTTTTGAAAACCAAATCGGCTCACAAAATCAATGGCATAATCAATGCCGATGTCATCCAAAATACGGATGGAAACTAAGTTACGAGAGCCGGTTAAGCCCACTTTTAAACGAGTTGGGCCACCAAATTGATTATTGGCATTATGTGGACGCCAGAGCCCTTCTTGGCTTGGGTCGTCTTTGGCAATGGGCGCATCATTAATAATGGTTGCAAGGGTGTAACCTTTGGAGAGTGCGCCTGCATAAATAAAAGGTTTAAAGCTTGAGCCAGGCTGTCTGTCGGCTTGAGTGGCGCGATTAAATTTACTGCGCTGGAAACTAAAGCCGCCCACGAGTGCTTCAATTGAGCCATTGGCAGGATTTAGAGCCACTAAGGCTGCTTCTACTTGGGGCACTTGGGTGAGCTCCCATGCATCGTCTTTTGTTTTTTGGATATAAACTACATCACCAGGAGATACCACCATGGATGCTTTCTCAGGCTTTCTGCCGACCCAGCCTTTTCGAAGAGCAGGCCGTGCCCAGCTAAATCCAGACCAAACTAGTGTTACAGTTTCGCCGCGGCGGTTGAGCGCTTCAGCTGTTTTTTCCTCAACGGATAGAATAACAGCGGGCTCCATTTGATTAATGACAGGATAGGCTTTGATATTTTTTTGGAGTTCTTTAGTTGAGTAGTCCGAAACAGGCGTAATTTTAGAAACCGCGCCTCGATAACCATGTCTTCTATCATATTCAATAAGATGTTTTTCAACGTTTTGATTGGCTGCTTTCTGCAAAGTAGAGTTGATGGTGGTATAAACTTTATAGCCGCGCGTATAAGCATCGGGTCCAAAGTGGTCGTATAGAGACTGTCGAATCATCTCAGCGACGTATGGTGCATCAGCCTCGGTTTCGATGCCATGATAGCTGGCGGTAATTGGGGCTTGGATGGCTTCTTGGTAAGCCTCTTTGGTGATGTATTCATTCTCGAGCAAGCGATCGAGTACATGGTTTCGACGCTTCAATGCGGCTTTAGGATTGGCCAGTGGATTTTGTGAAGAGGGTGCTTGTGGCAAGCCTGCAATCATTGCCATTTGTGCAAGGGTTAGCTCATTGAGTGCTTTGCCGTAATACACTTGGGCTGCTGCAGCAACGCCATAAGCTCGGTTGCCGAGATAAATTTTATTGAGATAAAGTTCAAGAATTTTTTCTTTACTGAGTTCTCGGTCAATTTTAATAGCAAGCAAAATTTCATTGAATTTTCGAAGAAACGTTTTTTTACGGTTTAAAAAGAAGTTTCGCGCCACTTGCATGGTAATGGTACTACCACCTTGAGACTTGGTCCCGGTCTGCACCATACGAATTGCAGCGCGCCCAAGTCCTAAAACATCAACGCCTGGATGGTCAAAAAAACGTTGGTCTTCTGTCGCAAGCACTGCATAAACCAGTGTTTGAGGAATTTCATCATAGCTGACAGGGCTTCTTTTTTTCTCACCATATTCTTGAATGAGTTTGCCATCTTGGCTGTAAATTTGTAGTGGGACTTGTAAGTGGACAGTCTTGAGGGAGTCTACATCAGGCAGTTGACTCTCTGCATAGATATAGAAAACGCCAAAGCAGAACATGAAAAAAAACGCAACACTCATCAGAGCCCAAAGACCACGGCGCCAAAAAAGAGAAATTGGTTTTTTCATAAGTTATGAACTCTGATTTTCATACGATTGTGAATATCTATTCTAGTACATGTCATGGCCCAAAGGAAATTTAGCAGGGTCGTATTCACTATTTTCATGATCACTGTTTAGTAGTGCAGTGAGTGAGGCTAGAAATCCTTTAGACTGCTGCTCAGAACCTCTGTTAGTTGATGCTCTTTTAGTTTCAGGAAAGTGAGAGTCAATGGCTGCTTGTAATGCTTGAAGTTGGATAGCTTGTTCTTGAAGTCGACGCTCTAGAGTATCTTTTTCTAGAGTCAGCGCATCAATGCTCCGTTTATAGCCTGCTCGAGTTTGCTCATTGAAGCAGAGGGCAAGCGTTTGGTGGACATTACGAACCTGAGAGAAGAAGTGATTAAGTGCTTGTTGTGCCCCACCTGGGCTTGGTTTTTCTGCCTGAAGGGCTAAAAGCTGCTCGGTAAGCTCAGCATAGATTAGCATGTACGTGTCAGGCTCATCCGTGTGTTTAATAGCTTTGGCTCTATCCAGTGTTCTCAGGATAGGAATGAGACTTTCAAGAAGTGGTTTGCGTGTGTCGGTTGCCCGAGTTGCTTCACCAATATAAGAGGTGAGCAGGGCTTCTCTATCTTCTGTTAAGAGTGTATTGACGAGCTCTTCAGTGGTTTCTGCTGCCTGAAGTTGCCCTGAAACTGCAACCCAAGTACTGGTGTCTGGATCACTGGTTTTGTAGTGGTGATAGTCAAGAATGATTTGTATGATGCCTCGTTGTAAGTCTTCAAAAGTTCTCATAAGGACCTCCACGTCAAGCAAATGCTTTAAGAAAAGCTAACACAGCTATAGGGGGAATGCGAGAAATCCTCAAACAAATAGGACTTAAAATTCCAATTCGTTGAAACTTAGGGTAATATCGCAACGCTGCCTTATAAGGAAAAGATGCGATAAGGCAAAGCGCGTGCTAAACTTGTTGCGCGATACTCAATGGGGTTTGTTTGGATTGGACGTTGAGAATAGAGGTGTGTCATTAACTATGAGCATTGTTAAAGTACGTAATATTTTTCTGATTGGACCAATGGGTGCTGGGAAAAGCACAATTGGTCGAACCTTGGCAAGAGAATTAAAGCTTGATTTTTATGACTCGGACGAAGTGATCGAGGAGCGAGCTGGTGCCGACTTGTCTTGGATATTTGATGTTGAAGGGGACGAAGGGTTTCGCAAACGTGAGCAAAAAGTGATAGACGAACTCACACAAAAAACGAACATCGTACTCGCGACAGGTGGTGGTGTGATCATCACACCTGAAAATCGTAATGCATTGGCGGCAAGAGGCACAGTAATTTATTTAAAAACTTCTTTGCAACAGCAATTTGAGCGCACCAAAAGAGACACCAAGCGTCCACTTTTGCAAACAGATGACTTAGAAGGTCGGCTTGAGAGCTTGCGTGATGAGCGTGAACCATTCTATGAAGAACTGGCTGATGTGAGCTTTGAAACTGATAAGCTCACCGTGAAAGCGGTGACCAACAATATTGTTAAACACATTTATGGTGAGTCCTGAGGTTTATCACGAGGTATACGTCACACCTCCGAATGCTTGTTACCCCATCCTGATTGGTCGGCATCTCTTGCAAGATGCCGAACGTCTACTCGCTGCCGTCACAGGCAGTCAAGTCTTAATTGTGACCAATGAAACCATCGCACCTTTCTATTTAGAGCCGGTGCGTCAGGCTTTTCGGCACCTTCAGTGTGATGTCGTAGTTCTACCTGATGGAGAAGCTCATAAAACCCAAGCGAGCATCACCCAAATTCATGAAGCCTTAATTGCTCACAATCACCATCGAGATACTACCCTCATTGCACTTGGTGGTGGTGTCATTGGAGATATCACGGGGTTTGCTGCGTCAATTTACCAAAGAGGCGTTGATTATATTCAACTGCCAACAACTTTGCTCGCGGCTGTGGATGCAGCAGTGGGGGGGAAAACCGCAATTAATTATCCGGGTGCAAAGAATGCCGTTGGGAGCTTTCATCAGCCGAAAGCAGTATTTGTTGATATTGAGTGTCTTGAGACTTTGCCACTGCGTGAATTTCGAGCCGGGCTTGCTGAAGTGATTAAATATGCACTACTTTCTGGAGATTTGAGTTTACCTTCAAAGCCTACACCGGATTTGATTGCCGTGTGTTGTCAGATTAAGGCGCGCATGATTGAGACTGATGTGACCGATAAAGCAGGCACACGGGCCTTGCTAAACTTAGGCCATACGTTTGCGCATGCCTTGGAAGCTTATACCCACTATGAACGCTGGTTGCATGGCGAGGCAGTCGCTATCGGCTTATATTATGCAGCTCGTCTATCAGAGCTTAAGCAGCAGTTGAATGTTTCTATTGTCAGCCAAATAGATGAGTTATTAGCGCATTATGAATTACCCCGGCGCATTCCTCAGGAGATATCATGGCATGCTTTATATGAGATGATGCAAAAAGATAAGAAGGCGACAGCGAACCAAGTAACATTTGTTTTAATGAAAGGGTTAGGGGCATGTTATTTAGATAACACGGTAACGAGCGAGGATATACAAAAAATTATGGAGTAAGGATGCTCTCTTTGATAAATACAAACCAGTTTTTGCAGGTGAGTTTGATGGTGTGTTTAATAATTTACCACATGCTCGTTATATTCCGGACAAATTAGCACATAAACGTATGACTTAAGAGCATTCAAGCGCTTATGTTACAGCAAGGTTATGGCTATTCGGGGTGATTTTACTTAGAATGATGTGGGCGTAAAATTTGGCAAAAATAGGTCATAGGCGTTAACCAAGGAGACGGATATGTACAAGAAGGTGTTGTTCGCAACGGATTTCGATGAAATTGGGGTGAGTGCTGCGCATAAAGCGAAAAAGATAGCCGATGAGAACCGAGCTGAATTATTGCTGGTTCATGTGGTTGAACCGATACCGGCTTATGCATATCCAGGATTTGCAGGGTTTGCTGAGGTGGAAGTTTCTATTCGTGAGCAAGCAGAAAAAGAGTTGAATGCACTTGCGAATCAACTGGGTGTTGATATGAAGCATCGCTTACTTGAGTTTGGTTCAGTTAAAAATGAAATCTTAAGATTGGCTGAAGAACATCAAGTAGACTTGATTGTTGCAGGGAGTCACGGTAAACATGGACTTGCCTTACTATTAGGTTCAACGGCGAATGCTATCTTGCATGGCGCGCACTGCGATATGTTGATTGTTCAGCCTCAACCTAAAGATTAATTTAAAACTAGATGTAAATTTATGCGGTTGTTACGAGGTGTTCAGGGCGCTTCTGTATTAAAATCAAATACAGTTGCGACTATTGGTAATTTTGATGGGGTGCATGGTGGACATCAAGCTTTGCTACAAGCCCTGAAAGAAGCAGCGCACCGTCAGGGTTTGCCAAGCCTTGTGGTTTTGTTTGAGCCACAGCCGCATGAATATTTTCAAAAAGGGTCAGCTCTTGCTCGTTTGACTCATTTTAAAGAAAAGTGGCGCATCTTATCGACCTTGGATATTGACTATGTGTGTTGCTTACGCTTTAACAGCAAACTTGCATCTATGTCTGCTGAGGTGTTTGCTCGTCAGTTATTATTTAAAGCGCTTCGTATTAAAACCTTATTTATTGGCGAGGATTTTCGTTTTGGTGCTAATCGAATAGGTGATGTGAGCCTGCTGCAAAGTGTTGCAAGTGATGTGGATGCTGAGGTTCAGGTGCACCTGGATGTGGCTTCAAACGGGATGCGTATCAGTTCCACCCGAATTCGAAAAGCCTTAAAAGAAGGCCAGCTTGCTGAAGCTGCCATGTTATTGAAGCGGCCTTATAGCCTGTATGGTCGGGTGTCTATGGGGGCACAATTAGGTCGAACGTTTGGCGTGCCGACGGCGAATATGAAGCTTGGTCCTTTGAAGCTGCCTATGACAGGTGTTTTCTGTGTTCGAGTGCGGCGCCAGAATGGCCAAATTTACCAAGGCATTGCAAACTTAGGCCGACGGCCAACAGTAGATGGATTAACCAATAGTTTAGAAGTACACTTGTTTGATTTTGACGGTGATTTATATCATGAGCATTTAGAAGTGTTTTTTTTACATCAGTTGCGCCATGAGGTAAAATTCCCATCGCTTGAGGCATTAATTAGTCAAATACAAAAAGACATCATAGAAGCTCGTGCCTTATTTCCTCGTCTAGCGGACGCGTTTCCAGTATAGAGTATACCGATGACTGAACAGACAAAAAATACAGATTACAAGAGTACCTTGAATCTGCCACATACAGACTTTCCAATGAAGGCAAATCTTTCAACGCGTGAGCCACAAAGACTGGCTGACTGGAAGGCACAAGATGTTTATCAACAAATTCGGGAAGCACGTGCGGGTGCTCAAACCTTCATTTTGCATGATGGCCCTCCTTACGCCAATGGGCATCTGCATGCGGGACACGCACTCAATAAAATTTTGAAAGATATTATTATAAAGTCAAAAACCATGAGTGGTTTTGATGCACCGTATCGTCCAGGTTGGGACTGTCATGGTTTACCCATTGAGCTGAACGTTGAGAAGAAAGTCGGGAAGGCTGGTGTCAAGGTAGATGTAAAAACTTTTCGTGAGCACTGTCGAAAATACGCAAATAGCCAAATTGATATTCAGCGTGATGAGTTTGAGCGTTTGGGCATCTTAGGTGAGTGGCGTGCGCCATATGTCACGATGGATTATCGCTATGAAGCGAATGTAGTGCGAGCCCTTGGCCAGATTTTTGCAAACGGACATCTGCAACAAGGCTTTAAGCCAGTGCATTGGTGTTTGGACTGTCGTTCAGCACTTGCTGAGGCAGAAGTTGAGTACGAAGATAAAAACTCACCTTCTATTGACGTCGCCTTTAAGGCAGTAGAGCCAGATAAACTGCTAGCTGCTTTCAATACAGAGCTTGAACACAAAGCAGTGATTGTACCGATCTGGACCACAACCCCCTGGACGTTGCCTGCCAATGAAGCGGTGTCAGTGCATCCGGAGTTGGTATACACTTTGCTTGATGCTGGGTCTCAATATATTGTGGTTGCGAAAGATTTATTGGAAGAGGTTGTTGCTCGATTTTCGCTTAGCGACTGGACAGCTTCTGCTGAGATTCAAGGTGCAGCACTTGAGCATATGCATTTGGAGCATCCTTTGTTTGATGGCAAAACAGTGCCTATCGTACTTAGCGACCATGTCACGACAGAATCAGGAACAGGATGTGTACATACGGCACCAGCGCATGGTCCAGATGACTACGTGGTGGGTTTAAAATATGAGCTGCCTTGTGTAAACCCTGTGTTGCCTAATGGCTGTTACACCGAAGAGACCCCATTGTTTGCCGGACTTTCCGTGCGCAAAGTAGACCCAGAGATTCTTGAGGTATTACGTGAGCGTGGTGTTTTATTACATGAGGTGATGTTGTCTCATAGCTATCCGCATTGTTGGCGCCATAAATCTCCCATTATTTTTCGGGCAACGCCACAATGGTTTATCGGCATGGATAAAGAAGGCTTACGTAGTCACTTGCTCGAGCAAATTAAAACTGTGAAGTGGATGCCAAGCTGGGGCGAGGCACGGATTCGCGGCATGGTGGAAGGCCGTCCTGACTGGTGTATTTCAAGGCAGCGAGCTTGGGGGATTCCAATTCCATTTTTTATGCATAAAGAAACTGGTGAATTACATCCTAACACATTAGGGTTCATGGAAGCGGTAGCACTGAAAATTGAAAAAGCAGGGATTGAAGCTTGGTTCCAGCTGGACCCTGCAGAGCTTCTCGGTGATGCTTCTGATGACTACGAAAAATCCAGTGATGTGCTTGATGTTTGGTTTGACTCAGGCGTGTCTCATCGTGCCGTGCTTAATCCAGACGGGGGTCACCAAGTGGTGGCTGATTTATATTTGGAAGGTTCAGATCAGCATCGTGGATGGTTTAATTCATCGTTAACCACATCGGTTGCGATGAATGGCGTTCCACCTTATCGTGGTGTGTTAACGCATGGCTATACCGTTGATGCCGAAGGCAAAAAGTTTTCAAAATCAAAGGGGAACTATGTTGGTCTGGAAAAGCTAGTGAAGCAGTATGGCGCTGATATTCTGAGGCTTTGGGTTGCATCAACGGACTATAAGCAAGACGTCAGTATTTCAGATGAAATCATTAAGCGAAATGCGGATGTGTATCGCCGGATTCGTAATACCATGCGCTTTTTACTCTCGAACTTATTTGATTTTGAGTTTGAGCGAGACAGCTTGTCGGTGTCTGAATGGGTTGATTTAGACCGCTTTATTGTGACACGTGCGAAGCAGTTGCAAGCTGAAGTGCTGGAAGCGTATGCAACTTATCAGTTTCATGTGATTTATCAAAAAGTGCACCAGTTCTGTGCCATCGAACTTGGTGGTTTTTATTTGGATATTATCAAAGATCGGCAATATACAACGGCGACCAACAGTGTTGCCCGCCGATCTTGTCAGAATGCGATGTATCATATCATTCAGATGTTAGTCCGCTTATTGGCACCGATTTTGTCATTCACGGCAGATGAGGTGTGGGAAGTGATGCCAGGCAAAACCAGCCAGCCTGTTTTTGCTGAAACCTGGTATGAAGCGTGGCCGGAAGGACTTGATGCTAAAAATGAAAGTTTTTGGGATAACGTATATGCAATTCGTGAAGTAGTGAATCAGGCACTCGAGTTAGCGCGTAAAGCAGGCACGATTGGATCTGCACTGGCCGCCGAAGTGACCTTGTATGTTGATGAGGAAAAGCGCGTTTTATTACAGCCACTGGCAGATGAGCTTCGCTTTGTTTTGATTACTTCAGGAGTGAGTCTTGAGCCATTTGAAGATAAATCACAAGCTGCTTTTGAAGGAGAGATATCTGGACTTGCTGTTTTAGTTCAGCCCTCTGAGGCGTCTAAATGTGTACGGTGTTGGCATCGTGTATCGGATATTGGCGCGGACAGCGAGCATCCGGAGTTATGTGGGCGCTGTGTAGAAAATGTATCAGGAACAGGGGAGTCTAGGGCTTGGGCATAAAAAAAGGGACTGCGTTACTTTTAAGTGTGTTAGTGGTTTTATTCGATCAACTCACAAAATACTGGGCGATGAAGCACTTAGTGCCTTACGAGTCTGTGGCTGTGACGTCTTTTTTTGCCTGGACTCTTGCATTTAATTCAGGGTCTGCCTTTAGTTTTTTAGCTGAGTCTGGAGGCTGGCATACTTGGTTTTTTTCGGGTTTCAGCATGTTTGTGAGTATCGGCTTGGTGGTTTGGATTTTACGCCTTGAGTCTCGTTTCTTTACTCAAATGTTGGCACTTGCTTTGGTGCTGGGTGGTGCTATTGGCAATTTAATCGATCGAGTTCGCATGAATTATGTGATTGATTTTATTGATGTGCATTACAAAAACTATCACTGGCCAATTTTTAATCTTGCAGATAGTGCCATATGTATTGGTGCTATCTGGCTTGCTATTTTATGGCTTCGTGAATAGCCTCTGGGGTCACCCCAGGGGGGTTACCGAGGAAGTGTTGTATGTATAACACCTGCTGTTTCTTCACCTGGTGGATTTAGTCTTCGTCGCTGTCTAGGCGGCTCTTCCCTCGTGACTATTGACGGGGCATTTTCATCCGGTGCATTTAGAACGCTGAATACGCTTAAGTTTGCTGGAACGTGCGTTGGTGTAACCCGTTTTGCTCCCTTCTCATGAAGTTCCCGCAACATTGTTGCTATGGTTTGGTCTGTCGGAGTAGCTCGTAGATGTGCGTTAAGTGCTAAATCAAGCGGGGTGTGCGGCGGAGTCGTAGAAGTCAGTTCTGCTTTGTAAAAAGGCATATTGGGCGCTAGATGGGGGGTTAGGTCAGGAAGCTCAAAACCATCTTTACGCTCTAAGTCAATACCCTCTGCTTGGGTAAGCGCACGAAATGCAGGGAGGTTCTTACTGATAATGGCTTGATGAAGTGGCCTATGTTCAGGCAAAGAAATTCCATCATATTGAATAAGTAGAGTGTTGTTTTCACTGATATCGCCGTTAGGATCTGCGTTATGTGCAAGCAGTGAATCAACGATAGTTTGATTGACATTTGGAAGAGATAAGGCGAGTGTCAATGGAGAAACATACGCTTTGTTGATACGTAAGTTGCTCAGTGCTGGCATTTGATCAAGGAATGTATTTACGATTTCTGACTCTGAATTTAAAATAGCTTGTACAAACCTTTTCATAATACCTTTGTTTGAGGATGAAAAGAGTGGTTTGGTAACCTCCCAGGATAATAGTTCTTGAACTGATTCTTTGAAAGCGAGTGCGTTAGGGATGTTATAGCCGAGATGGAAATGTTCTCTTGTGGGAAACCGTGGGTCTGCTACCAACCAACGCGCAATATCTTCAGCAGGACCTACTTCAGCTTGTGCTCGTAAGTCACAGAGTAAATCAGGAATAACAACAAAGCTCAGTTCAATACGTCCATCATATGTCTTGGCAACTTCTTGGAAGCGTGTTCGAACTTCTTCAAAGTTCAATGCTTGGCAAGCTTCTTTGAGTGCTTGGATGTTTTGTTTATCAGCATTAGAAAGTGGCATAGGTATAATCTCAAAAAAATCGAAAGCGACATTATAAGAGATAAAGAGCAAAATGTCTATTTTAAAATCACATGATGTTGTGCTAACTGCTCAAATTGTTGAGTGAGCTTGGTACCATCTGGCAGGGTGGCATCTGGCCATAAATCAAGTAGGGGAGTAAGCACAAAGTCTCGTAGGTGCATTCTTGGGTGAGGAACCGTTAAGTTGGGGCTATTTATAGTGTGTGTGCCATATAACAAAATATCGATGTCTATGGTACGAGCATTGGAGCGTTGTAGACGCGTGCGTTTTTGTTGTTTTTCAATGGCTTGGCAAAAATATAATACTTTGTGAGCGGGAAGTCGTGTTTTAAGCAAGGCGACAGTATTGTAGTATATCGGCTGTATCAAGGTGCCGGCAGGCCTGCTTTGGTACGATGGTGCAACTTGCACGAGGCGTGAGCAAGGTATGGTTTGCAGGGCATGAATGGCACGTCTAATTTGTTGCTTGGGCTGCTGCAAGTTACTGCCGAGCGCCAGATAGCACGGAATCATGAGGGGCTCTTTTTCTTAGGCACGCGACGTGGGCCAGGTTTTTTGCGCCTTTGTTCCGCAATCATTTTTTTCTGTGTTTTGGGTGTTGCATCTTGAAAGACAGTCCACCAGTCGGCAAGCTCCATAGATTCATCGCCAGCCAGAGCTCTTAGAGCCAAGAAGTCGTAAGCAGCACGAAATCTAGGGTGTTCTAACAGATCTAAGGCGCGTTTACTGTGCCGTTTCTGTAAGCGATATTGGAAGAGCCAGATTTCGCGAATGATTTGGGTATGCCTTTTGGGAACCACAATGGTTTTGCATTGTTCGCGAAGGACTTGCCCCATGCCTTGCTCAAGTGCATTGAGTGCTGTCATATCATCTGTTTCGGCAGCAGTTTTTTTCTCAAGCTTTGCTTTTTGATGTAGAAAAGGGAACCAAAGCAGTGCTGCAAACAAAAAAGATGGAATGACAGGTTTTCCACTCTTAACACGTGTGTCTGTACTTTCAAATGCAAGAGCAAGCAGCGCATTCACAGGGTATTTGGAATTGAGTAGCGCATGGGTTTGCGGGAAAAAAATCTCAAAAATTTTGTGTTTGATGAGTTCTGATTGCACCAGCTCTGCATGACCGCATTGATAGAGCTTGGCAATTTCATCAAACAAGCGTGACCCTGATACTTGTTCTAGTAGATGCTTGGAGGCTTGGATTGGCTCGGCTGTTTTAGATTCTATGGCAAATTTTAGTTTGGCACTGAATCGAATGGCGCGCAAAATACGTACGGGATCTTCCTGATAGCGAAGTGTTGGTTCACCAATCATTCGAATGTGTTGGTTTAAAACATCTTGAAAGCCACCGGTGTAGTCAATAATGGCTGAATCTCGAATATCATAATAGAGCGAATTTACCGTGAAGTCGCGCCGCCAGGCGTCTTCTTCCAGGCTACCATACACATTATCTCGAACCAGCATACCTTCAGCATTGGTGCGTTGCTCGGACTGTTTGTCTTTGATGGTGTTACCGCGAAAGGTCGCAACTTCAATGATTTCACGATGGTATAAAATATGAACGAGCTTAAAACGACGCCCAATAATTCGTGCATTTTTAAATAATTTTCGAACCTGATTGGGGGTTGCATTGGTTGCGATATCGAAATCTTTAGGAGACTGTCTCAGTAGTAAATCACGCACGCTACCACCCACCAAGTAAGCATCAAATCCAGCACTGTTTAGGCGGTTGAGTACCGTGAGTGCATTGGGGCTGATCTCGGTTTTAGAGAGATGATGCTGATTGCGCGGTATGATATAGTCAGAATGAATGTCTGCTCTTTGGGAGTGCTTGGAGCGCAATAACTTTTTAATAAAGGTGATGATTACAGTACTCGCTTTATATCCGTTTCTGGCGCGTTATTATAGCTAGACTCTGCATAAAAGGGAATGCATGGGGTGAGAGAATATGGAATGGCTCAATTTAGTTTCTAGTTTGTTGGCATTGATTATCTTAGAAGTTGTGCTTGGTATTGATAATCTTGTGTTTTTAGCGATTCTAACGGAGCGACTCCCTCAAGAGTCCCGAAAAAAAGCAAGACGGTGGGGGTTAACATTTGCTTGGGTCACTCGGCTCTTGCTGTTGGCATCTGCAGTTTGGTTGGTTCGCTTAACAACTCCTCTAATTCAGTTTGGGGATATTGGTTTTTCAGCGCGTGATTTATTTCTGTTGATTGGGGGCGGGTTTTTACTTACGAAGGCCACCCAAGAAATTCACCATGAAGTAGAGCCTGAGGAGCTTGAAGAAGAACCAGTCAAGCCTGCGGCAGCTGTTGCAACTTTTCACGGTGTCGTGTTGCAAGTGGGTATCATGGATATCGTCTTTTCACTGGATAGTGTTTTGACGGCAGTAGGTCTCACGCCACACTTTTGGGTCATGGCTACAGCCATTACCATTGCCATTATCATTATGATTTGGGCGAGCGAGCCTGTAAGCGCTTTCATCGAAAGACATCCTACCATCAAAATGTTAGCACTTAGCTTTTTAATTTTGATAGGGATGGTTTTGGTTGCAGATGGGTTTGCTTTCCATGTACCAAGGGGGTACATTTACTTCGCGATGGGCTTCTCGCTTGGGGTTGAGGCGTTGAACACACTAAAGCGCGCAAGGCGTAAGCGTCGCAAAGTCAAAAAGAGCTAGTGGGGAAGGGTTATTATGTTGTGGGTGAGAGCGTTTCATGTGATTGCGATGGTGGCTTGGTTTGCAGGACTGTTTTATTTGCCAAGACTCTTTGTTTATCATGCAGATGCAACAGATACCATTAGTATTGAGCGCTTTAAAGTGATGGAGCGTCGTCTTTACTACGCGATTACCTGGCCTGCTGCATTTATCACAAGCTTGCTTGGACTTTGGCTGCTTACCTTTATGTTGCCTTATTATCAGCAAGCGATTTGGATGCATGCGAAGCTTGGCTTAGTCGTACTTTTGTGGGGATATCACCTGCTGTGTGGTCATTTTGTTCGGCAGTTTAAGCAAGATAAAAATACTAAAACCAGCAAGTTTTATCGAATATTTAATGAATTACCGAGTGTTTTTTTGACTTTGATTGTGGTTCTAGTGATTGTGAAGCCGAGTTTTTGAGAGTACAGTCTTCTATTTTTAGTTTAAATATAGTACAATATGTCTCTTTTGCTTTATTTGATCTGTAATGAAACATCTTGCTGTTGATTTGTCCGAATTTGAAGAGATTCCATCTATAAAACCAGACTCTGGAACGCATACCGTCACGAGAGGCAAGTTACCAAGCTCAGAGAAAATCTGGGTTTGTAAACAAGCATCCAACGAGCTAATTGCACGCATTGAAGTATTAGCACAAGAATTTCATCGATTGATGAATCCAGAGCAACCTGAAACTTGGTTGGCACGTGATGCAGAAAGAAACTTCTATGTTTTATCGGAGGCTGTGGATGGAAAGCCGGTGCCTCTTGATAAGCCACAGCGTTTCAGTCGAGGTGTGTATACGGGACTTGGACAAATTCTTGTTTACTCTGTTTTCTTGCACGAAGTTGATTTAAACCCTGGTAACTTAATTCTTAAAGACGAGCAAAAGCTGATTAAGTTGGACGGTGATTGGTGTTTTGTTGGATTGACACGCCCAGAGCTTTTAGGCGAAAAACCTGCAAGGATTACCGCAGAAATTTTACGTGCTTTACCTCATGTGCAAGGTTACGTTGCTTACAATTGGCTGGATATGCGCCGATTCGGGAGGAGTTATTCTAGCAGCATGGTTGATGATGAGCTGCGTATGGCACCTCATTTTCAAGCTGAAATTAATCAAGCCATTTTAAAGCTTTTATTGCTGCCTGTGTCTTATGCGCGTGAATTTATTAAGTGCTATTTGACTGATTACCAGGATTATTTTTTAATTGAGTTTACTGAAAGACAAGCAGAACTTTTGAATAGTGCGCTACAACTTGATTCTTTCCGAATTTACTTGAGGTCAGCTGAGGCTGATGCTGTGATGGATACACACTTAGATGCATTGCAAGGGTTTGCTGGGACTCAGGAGGGCTTGCTTCTTGAGCCAGATAATCAAGTAGCAGTGTTATCTGAGTTTTGGGGGCTGCGCGAAAAATTGCTGCGAGCAGTTCAAGTATCTCCCAATAATGTCTGGGTTGATCATGGACAAAGGTTAGATACTGGTATGTCTAGTCCATTGAGGATGTTTTCTCCGACGAAAGATGTGGCAAGCACAGGGCTGGTAAGACGCAGTTCGACTTGTTCTAATCTGCTGGAGATGGGGTAACAAAGTTGGGGGTCAGGGGTTGAATTTTGAATCTCAGATTCAAAATTCAAGCCCTGACCCCCAAAAAATTAATCCATTTCTATCATTTCAAAATCAATTTTGCTGGCACCGCAGTCTGGGCAAAACCAGTTTTCAGGGACTTCTTCCCAGCGTGTTCCTGCTTCAATCCCATCTTCTGGCCAACCTTCAGCTTCGTCATAAATAAAACCGCAGATAACACAGATATACTTTTTGTAAGGCAAACCACTCATGGCTATTCTTTGTCCTTTATGTTTATGAAGGGCGTAATTTAGCCAAATAAGGACGAAATGTAAAGAGGTTTTATTGGAAGGAATTAGTAACGGTTCTTACGCAAATTTGGGACCTGACGCTCGGTGAGAATGAAAAAGTACCAGCTAAAAAACTTGAAGCTGGTATTCCGTTTGGTCACATGAGGGAGCCGCTAGATGAATCAAAGTACATGACAGGATGAATTGATACTAGATGGTGGCATTTTAACGGGGAGTGTGGCAAGACCCGAAAAATAAGTTTTAGAGCGAGTTTCATCTGGAGTCTTCTGTGATAAACTCGGTGTATCTTGAATTGGTATGCCCAAAGGCTTGAAAGAGCATGTTAGAAAGTGATCGCTTAATGAGTTTAGATGCAAAACCTGCAGAAGAAGCGTTCGATAGAGCCATTCGGCCACTCAGTTTGGCAGAATATATTGGTCAGGATGACGTACGTTCACAGATGCAAATTTTCATTGATGCTGCACGTAAGCGCAAAGAAGCACTCGATCATGTGTTAATTTTTGGCCCGCCTGGACTTGGGAAAACAACACTCGCGAACATCATATCCCATGAGCTTGGTGTGAATTTACGGCAAACTTCGGGCCCAGTGTTAGAGCGTGCTGGAGATGTAGCCGCTATTCTGACTAATCTGCAAGAAAATGATGTGTTGTTTATTGACGAGATCCATCGTTTAAGTTCTGTAGTTGAAGAAATTTTATATCCTGCGATGGAAGATTATAAACTCGATATTGTCATTGGTGAGGGGCCCTCAGCGCGTTCAATTAAGCTCGATTTACCACCTTTTACTTTGGTGGGGGCAACCACGCGAGCAGGGGCTTTGACCTCCCCACTCCGAGACCGATTTGGCATTGTACAACGATTAGAGTTTTATAGCGTGGATGCGCTCACTTCTATCGTGAAGCGCTCAGCAGACTTACAACACTTAACAACCGAGCCTGAAGGTGTGTTTGAGATTGCACGACGTGCACGTGGCACACCCCGCATTGCGAATCGTTTACTGCGTCGCGTGAGAGACTATGCCGAAGTCAAAGGGGAAGGTGTGATCACCAAAAAGATTGCTGAATTTGCCCTGGAGCAATTAAAAGTAGATGGGTATGGTTTGGACTTGATGGATAAAAAGTTATTGCTCGCTGTGATGGAGCGCTTTGATGGCGGGCCTGTCGGTGTTGAGAGTATGGCGGCTGCCATTGGTGAAGAGAAAACAACAATTGAAGATGTCATAGAGCCCTACTTGATTCAACAAGGGTTTTTAATGCGAACGCCAAGAGGGCGAACAGCAACTGCTCAGGCTTATCAGCATTTTGGACTTCCTATGGCAGAAAAGACTGTTTAAATAGATAAAAAACAAAAGAGGTATTTAAACCATGCAACATACTAGTGTATTAAGTTATTTTATGGGCGCAGGTGGAGTCGTCAAGGCTGTGATGTTTCTTTTACTGATAGCCTCTGTCATCTCTTGGACGCTTATTTTACAACGTGCTTGGTATTTTAAACAAAAAAGTGCTGATTATGAGGGGTTTAAGGCACGATTTTGGGGGTGTTCTGATTTAGCGGCATTGTATACCGAGGTTGATACAAATGCTGAGAGTAGAACGGGACTTGCAGCGATTTTTCATGCAGGATTCAAAGAATTTTTACGGGTACAAAAGCTCGGTGCGGTGACGCTTGAGCCGATTCAACGTGTGATGCAAATCTCTTATGCCAAAGAAGAAGAAGCACTTGAGGAACATTTGCCTTGGTTTGCGTCTGTTGGTTCTATTGCACCTTATATTGGGCTGTTTGGAACGGTTTGGGGGATTATGACGTCTTTCCAAGCACTTGGTAATGCACAGCAAGCAACCATTGCCATGGTGGCCCCTGGGATTTCAGAGGCACTCGTTGCAACAGCACTTGGTTTATTCACCGCGATTCCAGCAGTGATTGCGTTTAACCGCTACGGAACACGCGCATCACGCATGCTAGATCGATACGATGTGTTTCAAGAAGAGCTGTTAGCCTTAATCGCACAACAAACCACAAAATCTTCTAAAGCAAAGGCGAGCACATGAGTTTGCGTTTAAAAAAGAAAAATCGTGAGAAAAAAGGCCCAATGGCGGATATTAATGTAGTGCCTTACATTGATGTCATGTTGGTGCTTTTAGTCATTTTTATGATAACGGCACCGATGCTTACACAAGGGGTTACAGTTGAACTGCCGAAGGCTCAAAGCGAGTCTCTGACCAGCAACAATCGCGAACCTATTATTGTGTCAGTCGACAAAGAAGGACATTATTTTTTAAATATCGGTAGTGCACCTAATGTGCCGATAGAGCCTCATGCACTGATGGTGCGCGTGGCTGCTGAAATTGAGCTTGCCAAACAAACCAAAGAGCCGATGCATGTGCTTGTAAAAGGAGATACTGGTGTTTCTTACGGTAAAGTGGTTCAAGCGATGAGCCTTTTGAAACAAGCGGGTGCCGAGCAAGTGGGGTTACTGACTGACTCTTCACAAGAACTGACTGAAGGGGCAAGTGTATGAAGCTGAATCGTTCTTATCACACAGCGTTGATTGCAGCGGTATTTTTACATGTAGCATTGCTGCTTGCTTTTATGATTCAGCCCAAAGAAGCACGCCCTGTGATGCAGCTTGAAGCAAAACGTGAGGTCAAAAAGGCTCCAGAGCAAGAGGTTGTTAAAGCGGTCAGTGTCAATGAAAAAGAAGTCACAGCTGCCATTGAAAAATTAAAGTCTGAACGGGCTGCCAAGGCACAAGCCGAAGCCAATCGACAAAAACAATTGGCCCGAGAAGCTGAAGCTTTGAGAGTGCGCCGTGTCAAAGAGCAACAAAGACTTGAGCGCTTGCGCGCAGAAAATGCGCGTGCTGAAGCAAAGCGTAAACAAGAAGCGCTTGCTGAGCAAAAGCGTCTTAAGGAAGTGCAAAAGCAAAAAGCACTGGAAGCTCAAAAGCTTGAAGATCTTAAAAAGCAACAGCTTGCCTTGAAAAAACAACAAGAAGAAGAGCTAGCGCGCCAAAAGGCAGAAAAAGAACGTCAGCTGGAAGAAGCACGCCTTGAGAAAGCACGCATTGAAGCTGCAAATCGAGCACGTATCTCAGGGGTAGTTGATAAATATAAAGCGCTTATTTTAGGAGCCATTGGCCAGCAGTGGATTTTACCAGACCAAGTGAATACAGAGCTATCTAGCCGATTTAAAATTAGGCTAGCACCCAATGGCTCAGTGTTAGAGGTGCAGCTCACCCGAAGCAGTGGCGACCCGGTACTCGATCGCTCAGCAGAGGCTGCTATCTATAAAGCATCACCATTACCTGTGCCGAGTGAGCCAGAAATGTTTAATTTATTTCGTGAGATAAGTCTTACGGTACGACCTGAAAATGTGAGGGGGTAGGCTGAATGAAGCGTTTATTATGGGCTTGTTTGGTTTTGATTTCGAGCAGTGCTTTTAGTCTCGACTTAGAGCTGACCGAGGGGGTCAATAAAGCCTATCCGATTGGCGTTGATGGCTTTGGCAATAGTAAAGAAGGGCATGAGATTAGCTCGGTTGTCGAGAGTGACTTACGCTTTTCAGGGCAGTTTAAGCTAATACCCGCACCTCGTGTTGCTGATGGCAAAGCACCTATCAGCTTGTGGCAACAAGTGGGAGTTGATAGCGTGTTGTCGGGCCATGTAACACCGCTTGAGGATGGACGTTTTACCGTACATGTTGAGCTTTTAGATGTAGCGGCAAGAGGACGTTCGCTCTTGTTAAGTGATTATAAGGTGAGTGCTTCTCAAATGCGGGCACTTGCGCATCATATTAGTGACGAGGTGTATGAAAAGCTCACAGGCGTTCGTGGTATCTTTTCAACCCGCATTGCCTATGTATTTGTACAGCAAGAACCTCATAAACGAGTTTACTCACTTGAAATTGCAGATTTTGATGGAAAAAACCCACATGCCTTAGTCACTTCAACCGCACCGATTATGTCTCCTGCTTGGTCACCAGATGGGCGACAAATTGCTTATGTCTCTTTTGAGAAAAAGCGAGCTCAAGTGTTTGTTATTTCTGTTGAAACAGCAAAAAGACGCTTAATCACTGATTTTGCTGGAATTAATGGCGCGCCTGCTTGGTCTCCAGATGGCAAGCACTTGGCTGTGGTGTTATCTAAAAACGGTGCGCCCAAAATTTATCAAGTGGATTTAACAACAGGTGCGATGAAGCAACTTACCTTTGGGATGGCGATTGATACTGAGCCACGCTATACCCCAGACGGCAAATCCATTGTATTTACTTCGGGCCGGGGTGGGGCACCTCAAGTGTACCGCCTGGATTTAGCAGATGGTGCGGTGAGTCGCTTAACTTTTGAAGGCAACTATAATGCGCGTCCGTCTTATACACCCGATCAAAAAAGCTTAGTGATGCTGCACCGAGAAGATAAGCGCTTTAACATTGGCACCCAAGTGCTTTCCTCAGGGCAGGTGAGTATTTTAACCGATGCTGACGCTGATGAAGCACCATCGATTGCACCAAATGGCCGATTTATTGTGTATGCAACACGACTTGATGGGCGAGGAATGCTCGGACTGGTTTCTCTTGATGGGCAAGTACGTATGTTATATCCACCACGCAATGGAGATATTCAAGAGCCTGCATGGTCACCTTTCTTTGGGTAAAAAAATGGCTGCTATGTGGGAGCGTGTTTTTTAGCGCTGCCACATGGGCTTGGAACGCTGAAGGGCATCGTTTGGTGGCACAAATTGCATATAACCACATGACGCCTTCTGCTAAGGCACGTTTTCAAGCGGCTCACCCGGCGCTTGATAAAAAAGAACCTGCTACATTTACTGAGGCGGCTGTTTGGTTTGATGGTTTGCGTGGTACGCGTTTTCCTGGCATTCCTAGCATGCACTATGCGGATATACCGATTATTGATTTTCCCGAGGCCGACACACCTTCGCAAAACAAAACTGGCCTCAATGGGCTTATGGCTTATCAAGGTGCACGTAGCATGTTGCTTTCTGGCGAAGGCGGGGCACTGCATCAAGCGATTGCACTGCGCATCTTATTGCATGTAACTGCTGATTTACATCAGCCACTTCACGCAGCAACCCGTCTCTCAGCAAAATACCCCGATGGGGATTTAGGCGGCAACAAAACACGTTTACCTAAAAACAAAGTTTCTCGAAATTTACATGCTTACTGGGACAGGGGCGGTGGTTTTTTGTTGGGTCAGGCACCTACTCGAATTCGTGCCCAAGTGCTGGAGAAGTTGTGGCCCTGTGAGCCTCGGGACGTAGATACTAATCCGGTACATTGGCTCGCTGAGTCCCATGTACTTGCCGAGACTAAAGTATATCGCTTTAACCGCGCACGGTTTTTGAGTGAGCGTTATCAGTCAATGGTGAATGACATATCCCAAGAGCGCTTAGCACTCGCAGGCTGCAGGCTTGCAGCTGTTTTAAATGAAATCGATGTTTATGGGGTACCGTTTGTTGGGTAAATTTTGAAGTAGGCAAGGTGCCCTATACCAATTACCGCAATGCTTGCGATAACATCCAGAATGTAGTGCCAGCCCAGTAAAACACAAGAAGCAGTAATGGCTAAATTCAGTATCAAAAGCAGGAGTCGTGCAAAGCGCAAATCTCGTATGAGAAATACGCAAAGCCATGCCCAAATCACATGAAAGGATGGAAAAGCCACCATGCCACCTTCTACTGTAGTGGGTTGGATGTGCGCGTGAATTTGATAAAACTTTAGTGCGGTTGCATACTGTGGCCCAATAAAGTATGGGCTTTCTATGACGCTTGCGGGAGCGGTCGTTGGAAAAAAGTAATAAAAGCCATAGCCAATCAAAGCTGTCAGAAGTAGCAAAAAATAGTATTCGTGAAGGCGCTTAAACTGCCCAAATAAAATAAGCACCAATGGCAAATACGTCATTTGATAGGTGAGCGAGTCATAGAATATAGCCAGGCAGCTATAAAGCACTGGATGACTCACAGTCCACTGTACTAGTTTTGCCAAGTCAACCTGCATCCACGCACTCCACTGCAGAATATGGTGGTCTATTGGAGGGAAGGGTGTATATTGGGCGGCCATGCAGCCAACTAGGGTGAGTATCATGGTCAAAAAAAGGTATAGAAGCTCTCTGGCCTTTTGGGCGGCAAGACTTTTTTGACCATACACAAGACAAGTGCCTGCATAAATTAAGCATAAAACAAAAAAGAACCCGGGTGTTGCAGCTGGATAGTAGGTATTGCCTGGGTAGTGATAAAATGCCGCATTCACACCAAAGGCGACGCTTACCGAGGCAATAAATAAAAGGATAATAGTTACAAAGTAGCGATGGTCAGTGATTATCTGACGGGCTAATTTCACACGAGGCTACCTTCTTCTTCTTGCTTTTTAATCGCGAGATAGACTTCCTCGCGATGAACTTTAATACAGCGTGGTGCATCAACACCAAATTTAATATGCCCGTGTTCTTGAGTCTTAAAAGCAATAACACGCACGGTTTCGTTGTTTACCGAAAGGATTAAGGGCTCTTCAAAGTCGACTGTTACTATATTCATCGAAAACCTCTTTATTTTTTAATAAGTTATAACTTTTTTTTTGATAAAAATCAACGAAAAAAATTATAAAGTTATAGGCAGGTGCCTGGAGTTTCGTGTACGATAAATTGAATGACCTTAAAAAGGATAACTATGATCCCGGTGATGATGGCAGGAGCTGGAAAAATTGGTCGTTTAATTGCTTGTCTTTTAGCAGACACAGGAGATTATAAGGTGTATTTAGCGGACTGTGATCTAGAGGCCGCAGATACAAAAAAGCTCCTGAAAGAAATTCCTGAGATCGAGGCACTGGTCCTCGATATGGAGGATACAGATGCTGTCGTCAAAGCACTCAAAGCGCATCAAGTTGTGGCAGTGATTTCAAGCTTACCTTACTTTTTAAATCCATATGTTGCGAAGGCCGCTAGAACGGCGAGCACCCATTATTTTGATTTAACCGAAGACATTGAAGTTGCTGAGACCATTAAAGCACTTGCTGTAGGTGCGGATACTGTATTTGTACCACAGTGTGGTGTGGCGCCAGGTTTTGTCAGTATGGTGGCCCACAGTTTGATGGAAACTTTTGAGACTTGTTATGAGGCTAAACTGCGCGTTGGAGCTTTACCACAACAAACTAGTAATGCACTACATTATTCACTCACATGGTCAACCGATGGCTTAATTAATGAGTGTGGAGAGGCTTGTGCTGGCATTGAAGGGGGCAAGCCCGTTTTTTTTGAACCACTTGAAGGCTTGGAGTCGATTCAAATTGATGGTGAAACTTATGAAGCATTCCATACTTCAGGCGGGCTCGGTGGGCTGGGAACACTGTATGCCGGAAAAGTCGATAGACTGACCTATAAAACCATTCGCTATCCTGGTCACTGCGAAAAAATGCGCTTTTTGATGCAAACGCTTCGCTTAAACGAAGATCGAGATACGCTCAAAAAAATCCTAGAGCGGGCCATTCCAAGCACCACACAAGATATGGTGATTGTTTATGTGTCAGTTGAAGGCATCAAACACAGTGAGTTTGTTGAAGAAAGCTATGTTAAAAAAATCTACCCTAAAATCATTCGGGGGATTCAGTGGTCTGCCATTCAGCTAAGCACGGCCTCGGCCGTTTGCGCGGTGCTCGAGCAAGTGTTGTCTGAGGATGACAACTTGAAAGGACTTATTTTACAAGAGCATTTTCGCTTAGAAGACATTCTTAAAAATCGTTTTGGTCGTTTTTATGCTTAACGTGAGGGAGTACATGTTTTCATGATGAAAAAACGCAAAGCTTGGGCACTAGAGAGCATTAATCCTGGTGCTTATAGTGGATATGACTGGACAAGTGAGATAAAAAATTCCGCACTTCTTTCCTCTTATAATCCCGCAACTGAAGAGCGTATTGCAGAGATATCAGGATGTAGTGAGTCAGATTATGAGGAAGTTATGGTGCGTGCTAAACAAGCTGCTCTTGTTTGGCGAGAAGTACCAGCGCCCAAACGGGGGGACATTATTCGACAAATTGCCGAGGTACTGAGACACAATAAAGACAGTCTTGGCACGTTAGTTTCTCTTGAGACCGGCAAGTCAAAACAAGAAGGGGATGGTGAAGTTCAAGAAATGATTGATATGGCAGACTTTGCCGTGGGTCAATCTCGTATGTTATATGGCAAAACGATGCATTCAGAGCGCGCGCAGCATAGATTATATGAGCAGTGGCATCCACTCGGCGTGATAGGGATTATCTCAGCCTTTAACTTCCCTGTCGCAGTTTGGGCGTGGAATGCTTTTATTGGGGCGATTTGCGGTAATGTGATGGTTTGGAAGCCTTCACGGCAGGGGGCATTATGTGCAATTGTTGTGCATAAGCTTTGTACAGCCATTTTAAAAGCAAATGACTTACCCGCCATTTTTTCACTCATCATTCCAAGTAGCCACGCAGTGGCTGAGAAAATGCTAGATGATAAACGCTTACCCCTGATTTCTTTTACTGGCTCAACCGCAACTGGCAAGCTGGTTGCAGGGCGTGTTGCAGCACGTCTTGGTCGAAGCATTTTAGAGCTTGGTGGTAATAATGCCGTGATTGTGGATGAGACGGCAAATCTAAAGCAAGCGATTCCTGCGATTGTGTTTGGTGCTCTAGGCACTGCAGGTCAGCGCTGTACTACAACTAGGCGAGTGTTCGTACACGAAGCTATCTATGACTCAGTCGTCACGCAGCTCAAAAAAGCATATGCGCAAGTCAGCATTGGTAACCCACTTGAAGAAGGGCACTTAATGGGCCCTTTAATTAACCGAGATGCTGTGGTGCGCTTTGAGCAAGCTTTGCTTGAAGTAGAGCGTGCTGGAGGAGAAATTGTTTTTGGTGGCACAGTGCTTGATGGGCCGGGTTACTTCGTGGAGCCAACGCTTGTGATAGGAATGGAGAATAGTCATGAGCTTCTACAGCAAGAAACCTTTGCTCCTATTTTATATCTTATCCCCTATCAAGATTTTAGTAATGCGATTGCGATGCAAAATGATGTTCCACAAGGCTTATCCTCAGCATTATTTACAGAAAGCTTGAAACGAGCTGAAATGTATTTGAGTGTTGTGGGGAGTGACTGTGGTCTTGCCAATGTAAATTTAGGCACGTCTGGGGCTGAAATAGGTGGTGCTTTTGGTGGTGAGAAAGAGACAGGGGGCGGACGAGAGTCGGGCTCTGATGCTTGGAAAGCGTATATGCGTCGCCAGACAAATACGCTGAACTGGGGGGAGGCACTACCACTTGCTCAAGGACTTGAGTTTGATGTAGCCTGATTATTTTCTTTTATTGGTTGAGGCTTGGCTTTGACTAAAAAACTACGAGTGGTTCTCGATCTTGATGAAACGCTAGTGACGACGCCTTCTATGATGTCCGTTTCAGAGGATTTGCCGGCATTTTTTTTAGCAAAAGGTGCCATCTTAGAGGTTGGCGGTACTCCACATTATGTATTTCCAGGGGTTAAAGAGTTTTTACAGCATTTATTTATCAATTTGTTTGAGCATGTCGAGGTATTCTTTTTTAGCGCCGGAGATAAGGCTCGAAATGAGGAGTTGGTGGCTAAGCTATTAGCCTATGCACTAGGAGATTCTGCTTATGGCGGGTTTGATCCTGAGCAGCGTATTTTTTCACGCGCTCATATGACAAAAATCACTCAAAAGGAAGCGTATATACAATACACACACTTTCTTATTCCTTGGGCCTCTAGTAGAAAGAAAAAAGACTTGAATGTGCTTGGTACTTATGAAATGCCTGCTGACTTAGGCGCTACCTTATTGATTGACAATGGACTGTGGAACGCAAGACTTGGGCAACATAAAAATATTTTATGCCCCCCAACCACAACGCTGGTCGATTATCAACGTCTTGCTAGGGGCCAAGTAGAGGAAAACTTTAAAACAAATCCTAATTATCGTGCTGTGAATGGTATTTACTATAGTGCTGGTCTTTTTCTATCTTGCTTTAAGCTTTATCAAAAAAAAGGCTTTGAGGATTTTTTATTTTACTCACAATTTAAGGCTTGTACCCCACATACCTTCATGCCTAACCTTGATAAAGCGCATACCAAAGCGTTTTATTATAACTCTGGGTTAGAGTGGCTTCGGCAATATAATTCAGCACTAGTCTTTACTACGGCGTCAAGCATTTTAGCTGCGTGTAAACCTAGCAAGTCTATTCAAGGCGAGCCTTTGCAAGATGATGGAGTGCGTATCGAACTTCCGAGGAGAGAAGCTTTTTTTCAACCGTTAGCAGAAGCATCCGAGTTACCAGAGGAGCGGCCGTCCCAAGGTATACGGGTTGGTTGTTTCGGATGGTTATGCACATGATTTAAGTCAATGTAAATTGCGTCCTAACCCAGTTGAATGGTTTGACCAGGTTTAATCAAATCTTGTCTCAGGTCTGGGTTAAGGGCTAGAATGCGTTTCATTGAAACTTTGTTTCGGTAAGCAATACGACTCAAGCTGTCTCCAGGTCTGACAATATAGCCACCAGCGTTGCGATGTTTCCAAATAAGAAGTTCTTGCCCTGGCTGAATCGGGTGCTCTGTTCCCAGGTGGTTCCATGCACGTACTGCTTCTTCAGAAACCCCGTATTTTTGTCGCAGTGTTTCGAAAGAATCTCTTTTTTGTACGATATGCAAAACCTTATAGGTATTGTTTTCTGGAATGTTAGGTTCTGGAATGGTTTGTATGGTTTTTTTTGTTTGTGCTGCACGAGTTTGATTAGGCACTAAAAGATATTGATTCTTTTTGAGAGTATCAGACTTAAGATGATTAAATTTTTTAATCATCTCAGGGGTAGTTCGGTATTCTTGTGCGAGTTCACTGAGCGTTTCTCCTGCGCGAATTTTATAGCGTGACCAGCCAACGCGCTCAGAGTCTGAGAGTTTAGCAAGATTTTTCATGAAGTTTTTGGTGCGATGCACGGGCAAGAGCAGGGTATGTGGGGAGTAAGGCGTGGTTGCCCAGCGGTTATAGCCGGGATTCAGTTGTAGTAGGTCTTGATATGACATGCCAGCAAGTTTCGCGGCGTGACTTAAATCAATTTGCTGACCAATTTCCACTTCTTCGAAATAAGGCTGATAAACTACTTCAGGGAGTGTAACATTATAGCGGTGGGGGTGCTTAATGATTTCAGCAAGCGCGAGTAATCGAGGGATGTAAGTTTTTGTTTCTTGAGGCAGTCTAAGTGCCCAGAAATTTGCATTGGTTCTGGACTTACCACTGCGCCTAACCGCGCGTGCCACATTGCCTTCACCTGAGTCATAAGCCGCGAAAGCAAGCAGCCAGTTGCCCTGAAAAAACTTGTTCAGATACGCGTAATATTTAAGTGCTGCATCTGTGGATGGGGCAATGCTTCGTCTGGGCTCAACCCACCAGTCACGCTTTAAACCAAAGTCAGTGCCGGTCTCAGGCATAATTTGCCAAAGTCCTGCAGCCCCAACGCCTGAATAAGCAAAAGGGTCAAAAGCGCTTTCAATCATGGGAACTAGTGCAATTTCACCTGGTAAATTACGTTTTTGAATTTCATTTAAGATGTGGTACATGTAGGGCTCTGAGCGAGCAAAGCGTTTTAGATAATCTGGGTGTCTTAAAAGCCAGCGCAGTTGTGCTTGAACCTCAGGACGGTTTACTTCGTGATTGAGCATAAATTGCTTACGTAACACTTCCCAAACCGTAGGCGTGGCTCGATAAGCGGCTGCTTGCAGCTCGGAAGAAAGAAATAAAAGTAAAAACAGGCAGCAACATTTAAAGAGTAGCTTGAACTTCAATAGAACAACCTATTTTAAAAGAGGACTTTGTATTTTACAAAAAAAATGGCAGCTCTTCAAATTTTGACTTTGTTCATTATGAGATTACGTAAGCATGGGTAGCCAACAAGACTTATGCGTCTGGTGCCCAAAGCTATCTAGCGTTAAGTATGCACATAAACTATCTTTTTTAGCTTGTGCACCCAGGGCATGGGCAGCTATTTGATATTCATTTTGAGTGGTGCGCACAATGCTTAAGCGATAATAGCCAAGAGGTGACGTGTTGGTAGTAAGGGGGACAGTTTGATAAGTGCCATTTTGGCTATGATACGCTTCCAGGCGTGCAGCCAAGTCAAATAGTGCACTTTGTCCATCGAGTCTTCTCGCACGGACAAGATGCTTGTCATAACTTGGATAGGCAAAGGTTGCGAGTAGGGCAACGAGCCCGAGTACCAACAACAATTCAATCAGTGAGAATCCGTTCTTCATAGCTTATTGTCCCACGAAATGGCACCGTCGCCAAGCGAGGAAAGGGAAGCTTTTGCTCGAGTGTTGCAAGGTTTTCTTGCAGAGCGAGCATGTTCGGCTCGCACAAGTTTGCTATCCAGCCGGCACAAGAAACACCATGTGTTTTTAGGGCATGCGCAGTTAAGAGGCTATGGTTGATACAACCAAGCTGTACACCGATTACAAAAATGACAGGCTTCTTGGCATGTACGATATAGTTAAGCCAAGTTTGCTTATGGTTGATGGGGCACATCAGCCCACCTGTTGTTTCAATCAGTAACGTGTTCGAAGAGCGGTGTGTTTCACAAAATGCATCTAACGCCTCAAAAGAAATGGCTTGATTTGCTCGAGCGGCTGCAATATTGGGGGAAATGGGGGGCTCAAATGAATAAAGAGCCAGTGGTTTATGATAGTGTGGTTGACATTCGGTGAGCCTATCCACATCTTCATTTCCTCCACTTTGAATGGGTTTTATTGCGATGACTCCCTCGAGTGTTTTAAGTAGCTCACAGGTGACATAGGTTTTGCCGCAGTCTGTATCTGTGCCAATGATAAAGTAAGTTTGCATATTAAGTGTCTTTGATAAATCGATTTAGGAAATTCACACAGTCGTCTGGGTGACTTAAAAAGGGCGCATGTCCTGCTTTTTTGATGAGCTCATAATGAAAATAGGGGTATGTGGCTTGCATGCACGTCATAGTCCTTGCCGGCACAATTCGGTCGAGCCGACCAAATAAGTAAGCAGTAGGCAGTTCTAACTGATGGATGAGCTCTCGAAAGTCCCACGTTTTTAAAATATCCAAACCTGCTTTCAATCCTGCAATATTATTGATTTGTGGTAAGGGAGGCAGGGGCGTGTGTTTGGGGACTTGTAAGGCAATAAAGTCTCGGTGCGTTTTTTGCGGGTCGAGTTTGAGACTTTCATAAAACGCATGGAGTTGTTCGTCGGTAATGCCAGGCCAGTTTTTTTGTTCGACAAAATAAGGAGATGAAGACAAGTGAATGATATGTGACACTCTAAGTGGGTACTCTAGTGCGAGTCGGGTTGCAAAAAGCCCACCCATAGACCAGCCTAGTAATGCTACCTTTTCTGGGAGCTGTGGGAGTAGAGCCTTAGTAAACTCATCCCAACTCATACAAGGTGTTTCTCCAAATCCAGGTAAATCTACCCGATATACCGTGTAATTTTTAGAGAGTTTTGGCAGTAGCAAAGACCACACTTGTTGGTCAAATCCCCAGCCGTGTAGTAGTAGCAGAGGAGGGCCGGTGCCGGTTTGTGTTATATGGAGTGGTGACATTGGTGTAAGCACTCAAATAAAGTTTGAATTTGATTAAAAGTATGGCTTGCTGTGAGCACAATGCGAAGCCCTGTATCAGCGCGTTTTACAGTTGGTTCACGCATTGGCACGCAGTAGATATTTTGTTTTTCGAGTGCTTTCGCATAAGCTTTGGCAAGTTTGGGTGAGCCGAGCTTGAGTTGCTGAATAGGCGTTTCAGAATCTTGCCAGGTGAGCGATGAGTTTTCGATGTGTGCTCTGAAGCATTGAATATTGGCATCAAGTTGACTGCGCGCATCCTTTGCTGCTTGCAACAATTCAAACGCATGTAAAAGCCCAAAGGCAATGGCAGGACTCATGGCTGTTGAATAAATCAAAGGGCGTGCTGTTTGTATCAGGGCTTCTATCCAGCATTTGTTTCCTGCAACGATTGCACCGGTTGCTCCCATCGCTTTGCCAAAGGGCAACATGCGAAGTGGCACTTCATGTTGTGTCAGTTGATGTGCTGCAACACTGCCCAAGCCTTTAGGCCCCAAGATGCCAAACGCATGCGCCTCATCGACAATGAGGGGGCAGTGCTTCGCAAGTGCTACCAGATCTGGTTTTTTGCCACGCATACTGAAAATGCTTTCTGTGATAAGCACAGCATCTTGCGGGATATGTTTAGGCGCATTAATAAAGCGTGTATAGCTACCACCACTCAAACGAAGCCCATCATAAATAGAGGCATGTACTTGTTTGTCAATCAGTGCGTGTATTTCAAGCTTTGCTAAGAGCATCATGAGGCTTAAATTAGCAGCATAGCCTGATGGAAAAAGTAACGCTGTATCGACACCCAGAGCACTCGCAAAAGCACTCTCCAGTGCTTGATGCGGTGCATGATAACCAGAGACTAGAGCGGAGCCTGTGCTGCCGACAGGATAACGCTCAAATCCAGCTTGGTACGCTTTTTTGAGTACTGTACTTTCACTGAGCCCAAGATAGTCATTGCTACTGAAGCTGAGTGCATTTTGGGGCACAGGTTTTAGCATACGCTTTAAGTGCTGTGCCTCAAGTGCTTCTGTGTAAGCCTTAAGCTTGTTCGGCATAAAGCCCCAGCTTTTCAAATAAAATATGATCTGTATTTTGCCGAGGGTTAGGGGTTGTGAGAAGTTGGTCGCCCACAAAAATAGAATTTGCGCCGGCAAAGAAGGCGAGTGCTTGCTGCTCATCTGACATACTGGTGCGTCCTGCACTGAGACGGATTTTGCTTTTGGGCATGGTGATACGAGTAGTTGCAATAGTTCTTATGAGCTCAATACCCTCAACTTCTGGAGAGTCTGAAAGTGGTGCGCCTTTAATCGGCATGAGCTTATTGATAGGCACACTTTCTGGTGGGGGCGTTAAATTGGCAAGCGCATGAACAAACTCAATGCGGTCTTCTCGGGTTTCGCCAAGCCCCAAAATACCGCCAGAGCAGACTTGAATGCCTGCTTCTCGCACTTTTTCAAGTGTGTCGATACGATCGGCAAAGGTTCTGGTGGTTGCGACTTTGTCATAATAGCTTGGTGAGGTATCAATATTGTGGTTATAAAAATCGAGCCCTGCAGTTTTGAGCTCTTCAGCTTGTTCTTTGGATAACATGCCAAGCGTCATGCAAGTTTCAAGACCAAGCGCTTTCACTTCTTGAATGATTTCTGTCATTTGCTGCATGGCTTTTTTAGGGGGGGAGCGCCAAGCAGCTCCCATACAAAAGCGAGTTGCACCTTCAGCTTTGGCTTTTTTAGCTGCTGTTAAAATATCAGAGGTGCACATCAGCTTTTCTTTTTCGAGATCAGTTTTATTATGTCCGCTTTGGCTACAGTAGCCGCAATCTTCAGGGCAGGCGCCGGTTTTAATGCTTAAAAGCTTTGCCATTTGTACAGTGTTTCTAGGGTGGTTTTCTCGATGGATTGTGTGTGCTTCATAGATCAAATCAAGGAAAGGTTTGTTATAGATATCGCTAACAAATTGTAAGTCCATATGCTACTTCCAAATGATATTTTCATAAGATGTGCTTCATGATAAGGTGTCCGAATTCATTGTCAACCCAAAAAATAATAATGGTTAACGCAGAAGATTTGCTCGACCGTGATGCGAAGCATATTTGGGCGCCATGCACCCCTTTGAGACCCGAGGTTGAAATTCCTCGCTTAATCGTTGAGCGGGCGGAAGGGAGTTATTTATACACTAGCCAGGGGCCTGTGATTGACGCAATCTCAAGCTGGTGGTGTAAGGCACTTGGGCATCATCCAAAACCCGTAATTGAAGCCATTCGAGACCAACTGTCTCAGTTTGAGCATGTTATCGGCGCCAATACTACGTATCCAGCTCAAGTTGAGTTGGCAGAGAGATTGAGTGAGCTGACCCAAAAGCAGCATCTCTTTTTTGCCAGCGATGGCTCATGTGCTATCGAGATTGCCTTGAAGCTTGCAATTCATGCGATGCAACTGCGAGGTATGCCTGAGCGCCGGGAGTTTGTGACACTTTCAAACAGCTATCACGGGGAAACCTTAGCAACACTGGCTGTGAGTGATGTCGGTATTTATAAAAAGCCTTTTGAAAAAATGGGGGTGATTTCCCATGTGTTGCAGCAAGTGCCTTATGTGCTGGGGAAGGAAGACCCACTGTGGCGTGATTGTAGCGGGGCTTGGCCTGGCATTGAGGCGCAGCTGAATGCCTTAAAAATCCAGGTGTGCGGAATTATTATCGAGCCTATTTTGCAAGGTGCTGGGGGGATGCGTATTTACAGTGCTGATTTTTTGAAGCGCTTAAGTGACTGGGCCATGGCAAATGATTGTTATCTGATTGCCGATGAAATTATGACAGGCTTTGGGAGAACAGGCTGCACGCTTGCCTCAGAACATGCCGAAATCAATCCAGATTTAATTTGTCTCTCGAAAACATTGACTGCGGGTACTATGCCACTCAGTTGTACATTGATTGACTCGGCCATCTATGATGTGTTTGAACGTAATCCTGACAGCCCTTTCTTACACTCTCACACTTACTCAGGCCATGCACTTGGCGTTGCGGCAGCGCTTGCAACGCTAGACAGCATGAAAGCCTTGGATTTGAATCACAAAGCAGAGATATTAGGCGCGCACATGAAAACCTGTTTTGAACAAGTGGCGTCCGTTACAGGGTGCATTGAGAATGTCAGAGCAATTGGTGGCTTGGTGGCTGGTGAGCTGATAGGGCCTGAAGGTAAACTGATGGGGCGCGCCTTATCCAAAGCTGTACTCGAGCGCGGTGCGCTCCTCAGGCCTCTAGGGAATACTTTATATTGGTTTCCACCGCTGACGACAGACTTGCATGTGATTGATGAATTAGCAGAAATGACAGAGCGTGGTATCCGTTCTGTCTTTTAGAGCTAAAAATATGCTAAAATTTTCGGCTTTATTGGGTAGGTCGGTGCGTAAGGTGAGTTACAAAGTGGGGATGGGATAACGATGTCAGGCTTAACTGATACTATGGAGCTTGTGCTCCAAAGAAAATGCCTTGCACATTTAAGGCAGCAAATGTCTATCAGAAAACTAGAATATTTGCCTGCAGACAAACTTAATACACTCTTTCAAAGTGCACTTAGCCAGTCGTCATGCCGTAGGCTTATTGAGAAAAATGCCAAGTTTTTTGACGCTGCACCTAGTATGGATGCCGAACGAGGCAGGCGATTTATTGAAAGGTATTACGGCATGATATGGGTTATTATACCAAAACTTCGAATTGTTTTTTCTGCTGCGATAGATGCGTTTCTATGTAGAGAGCCAATAACGCCGTATACTTTAACAGATGAGGAAATTAATTCTGCTCATGAAAAATTTCTGCAACAGTTTGTTCGGACTAAAATGGCAGGAATATCTGATTTTTGGGATGGAGTACGTGCAAATACTGTAGACCTGAGTGGCAGAAATTCTTCTATAGGTGTGAAGAGAGACAGTGAAGATGCTGAGCTTGAGGAAAAGCTAAAACGGATTGAATTGAATTGATGAAAAGCTTGGTTTTATGCTATAAATGGGCGCAAAATAATAGTAACTGTGTGGGTTTATAATGCCAATTTATGAATACTTTTGTCATGCGTGCCATCATGCGTTTGATGCACGTCAGAAAATAACCGATGAGCCAATTAAGACTTGCCCCAAATGTGGCAAGGATGAGGCTGAAAAGCAGGTTTCAGCAGCGGGTTTCCAACTGAAGGGTACTGGGTGGTACGTGACTGACTTCAGAGATAAGTCAAAAAAAACCACAGAAGAAACTAGCAGTAAAAAAGAGACGAAATCGTCAGGGAGTGCTGATTGAAAAAAAAGTCAATGCGTAGCTATTTATTTGCAGGGCTTGTGGTGTGGCTGCCTATTATTGTTACCTTCATTGTGTTGCGCTTTATTGTCGAGTTACTTGATCAGTCGATTGCGCTTTTGCCACATGCCTATCAGCCAGAGCAGTTATTTGGCTTCCAGTTTCCGGGCTTTGGGGTTATTTTCTCACTGCTGCTTTTAGTTGTAACCGGTATTGTTGCAACTAACATTTTAGGACAGCGTTTGATGCGCTGGAGCGAAGCCATTTTAGATAGAATTCCTCTTGTGCGCTCCATTTATAGTGCAACCAAACAAGTGATGGAGACTGTGTTTTCAAGCAACAGTGAGGCCTTTCGTAAAGTGTTGCTGGTTGAATATCCGCGTAAAGGACTTTGGACCATTGCTTTTCAAACAGGGGTTGCAAATCCAGAGGTGAGTGGGCATACAGGACAAGAAATGCTTTCTATTTTTGTGCCCACCACACCAAATCCAACTTCCGGATTTTTGATGATGATTGAGAAATCTTCGGTAGTTGAGCTTTCCATGAGTATCGATGATGCGTTAAAGTTAATTATCTCACTAGGGGTGATGCAGAATAAAAAAACCACCTAATAGGTTTAAATATGAGCAAAAAATACTCGTTTTTTTTGTTTGTGAAGTTGTTTTTGCTGGGCGTTTTTTTGCTGTGCAGCACGTCGGTTTTTGCCTTGCAAGATGGTACTTCAACTTCAGGAAAGCTTATAGAATATCTCGCAGCAGAGAAGGCAAACCTGACCGTTGCCAATAGTGATATCCAGTCTTTTTCAGCCCCTATCACATCAGAAACGTTTGCAGAGCAAAAAGAGCGAGTGACAACCCAGAAAAACTTAATCGCTGCGAAAATTGAAACCTTAAATGCTTTTTTATTGAACCAAAGAAAGAAGCAACGAGAGTTAAAGGCTTGTCTAAAAGAGTTTAAACAATCTTCTTCAACGCCAGCAGAGGCAATGGTTCTCAAAGAGTCAGTCAATCAAGTGCTGGCACTCCTGAAAGTCAATGCAAAAGCCATTGAATTGATTTCAGATAATTTGACACTGGCGTATCAATATCAAAAAAATTTATATCACCGTGAGCGCCAATTGGTTTTATGGGAAGCTGCTGCAGAAAAGCAGAAAGTGACCGAGTTGAAGCAAGCAGCGATTGCAATGCTTGAGAAAAAGCGAGCAGCTTTGTATGAGAAAAACCTTGAGATAGAGCAACATAAAAAATCAAATTTACGCCCAGAAGCGAAAGGCAGGGGAGAAGAAGGTATTCTCTTTTTAAACAATCAAAGTGCTTTATTAATTGATCATCAAATTGCATTGGTTCGCCTAGAAATGAATTTGGCAGAAGCAGACTTTATGTTTTTACAGCAGGTGAAAGATGCAAAAACCACTGAGTCTTTTTTAGAAGTTTACACACAAGCAGAAGTTGAGCTACAGGCACTTCGGGAGGAGCTTGTCAAAATGGAAGCACTTCTAAACACCCAATCAGGTATTTTATCCAGCCAAGCTGAGCAGGCAGAGATGCAAGCCCTTGAGGGGCGTATGTCGACGTTTAATCACTACCTGGACCAAGTGAGTACCTCGGTGCAAAAAGTTTTAGAAGAAAAACAAGCGATGTTAAAAAAACAGCGTGCTTCACGTCAGCGTTTTGAAGACTATAAGCAGGTGAGTTTTTCAGGAGTCATGCGCCAATTGGCTCAAGTACCCATTTTGTTTTACCAGTATCTGCGCACCTTATTTGTGAAAATGTTCGACCATTATATGTGGGGAGATATATGGTCTCATTTATTTTTCTGGGGGGTTTTATTTACCCTGCTAGTGTTTTTTGTCGTGATGCGAGGGCTCTTGCACTCGGTTACGAAAGATAAAGAACGCTCTCGTTTTTCTGGGCATTTGTATGATGGTGCGTTGTTACTCTTGTATCGTAGCTTGCCGCAGCTTTTATTCGTTTCCTTGGTTGTAACGAGCTTTTTGCTCAACCAAGTGATGTTGATGCAGTTTAAATTATTATTTCACTTGTTTGTCATTTGGCTGGTGTATCGGCAGCTCAAAGGAGTTGCAAGGCTCGTATTACTTGAGCGTATGCGAGATATCTCAGGGCATGAAATGATTTTGTACCATCGCTTGAACTGGCTTTTTTTGGTTGGTTCATGGGCGATAGCGCTGATGATTTTGGGCCAAGAGTTATCGCTTTCTTCTTTACTGCAAGACATATTTAACCGTTTGTTTATGGTATTTTTATTTGCTGTTGCCTGGGTGCTTTGGAAAAGTAGAGAAGGTTTTCCAGAGCTATTTCACCCATGGCTCAGTTCAAACAAACGTCCATTTCAACATTTACTTTCAGTGCTTGCGATTGTTATTCCCTTGCTCTTATGGGTAACTGCAGCGATTGGTGTCTTAGGTTACATCCACTTTGCTTGGATTTTGGCGCGTTATTTAGCTTATTTTTTGATGGTGGTCATTGCCTATGTTCTGTTACGTGAATTACTGAAAGATTTACTGGATTTTCTGTCTGAAAGAATGGTTTCTAAACTACACAATGGTTGGCTTTGGGTTGAAGCCATTTTGAAACCCTTGGAAAAATGGTTGCATTTCGGACTATTTTTTTTAGGGGTTTTGGTAATTTTTAGAGGATTTAGAAAAAACTGGGAGCCAGGATTACTTCCAGGCGTTAAAACAGTCGGGACTTATCCCATTGTGAGTGGCTCAGGAGTTCAGATTACTTTGTTTAGCACAGCACTTTCAGTCATTGTGCTTATGATTTTGATTTGGCTTGCTAAGTGGACCCGTGAGTTTTGTTATCGCTGGTTGTATCGTGGTGTGGTGGATGCAGCCATTCGAAATAGTATTTCTATTTTTACGCAATACACAGTGATTTTACTCGGTTCTATTATCTTCTTGAGAGTGCTTGGCGTCGATTTAACGGGTATGGGGATGGTGCTTGGTGGGCTCGCTGTTGGTATGGGTTTTGGACTCCGTGACTTTGCGAGCAATATCATTGGCGGACTGATGCTCTTAATTGAGCGTCCTGTTCGAGAAGGTGATTTAATTACCCTTGGCGAATATGAGGGGCGGGTCGAGCACATTGGTATTCGGTCAATGCGTGTTTCTTCTTGGGATCATATGGATGTTTTAATTCCTAATGCAGAAACGTTTAATAAACCAGTTACGAACTGGACGCACCAAGATGGGGTCGTGAGAACGGTTTTACCAATTAAAGTGAACCGAGCTGACGACCCAAACCTGGTTAGACAGCTCATTTTTGATGTGCTGGACATTATTCCCAAAGTCTTAAAAGAGCCACCTTTCCAAGTCTTTTTAAAAAAAATTGACGAGGCACTGGTTGAGTTTGAGGTTCGCTACTTTGTTAATGTGCAATTTAGCACGCGAATTGCTGTACAGTCAGAAGTACTACTTGCTATCATGGCGCAGTTTAAAGCGGCAGGAATTCAGGCTCCGATTCCTCCGTTCAGAATTGAAATGGAAGAAAACGCTCGGGCAAAAGATGAACCAGAGACTTCCCCCGAAAAGTGAGTCAGCGCTTCTTGAACGTTGTCGAGAGATTGAAGGCTTGAGTTTTTCAGCTTTAGCTGAGCTTTTAAGTGTGCCTGTGCCAACAGAGGCAGTGCGACGGAAAGGTTGGGTCGGGGGTGTAATTGAGCAGGTGCTTGGCACCACCGCAGGTACTAGTGCACAGCCTGATTTTCATCGTCTAGGCATTGAACTGAAGACCTTACCTATTGGGTTGCGAGGCAAACCATTAGAGTCGACATTTGTCACCAGTATTAACTTACTCACCATACACCAAGAATCATGGGAGCGCTCCCAATGTTACTCTAAGTTACGTCGCGTGCTCTGGTTACCTATTGAGGGAGATAAAAGCATCGATTTCCCACATCGGCGTATTGGACGCGGTTTTTTATGGTCTGCAAACAAAGAAGACTTATCCATTCTTGCCGAAGACTGGCACGATTTAAGTTTTATGTTAGGGCGTGGTAAGTTGGCCGAGGTTGATGCGCGGATGGGAACCTACTTACAAGTACGTCCAAAGGCTGCAAATGCACGCTCGTTGTGTTACGGTTTCGATGAAGATGGACAGAAAATTTTGACGTTACCTCGGGGTTTTTATTTAAGGCCTTCATTTACTGAGAAAATGCTAGGGTGTGTTGGGTGAAATCATGAAAAAAACACATACATATGTTTTATGCTTCTTATTTGTATTATTAGTGGCTGTGTTTGCAGCATTTTGGGCGCTTAAATTCAAAAAGTCTTTTATACCAGCTGAAAAGCCTGTGGAAGTCCCTGTTACCCTCCCGGAAGAGCCCGTGAAGCCGCCAGAAATTGAGTGGAAACCTGCGGCTTCTTTCCAAGTTTTGCCAGGTTGGAATACAACCGATCTCAGCGCATCTTTTAAAACGTTTAAAGTATCTTGTGATATTTTCTTTAGGCAGCCAGCCACAAAAGAGGTAGGCAGCAAGTACTTTCCGCTCAAAGCAGAAGATTGGTATCCAGCTTGTAAAGCTGCTCGAAAGCTTTCAAATCCATCGAATGCTGAAATTAAGACATTTTTTACCACTTGGTTTGACCCGGGTGAGTTTTATGAAGCAGGAAACGCTGTAGAGGGGTTATTTACAGGTTATTACGTTCCTTTAATCGATGGTTCTCTGAAAAAAACTGAAGAATATACGGTACCAATTTATGCCTTGCCTCGTAACTGGGTCATTATCCGGCTTAACGATTTTGACGACAATCTACCTGATCGTAAGCTGATTGGGCGAGTGGATGGACATCACATTTATCCATTCCACACCCGCGCTGAAATCAACCAAGGTGCAATTGATGAGCATGCGCCTGTATTAGTCTGGTTAAACGATCAAGTCGATCGCTTATTTTTAGAAATTCAGGGCTCTGGACTCATCAAGTTAACCAATGGTCGAGAAATGGCGATTGGCTATGCGGGTCAAAATGGCGCAGCTTATACCTCGATTGCCAGTGTTTTAATTAACCGAGGGGTGATGACGCGACATAATGCATCGATGCAAAATATTCGCGCCTATTTCAAAGAGCATCCTGAGAAAGTCCAGGATGTTTTAAACCAAAACAAATCATTTGTATTTTTTGAAAAGCAGGGTAAGGCCGGTGCCCGCGGTGCGCAAGGTGCGTACCTGACCCCTGGATATTCTTTAGCTGTTGATAGAGCTTGGGTACCTATGGGAGCCCCTGTTTGGCTAGATACCACAAAACCTGATGCAAAAACCAAAGAACAAGTGCCACTACAGCGCTTGTTCATTGCCCAAGATACTGGTGGGGCAATTAAAGGCCCTGTACGCGGCGATGTATTTTGGGGTAATGGCGAAGACGCAGGCGCTATCGCGGGACGCATGAAAAACAAGGGCCGTTACTGGGTAATGTTGCCACGAAAGACTCCACGCACTGAAGCTGATTTAAGATAACCGCCAGGATCAGGGCTTGAGATGTTTTGGGATAAGAACGGCTTTGTACTTTATTACAAGCGCCTTGAGCGGGCTCAAGAGCCCCGAGCAGATTTTGCTATAATGGTAATTTATAGCTTAAGAGTTTAAGGATAATACTATGCAGCGAGACATGGACGTCATAATTATTGGTGCAGGTACAGCAGGTTTATCAGCGTATAAGGAGGCGGTGCAATTTACAGATAAAGTTCGACTCATTGATAAAGGCCCCCTAGGAACAACATGTGCTCGTATTGGTTGTATGCCATCCAAACAATTAATTAGTATTGCCAATCAATATTCCCAACGATTGTACATGGACAAAATTGGAATAAAAAACAGCTCTAAGCTTTCAGTTGATATGCCTGACATACTTAAATATGTGAGACAAAAAAGAGATCATTTTACCAGTGGGATCATTGAGTACACTGAATCATTAGGCAAGCATTTTATTTGTGGTGAAGCGCAATTTGTTGATGCGCACACTGTTATCGTCAATGAACAACGTATTTCTGCAAAACATATAATTATTGCGACAGGATCGAGTAACTTTATTCCACCTGATTGGTCTGTTAATAAGACGTCTATTCTGACAAGTGAGAATTTTTTTGAACAAACTAACTTACCCAAGAATCTTGGTGTGATTGGTGGTGGGCCTATAGGTTTGGAGATGGGACAAGCTCTTTCACGGTTGGAAATTAATATTCAACTCTTTCATGGTAGTCAGTTCATTGGCGGGTTGACTGATCCAGAAGTTAACAACAAAGCTATCGAAATTTTAAGTAACGATTTTCCTATGTTCCTGGGTGAAAAAGTCGCTGTTCGAGAAGAGGAAAAAACGTTGTTTATTATTGAAACGCCTTCAAAGTCATATCATGCAGAAGGTGTTCTATCTGCTGTTGGCACCGCTCCAAATTTAAATAGCCTATGCTTGGAAAAAATCGATATCAATTATGATAAACATAAAATCCCCTTATTTGATAATTCCACAATGCAGCTTCAAAAGCAGCCTATATTTATTGCTGGAGATGTTAACAAATCTCGTCCATTGTTACATGAAGCAGCTGATGAGGGTCGAATAGCTGGTTATAACGCAACGCACCCCAAAGAAATAAATGGTTTCCATCGCCGAACACCAATTCACATTGTATTTACAAAACCGAATATTGCAGTTGTAGGTAGGTCATTCAAAGATTTAAAGGATGAAGATATTGTCATAGGAGAAATAGACTACTCAAATCAAGGACGCGCAACGATTGAAAACCAAAACGCCGGCTTATTGCGTGTGTATGGTTTAAAATCATCAGGCAAGTTGCTTGGAGCTGAGTGTATTTCCCCTGATGGTGAACATTTGGCTCATCTATTAGCTTGGTCTATTGAGCAAGGCCTCAGCGCTTTTGATTTGTTAAAAATGCCATATTATCATCCTGTTATTGAAGAAGGTTTACGCACAGCTCTTAGGCAACTTGCAAAGCAAGTTTCTGAATCAAGGTCGAGTTTTGAGTTGACGGTATGTAATAGTGAAGCGCTAGATACATTGAGATAAGCGCATAAAAATGGTTAATGGTGTTGATACATATAGAAAGCATTAAGTAATTTTGATTAGGAATTATTGGATATCCATCTGATAAGTATGCAAAGGAGACTGTTATGAATAGACTGGATGACGTCAAAAAAATAATTAACCAAGATATAACGGATGATCAGAAAAAGAAGTTATTGGAAGACTTATTACTGGATTTGAAAAATGAGATGGAAGCTCAAGACCAAAATATGCAACCAGAAATAAGAGCCAGCCTCTCAGATGCATACCAATTAGCCAATCAATATTTATCAGATAAATTGAAATAGTTTTGAGTTAATGTTCACGGTGAGCGTTTCTAAACTGCTACGGCAAGGTTAGTCTAAAAGCTTTTAATTTATGGTTAAATGATGTACTATTAGTTTTTTTTGTTATATTTATTGGTGTTTAATTGAATTTCAATTTTTTTAATCAGTTCACTTGTTGCTCTACAAAAGTTTCTCCTGAGATAGCCGGTGCTTGGTCTCATATTGAGCTTGGCGCAGCAAACTATGGAAAGCAGTCAGAAGCCTCAACGTTTGAAAGTCAATATCATGTACTATTTGAAACCATCGACCAGTTGATCATTGAGAAAGGACTGCGTGGTCGCTTTTATCTTAATGATCTAACGAAAGAGGACGTGGATTACACAATAATAGTCTTGGAGAATTACCTTAAAAAAAACTATCCTGAGCACCAGATTGAAGTTTGCCCGCTCGTAGGAAATTTTTTCAAAATTTCTTTACCCAAGGTAGACTCAATACATTTAAAAAATCCGGAATATACCTTTTTTACGACATTAGATCACTGGTGGTATCAAAGAAAACTTAAATATTTTGCTGAGCAATCCAGGGAGGGCCTCATTTTGACAACTTATTATATGTGGCCAATGAGGCATCGAGTGAAGGCTCTTGGGGTTGGATATGAAGTGGTGGATAATAACTTTGCTCCCTATATTCGCGCTGATGGAACTGCTGTAGAAACATCTGGCCCTGTTTTAAAGCTATTGATTCAGTCAAAAGAAAAAATATTTCAGGCAGGAGAGTCAGAATCGTTTGTGTTAGAAGATAAGGGGAATCATACTGGCACGTTGTATCGTAAGAATAAGCGATTTGACCTACTAGATGCGCAGGCATTTGTCAGAGTCAATGATCAGAGTGACGACGAGCTTGAAGAGTCTAAGGAAGAAGGTGGTTATAGGTTTTATTGAATCCGAGATTCAAAACTCACGCCCCGACCCCCATGAGTTTTAAAAAAGCATCATGAGCTGCGAGTGCTTCCTCAACGAGCAAGGGATCAGTTAAATCCTCAAAGCTTAATTGGCTGCGGTAGTATTTGTTAATGATGACCTCAAGCTCATCCAATAAGTTATCAGTTACAAGCACACCTTGGTGCATGCAGGCAAGTTCTTCTTCAGTGAGTGGTACGCGCAAGCGCAAGCAAGCAGGGCCGCCACCATTTTGCATACTCTGCTTGAGCGGGACGTAGTGTACGGATTGAATCGGGTTTTGTTGGTCTGCAATTAAACCCTCAATTACTTGTTGCACAGACGAGATGGTTTGACACTCCTCTGGCGCGATGAGGGCCATCTTTTTATTGGGTAAAGTGATGAGCTGCGAGTTAAATAAGTAACTTTGAACGGCATCTTTGAGTGAGAGCATATTACGTTTAATTTCGATGACATTAAGCTCAAAGTCAGCCTGGTTTCGGAGTTTTTTGAGTATTTCGGCTTGGTTGATAAAAGCATCCTGATGCACTAAAAAAACAGACTCATTGGCAAGAGCAATGACGTCATTGTGAAAAACACCGGCGTCAATGGCAATCGGAGTTTGTTGCACGAACACAACTTGGTTTGCATCTAATAAGTGCTTTCTGGCAACCGCCTCACTCGCTTCTTTTGTTTGGCGTGCAGGGAATTGGGTTTGTATATCGTCTGTGAATGCTTTCCTATTATATACAAATAAATGTAGACCAGACGTATCGTGCGTTTTAACTAAGCGATTGTGATTAGCTGCTCCCTCATCATTGAACGCTTCAGTTCTTGGTAAAATATCATGATGCACAAAATATTTTTCATTCGAAAAAATGGCTGCAAATAAATGTTTATTGGCTTCAGCTTCTTGATGGCGGTGTAGGTGATGCACGAGATTTGCCGCTGTAAAATGCACGCGATGGTCTTTGGTATCCATACTAGGGGCAACAGTTGCTGCATTGGCAGCCCACATACTAGATGCCGAAAACGCAGCGCTTAGAGCTCGGGGATTTTCTTTTTTAGCTTGATGCAATTGATTGGCAATAGAGCCAGTAAAACCAAGTTCATGCAAAAACGTGAGGTTTGGGCGAAGCTGTGGCGGCAGAACTGCTTGTTTTAACCCAAGGCTATGAAGAAGCCGTATCTTTTGTAGCCCTTGGCGTGCTGCTTCTTTGGGGTTAGAGACAAGATTCGCATGAGTCATCGAGGCGGTATTGCCATAGGAAAGCCCCGCGTAATGATGAGTTGGACCCACCAAGCCATCTAGATTTAATTCATAAACAACGCTCATAGCCCCTCCAAGTGAATGCCAGGCAGGAGGTTATCTGGCAGGTTTAAAGCATGCCCCTCAAGACTTGCAATAGGGTAGGCTGAGTAATCTGCCGCAAAATAAGCACTTGGATGATGATTACCACTGCAGCCAATTCCACCAAAGGGGAGGGCACTTGAGGCACCGGTAGTTGGGCGATTCCAATTGATAAGACCTGCAGAAACTTGCTGATAAAATGCGTCATACCGTGCTTTGCTATCACTGAATAAAGCAGCAGCTAAGCCATATTTAGTTTGGTTGGCAAGATGCAAGGCCTCATCGAAATCATCAAAATAGTAAACTTGTATTAAAGGTGCAAAAATTTCTTCATCAGGTGAGCTTGATACTGCTTGCATCTCTAAAATGCCAGGACTCACGAAGGCAGAGTTTTCTTCGTATGCTTTCATTTTTAGCAAAGGCTTGGCGCCCAGCTGAATTAAATTTTCTTGTGCATTGATATGCTTGAGTGCTTGGTTTGGGTGAATCAAAGGTCCCATGAAAGGCTCAGGCTTATTGTTTGATGCACCAATCGATAAAGTACTCGAAGCTTTAAGAAGTGCTTTAAGAAACATGTCCCCGGTTGCTGTTTTGGGGAGAATCAGTCGTCTTGCCGAGGTACAACGTTGTCCTGTGGTGATAAAAGCAGAAAGCAGGGTGTTGTAGACCGCAGCTTTAATGTCTTTGAGTCCGTTATCAATGACAAGCGGGTTATTCCCACCCATCTCAAGGGCAAGTAGCACTTCAGGGCGTGCGCTAAGCTGCTTGTGAATGCTAAGGCCTGCTTGGTAGCTTCCAGTAAAACAAACGGCGTGCACTGGCGACTCGATTAAGGCATGTGCCGTTTCAGCATTGCCTTGTACCAAGTTCAAGACGCCTTTCGGTAAGCCACTGTTATGCCAGCATTGCGTAATAAACTCAGCCACGAATGGTGTGTGCTCACTAGGCTTATAAACAATGGTATTACCGGCAAGTAATGCCGGCACAATATGTCCATTACTTAAGTGCGCCGGAAAGTTAAAAGCACCTAAAACAGCTGTAATGCCATGGGGTTTGTAGCGTAAGCAATTTTGTGTGTCACTCGTTTCAGTAATAGATGGGCTGGTGCGCTCATGATAGGCACGGATGCTGAGTTCAATTTTTTGAATGACAGCACTGGTTTCTGTTTGTGCTTCCCAAAAAGGCTTGCCCGTCTCAAGCGCAATGAGCTGGCTTAGTGTGTCAGATTGTTTTTCAATGAGGCTTGCAAAGGCTTTAAGATGAGTCATGCGTGTCTCAAGACTTAGTTTGGCCCAGGTAGGATTTGCGTGACGTGCAGCTTCAAAGGCCGCAGAGACTTCAGCTGGTGTTGCGACACAGCCTTGCCAAATAGTTTCATGGTTGGCTGGGTTGATAGATTGAAACGGTTTACCTGAGCCCATCACCCAGTGTCCATCGATATAGTGCTTTCCTGTGGGATGCTCCATCTCCGCCATAGCACGACTCCTAGTCGGTATTCCAAGTCTCGTGAATTAAATGAACTGTATAGGTTCGATCTTTTTTATTTTTAACACGTTGCAGCAAGCTGTAAAGGGTTCGTGTAAGCTCCCCCTTTCTGACGTAGCCAATACTTAGAAAATACTCGCTTTCTGTGGTGACGTCATCTTCTTCAATCGCTAATTTTTGTAAAATCGCTCTAACATCGGTAATCTCGGGAATACCTTCTTCACCACGGGCTTCTATTAAAGCCTCCATATTTTTTACCGTTTCAGCATTCTGGGCCGACATTGCCATCAACAAATCTTCTGGTGCCGTATTGAGGTTCACCTTACTTCTTTCAGGCAGCACAGTCAGATAGGGCATCAGCGGTTTTAGGTCTGCTTCTGAGACGTTTGGAATCAAAGCGATCTCCGAGATGCTTACCATCGGTAGGTGCGCTGTAAAGTGTGTATTATGTTGTAAATTACCCGGCTGATATTCAATAACCCAGTTTGCAAGCGCACTGGTAAGGGGGTAGCTTTTCTTATCTGAGCCATCTTCAAGCAGGTGCTTGATGAGGCGATAAAGCGTGGTTTTTCCTGTCGGATAGCGCAGGTTGTTCAAATTAAACTTGGCATTTAAATCAATGATGTGACAGGAAAAGTGATACCCCTCCAATGCTGGGAAGAAAATATTTTTTTCGACATGCTCTGTTTTATCGGGTACATGGCCAAATTCTTTGCCTTTTTCACTGGTCAGAAAGTCCATCGCCCAGTAGCGAATAAAGGTACTATCGAGTTGAAATTGGTTGGTTTTGAATAAGAGGCGTGTTTTATCTAAGTCTGTTTTCAGCTGTAAGGTGAGCGTTGTAGTCGCAATGGCAACCAAGGTCATGATAAAAAGTGCAGATAAAATGGCGCTGCCCCGCACTTTAATCAACATTACTGCCACCTGGAATCGCAAAAATGAGAGCGACTTCTCCTATGTCTTTAACCTCTAAATACAGTTTAAATGAAGCGGGAAGAGTATTATCATCTCCTCGCCACTCATCAGACCAGCGACGGCGAGAGGACGTAAATGCAAAGCTGCAACGCTCAAGATTGGTGAGCAAGGTTTGCGTTTGTGGTTTGTCTCTTTCAAAGCCATCAAGCTTGGACCAAGTTTTTCGAAGGAGCTTATGGTTTTCACAACTTAAAGCCACACGTCTTAACGTACTCTCAGTCGGTTTTTTGTCTGCAGAGACAAATCCACCGCGGGTAAACTCAATTTCTTGAGTTGTGGCAACAAATGCAGATATTTTTTTCATATCTTGATCTCGAACGGCCCGTGCCACCATTTGATTGGCATCTTGCGAGATACGGGTTGCTGCAAGTTGCACATCAGTTAATGGGCTCACTTGAGTTGCAAGTTTGGTTTTGGTCTCAAATGCGCGACTTAGCAATCCAACACTTAAGGTGCCGAGAATGGCAAAAATAGCGAGTGCTATTACGACTTCAATTAAAGTGTACCCTCTCATGATTGCCTCCGAAAACCAGTGACTGGTGTGGTAAAAGGCCCATTTTCATTAGGACTTGTAGTGACTTCAATTCGCTCTATAGTTTTTATTGACGTGGGACTTGCTTTCGCATGCCAAAACCAGGGAGTGCCAAAGAGTGTGATTTGTTGGGTGATTTCTTGCTTTTTCTCAAGCGGAGCAAGTTCGAGCTGAATTAGCGTAAGCGCTTGGGTCGCTGTTAAGTAAGCCAACGTTTTTTGGCGCAAGCGCTCAGTACTTCTCACGGTTTCAGCGGTTGTGAGCAGCAGCGCGGTTAAGGCAATGCTGATAATTGCGAGTGCGATTAACACTTCAATTAAGGTAAAGCCTTTTGTTTCTCGAGTACTCATCATTTTTTTGGGGTTAGTTTTTTTAAAGTAATTCGACCATCTTTTTGCACCACAATTTCGACTGTTGCAGGCTTTCCTGCTGGTGCAAGTTTGAAGGTATTCTGAGTCACTTCCCCTGAGCTTTGAATCACAATACTGTGTTTGGGCTGAGCGGATAGCTGAATTTTTTCAGGCAAATGATAAGGGCTTGTGCCTGACACCGTGGTATTTTTCCACTGATTAGGTGGTGCGAATTTAAAGAATTGATAGCTAAAAGGGGTGATTTGGAGTCGGTAAGGGATGGCTTCTAAAATGGCGTGATAACGTATTAGCTCTATTTTTTGTTTGAGACGCTCCGCTTCGGCTTCAATACGTTGACTTTTTCCAAAGTCACCAAATGCCATCATAGCCATACTGGCGGTGAGGCCAAGAATGACCACCACCACCAAAATTTCAACTAAGGTAAAACCGGATTTATTGGTCCGCATTCCAGTTTCCGATTTCGGCATTTACGCCATCTCCTCCAGCTTGTCCATTTGCCCCAAAGGTAAAGATGTCAATTTCGCCATGTTGACCTGGGTTTAAGTAGAGGTAATCACGACCCCATGGATCTTTAGGTAAGCTCTTTAAATAAGCCTTCCAGTGTTGCGGTGTGGGTCGAGTCTTAGGCTGAGTGACGAGTGCTGAGAGTCCTTGATCGGTACTTGGATAAAAGCCATTGTCTAAGCGATAGAGTTCTAGCGCGTTTTGTATGCCAAGAATATCATGTTTAGCTTTAACTGCTCGTGCATCATCAGGTCGACTCATAATTTTAGGCACAACGAGTGAAGCTAAAATACCAAGAATAATCACGACGACCATGATTTCAATGAGTGAGAATCCGCGTTGTTGTTGCATGTGTTAAACCTCCTACGGTTTTGCTTTAAGTTAACTCACCAGCTGCTCCATTGAGAAGATAGGCAAGAGAGTTGCTAATACGATAAATAAGATAACGCCCCCCATAAACAAGATAACCAAAGGCTCAAGCAAGGTTAAGGCAGTATCAATTAAGCGCTTAATTTCAGTGTCTAGGTAGACGGCTGCTCGTTCCATCAGTTCTGCAATTTGACCACTTTTCTCACCACTTGCAATTAAGTGGGTTGCCATCGGGGTAAAAAAGGTGGTTTGGCTTAAGGCTTGGCTGATAGGCGTCCCTTCTTTAACTTGTATGGCTGCCTGTTCAAATTTTTCACGCATAATAACATGATTTACAAGACTTGAGGATACGCGCATCGCATCAAGCACACTAACCCCAGCTGCAAATAAAATAGCAAAGGTATGGCTGTATCGGGCCACATTATTGGTAATGATAATATGCTTGATGCCAGGCACTTTGATAAGGAAGGCATGAAAACGCATTTTGAAGCCTGGATTAGTGAGTGCTTTTTTAAACCCCATACAGCCAAGCAAGATTAAAAGCACAACATAAAGCCCATAGCTTTTAATACCTTCACTGAGCATAATAAGAACATGCGTGGCCGTTGGTAAGCTCTGTCCGCTATCGGCAAAAACGCCCACGATTTTGGGCACGACAAATGCGAGCAAAAAGCTAATGATAGCCACAGAGATAATCAGCATTAAACTTGGGTAAATCATCGCTTGCTGAATTTTTTGCCGGATGGTTTGCTGATGTTCGGTATAGTCTGCAAGCTTTAAGAGAACTTCATCTAAGCGACCGGTTTGTTCACCCGCTGAAACTGTAGCGCGATATAACTCAGGAAATTGGGCCGGATATTCTTCAAGCGCCTGTGCTAATCCGTATCCTTCTAACACTTTTGAGCGAATGCCAATCACTAATTGACGTGTGGTTGGTTTTTGAGATTGCTCACCAACACCTTGTAGTGCTTCATCGAGTGGGATGCCGGCGCTTAAAAGTGTTGCAAGCTGCCGGGTAAAAAGCGGTAAATCTTGGGCTTGAAATTGGCGTCTGCCTTTTGTTTTTTGCTTTTTTTTGAAAGGGGAAACATCAGTCGGTATGAGACCCTGCTCACGAAGCAATTGCCTTGCATGGCGTGCTGAATCTGCTTCAATCACGCCTTTTGATGCTTGGCCTGTGCTTTTGAGTGCGTGGTAAAGGTATGCGCCCATAAAGTCTTCAATAAAATTTTCTTGAAATCGAGTTTAAACTATTGGGTTTCTTGTGTCATTAAGGTAGACTGAAGAACCTTAAGGTTGTCTTATTTACGGGCCAGTCTTACAAGTCAATTTTAAGGAGAAGGACGATGAGTAGTGATGCAGTACGTGATGCAATGGAGCATCACCAAGCCAAATTTGTAGATTTACGATTTACAGATTTAAGAGGGAAAGAGCAACATATTACGATTTCGAAAGACGGGCTCGATGATACACTAATCGAAACAGGTAAAGCCATTGATGGCTCATCCCTACAAGGCTGGCAGAAAATTCATCAGTCGGATTTAATGCTGGTTCCAGATACATCTAGCATGATGTTAGATCCATTCTATCAAGATAAAACCATTTTTATTCGTTGCAATGTGATCAACCCAAAAACCAATGAGGGGTATGAGCGGGATCCACGCTCTATTGCAACTCGTGCCGAGGCCTATTTGCGTGCAACAGGGATTGCTGACCAAGCTTATTTTGGTCCGGAGCCTGAGTTTTTCTTGTTCGACGATGTGCGTTGGGACACAAGTATGAGCGGGGCATTTTATCAAATTGACTCCTCTGAAGCGGAGTGGAACTCAGGTAAGAGCATCGAGGGTGGAAATATTGGACATCGCCCACGTATCAAGGGTGGATATTTCCCCGTGCCTCCGGTCGACTCATCACAAGACATCCGCTCAGCGATTTCTGAAGTGCTGCAAGAGCTCGGGATGGTGGTTGAGGCGCATCACCATGAAGTGGCGACTGCAAACCAGTGTGAAGTAGCTACACGTTATAAAAGCTTGCTTGAAAAAGCAGATGATATGCAGGTCCTGAAGTATGTGGTGCATAATGTTGCCCACCAGTATGGAAAAACTGCAACCTTTATGCCGAAGCCTTTGGTTGGTGATAACGGAAATGGGATGCACTGTCACCAATCCTTGTCGAAAGATGGTATGAACTTGTTTGCAGGTGAGGGCTATGGTGGACTTTCTGAGCTTGCGTTGCACTACATCGGCGGTATTATTCATCATGCACGTGCTCTAAACGCTATTACCAACCCAACAGTGAATAGCTATAGACGTTTGCTACCAGGGTTCGAAGCACCTATCTTGCTTGCTTACTCTGAGCGTAACCGTTCAGCTTCTATCCGTATTCCACTCGTCTTTTCGCCGAATGCTCGTCGTATTGAAGTGCGTTTTCCTGATTCATTAGCGAACCCATACATTGCGTTCTCAGCGATGTTGATGGCAGGACTTGATGGCATTCAGCGTAAAATTCATCCGGGGGATGCGGTTGATAAAAACCTCTATGATTTGCCGCCTGAAGAGCTGAATGATATTCCTCGTGTTTCTGGCTCGCTTGAGGAATCTCTCTTGCATTTAAGAAACGATCATGAGTTCTTGTTACAGGGTGATGTATTTAGCAAAGACTTTATTGATGCATACATTGAGCTTTGTGAGTCGGACATCATGTACTTGCGCAGCATGGTTCATCCAGCTGAGTTTGAGTTGTATTACAGTAGCTAATAGTTCAAATTTAAAGCATCCATAAAACCTGCCGCTATAGTGATATATGCGGCGGGTCCCCTAGGGCTCGGAAGGGGAGGGATGTATGGAAATTATTTTTGATGGCAGGCACGACGAAGAAGAAGCAAAAGAGAGCCTTGCCAGTATTCTCAAATTACTCAAAGAACGTTATCAAATCGGACAGTTTCGCGAAATGCATCTGTCTTTGACCCTTGTCGATGATAAAGGCGAAGATGTTGAACTGGTGGATAGCCAAACCAATGAGCCTTATCGAGTCCTCGAAGTATACCGTGACAGCGCAGCCTATAGTGTTCCAAATGGGGTTAGGCGACCAAGTTTGAAACTGGTAGTTGACAATACACCCAATAAACGGTGATATAAATATACAACTTTACTTTCTGGTTAACTAATAGATGACTGATTTTTCGGTTAACACAAGTAACCTATCATCTGATGCTAAGTTATGCGTTGAGAGGGTTCTTAGAACAACAGCAACAAGCATTGATATCACCAAAGGTGAAGAATTTATCAGAGAGCAAGTGACCTCGGAACTTGAAAAAGTAATTGGACGAGGTGGCTTGGTTGATGCGCTGAAAGATAAGGAAGCGGCAGCGGCAGCACTTACAGTTGCATTTACCGGCTTTGCCAAACTTGTTGATGTCGTCGAGCAGGGTGTCCAGACGGTTAAGGTAAAGCGAGACAATTTGCGAGAGCAAATGAAGCAAAATCTCCCTGTTTTCATCGTGCCAGATAAAGAAGAACTTTCAAGTGAACAAGAGTTTATTCGGGATCTTATCCAGCTCATTAGAAACACTAAAATAGACGGCTTTGAAGAGGGCTTAGGAATTCGGGTTGCTACCCCTCAAAAAAGAGGAGATCCCACCTGTTATCATGTATTGCCTTTTTATTTGCTTGAGACAGACGTACTTGGAGAAGATTCACATACAGAAGAGCTGGATAGCAAGCGCCGAGAAATTTATGCGCATATTAGAACCACTTTTGAGCACTTGCGTAAAAAAATTTTAAGGCGTTTTCGACAGGGGAACTGGTTTACTCACTTCGTGTGGTCAGCTTGGGAGGGAGATAATCATCTCAACGGTTTCAATCAAGAATTTTTTACCCTAATCGTTGTTTCCAACTTACTATGGAAGTTACTGCACCCCATGAACTCACAAACAGGCAGACGTCTGGAGCCTGGCGAGGTCATCGATCTTTGCAAAAAACTGGATGTATTTTTGGGGCACATTTTAACAACTAATTACAGGCCTAAACTTAGGCAAAATAGGAAAACTGATTGGGCTGACTTCATTCATATCTCGCAAATTCTTGTACAAGATTTGCAAGCAGCTTACGCCATTGAAGAGCTTCGAGAATTTCAAATTAGGCCTCTTGCCATGCACGCAAGAGATACAGCAAGAGGCACGGCTAAAGTTTTATTTGAACTGTTGTACCAACATCAAGATGAGTTTTCAGACAAGCATACCGAAGAACCTAAAACAGCAGAACATCTGGAAGCTTCGCTTAAAAACTTATTAAATCTTTTAAAAGAAAATCCAAGCTTTCTCGAGCCTTTTCAGCGTCGAGTTGGTTTATTGCCAGATGACCCAGGCCTTCATTATATTTTAAATCCTAGCCCTGAGAGCTTGATAGATGTCTTAATAATTTACACACACCTACCAAGGTTTGAAAGGCTTCGGTTAAGAGAAGAACTCAAGCGTTTAGATGAAGGTGATGGTGGTTTTTTACGTCAACTTGAGCAATTTGATGATGCGTATGTTCGAAGTCTCAATAAGGTTTTAAAAACCAATCCTAAAGCAGGTTTTGAGGGCTACGCTGGCCGAGAGGAGCGTGCACATCTGATTGGAAGGCGGCTTGTTCCTTGTTTAACGCTTTTAATGGATGCATTCAAGATTTCTGTAGATACAGAGGAGAGCCAAAGAAGCGCTTTATGCCAGCGTGAAGCATTAGATGATGAAGCGCCTGAAAATACACCGAGACGGATACAAAAAACAGGTAAAGACCAAGTTAATTTAATTAACACGCTCAATCGTAAATATCTAAGAAAAGAGAAACGGATTCGTCAAGGAGCATATCAGAATGATTTAGAGAACCCAGTGCCTTACTTTTGGGCGAATGCATCTGAGTTGATTGATGAGAGGAAAGCTTTTGCGAATAGTATCAATTACTTGCAGTCTAACATCCAGAAAATGGCAGATATTGCAGCCTTCGTTGAGGGTATCAAAGTTATTATTTTGGAATATCGTAGTGTGCTACAAAGCCAAGCATTTTTAGATCGATTAAAAGCTTGCATTGATGCTATTGGTGGAGCCCAAGCTGATTTTAAAAAGCTGATAGAGCGAGCTCGAAAAAAACATGCCAAAAATGGCAGCATGAGCAATGAAATCAAATGCAAATTGTCGGAGATTACGGATAGCTTAGAGACCAGCCTCAAAGATTTTACTATGGCAGCTATTGCGGTTAGACGTGTGATTAGTGACCCAGAGTTTGCTGAAACCCAACAAATTTCATTTAGGAAAAAAATTCAATTTATTGATGAAAAATATGCAGATGCCTTTGATGAACCAGGTGGGTTTGCTAATATTTTTATTAAAAACAAGCAAAAGAGAGCAAGCGGAAGTTATGCAAGAATGAATCCTTTGCTTGGTGTCTCTCCGGACTCTCCCAGAAAATCTTTATCCAGAGAGTTACTGGCTGAAGGTGAGTTGAAGCAGCAAACAGGACAACTTTCTGTAACACCTCCGATGGCTTCTTTGGAAATTGGTCCCGATGATACTGAGAGTAATGACTCTCGTAACAAACGCAAGTTATTTAGGTACAAGCATTATTATCGAAAAGCCAAAGAAATGCTTCATTTGATGCGTAGTAAATCTTATCGAAACTTATTTTACTCTAGCAATCGAGATACATACTATGAATCACCACCCACAATACCTAGATTTTTGGTTGATGTAGATTCTTCAGGTACAAGCGAAGCGGATTTAGATGCAAAGCTTCGAGAGCAAGAGCAAATTATTTTACATAAAGAGTCAAGAGAGAAGGAGTTACAACGCTTTTCACTACTTGGGCTTATTGATATATGTCATGACTCCATGTCTTATTGGAGTCAGTGGGGGCATAAGGGAACTTTACTTCGTCATTTAAGAAAACAAGTTGAGCAAGACAAGGTGCTTTCACCCTCCTCATTAAGAAATTATATTTTAGACGTTGCACGTATTAGTTTGAGTTACCGAAGAACTTGGTTTGGTTTTTTTCAGGCTCAGTATGCAGACTCAAAATCTGGAAAACGGTTTAGGCTCGCATTAAGGAGTGAAATGGTCAACTTAGTGTTACCGATTGCCGAAGTGTTGTTTGGAAATAGAGAGCTGGAGCTTTCCGAGATGAGCGATGCTGACATGATGAAAAACCTGATACGTAGGCGTGCACATTCAGACTGGGAATTTGCAGAAGATGAGATTTTAGAGAGCAAGTTGAGATATTGTAATGCTTAAGTGAAGCAAGTTTTGGCAATACACCACAAGCTTACTTGATGAGCATCTTGTCGTTTCAATTGATAAGCGAGTTCATTTGCGGTATTTCCCGTTGTAATCAAGTCATCTACCAAAATAATATGTTGATAGTGTATTGGCTTCAGTTTGAAGCTACCTCGAAGATTTCTTCGGCGAGCCTTGGCTTCAAGTTCTGCCTGTGGCGCCGTATTTTTAATTTTTTGAATATGATTGGAGAGGTAGTGAACGTTTATATGCTTGTTCAGTTGGTGTGCCAAGATGGCCGCTTGATTGAATCCGCGGTGATAAAGACGTTTTCTGTGAATGGGAACTGGAATCAGACAAGTGCCAGCCGAAATATCAGGTGGATTAAGCAGCATTTTTTGTACTAAAAAGTGGCTCAAATGCAATTTTTCTCGATATTTAAAATCATGGAGCAGGGTTCTTAAAGGCTCTTCGAATCGATAGGTGGCAAAGACGTTATCGATGGCGGGTGGTTTTTTAATGCAATGCCCACAAAGGCTCAGGTTGTCATTTGGTAGTGGTGTGGCACACTGTCTGCAGGCAGGCCCAAGACGTGGCAAGAGACTGTCGCAGTAGTGACAAATAGGCGTAGGCGCCATGTGGTACTCAGAGCACAAGCAACATGGCGTTTTCAGCCTGAGTCTTTGTGCTATACTAGCCGCTTTATTCCGTGCGTGCATATGGGCGGGACTTAAGGTGTTTTCTCCTGGTGGACATCATGCAGTTTTCAAATGAGGTTTGCAATGCTTTTCATAAGCAAGCAGCAGTCTACGATCGTGTGGCTTTAGTACAACGAGAGATAGGTGTGCAATTGTTTGAGCGTTTGAATTATCTCAAGATGGAGCCAAACTATGTGCTCGATTTGGGCTGCGGTACAGGGGTGTTTACTAAGCTTTTGAAAAAGAAATACCCCAAAGCACATATTGTTGGTTTGGACGTTGCTCATGGCATGCTATTGGAAGCGAAAGCAAAGCATCGTTGGTCATCCAAAAACACATATTTTACCCGCGCTGATATGCACGCGTTGCCGTTTAAAGATAATGTATTTGACTTGGTTTTTTCGAATCAAGTTTTGCATTGGTCAACGGACTGGTCCAAGCTGGTGCGAGAATTAAATCGTGTGATGCAGACAAATGGCTGTTTGATGTTCTCAACGCTTGGACCTGATACCTTTTTAGAGCTGCGAGCAGAAGGTTCGCATGGTTTTGCGCACGCTAATGCTTTTATGGATATGCACGATATTGGAGATATTCTGCTTGGAGAGCATTTTTTAGATCCAGTAGTTGATATGGAAAAGCTCTCAGTGCATTATGACGACTGGCAGGCGCTATTGCGCTCCCTAAAAGACCAAGGTGTGCGTAACATGAATGCGAAGCGAAATCCGGGATTGACCGGAAAAGGAGCCTGGCGCACTTTTGAAGCATCTGTGGAAAAGTACCAAACGCCCGAGGGAAAATATCCTCTAACGTATGAAGTGGTGTATGGGCATGCTTGGAAAGGGGAGCAGCACTGCACCAAAGCTGGTGTTGAGACTTCTATACCAGTTTCGGCCCTGCGCTTAAGCATGAATCAAAAAGGAGCTTAAATGGAATTTGTTAGTCGCTATGTATCACGTACGCCAGATGAGCGTGGTTATGTCAATTATTCAGAGGAAGAACACCAGGTTTGGAACACGCTTTTCACGAGACAAGAGCCTTTGCTTGAAGGACGGGCCTCAGATGCCTTTATGGCGGGCTTAAAAGCACTCGACTTATCAGCTGATGCAATTCCTCAATTACCTGAGGTGAGCGCAAAACTGCGAGCAGCCACAGGCTGGGAAGTGGCCCCTGTTGCTGCCTTGATTTCAGCGCGTGAATTTTTTGAGTTATTGGCAGAGCGCAAATTTCCAGCAGCGACTTTTATTCGAGATAAAGATTCTTTGAACTATGTGCAAGAGCCAGATATTTTTCATGAGCTTTTTGGGCATTGTCCGATGTTGATGGATAAAGTATATGCTGATTTCATGCATGCATATGCTAAGCGCGTCCTTACCTTTGCAGAAGAAGACTGGCCCCTATTACAACGATTTTTTTGGTTTACGGTGGAGTTTGGGTTGATTCAAGATCCAGCTGGGCTTAGAGTGTATGGCGGCGGCATTTTGTCTTCGATTGGCGAAGCGGCCTATAGCGTTGAGAGCAGTGAAGCCATGCGGGTTTTATTTGACCCGATTGTCATTTTCAGAATGCCTTATCGGATTGATGCATTGCAGCCAGTTTATTTTGTGATTGATAGTTATCAAATGCTTTTTGATTTTATCGAAGCAGATTGGCAAGCATTGATGAACGAAGCGCGAGAACTTGGTGAATATGCACCGTACTTCCCGGTGGAAGAAGGAAATCCAAGTATTCATATCCAGGCTTGTTGAACTAAATCATAAATCCAGCACCGTTATAATACGATTGGGGCTCCAGCTCTTCTGGAGTAATTGTACTTTGCCCAGCTACTTATGGTTTATTTTAAGTCAATATGTTTTTGCTTAGGCTTCTGAAATATCTCATTGTCATATAAGAAAAAAGTTGCTAGTATTCTTCGCATCTTTCGTGTGTGTCCCACGTGGAAATAACCGAGGAGTTTTGCTTGATCAAAGTGCTCATCGTTGACGACCATGAATTGGTTAGAATGGGTATTCGGTTGTTATTAGATAAGACCGAAGGGATTGACGTTGTTGCTGAAGCAGAAGATGGCAACTCCGCTTTGAACGCAGTGAAGATGCACGACCCAGATGTTGTGCTCCTGGATATGAAAATGCCAGGTATGGATGGTTGGGAAGTGACCCGACGGCTCAAGCAACTTAAATCTAATATTCATATTATCGTACTGACAGCAACCACAACCAACCCACTACCAACCCGTTTGTTACAGTTGGGTGCCATGGGCTATTTAACTAAAGATTCAGCTGCCGATGAAATGCTTTTAGCCATTCAAAAAGTCTCTCAGGGCGAGCGTTATTTAAGTGCTGAAATCGCACAGCAAATTGCCTTGAATAGCTTAAACCCACAAGAAACATCACCGCTTGATGATTTATCCGAGCGTGAGATGCAAGTGATGTTTATGATCACACGCGGCTTAACTGTAAATCAAATCGCCGAGAAGCTCTTTTTAAGCCCCAAAACAGTTGGTACGTATCGCTACCGTATGTTTGAAAAACTGGGTATTAAGAACGATGTCGAACTCATACATCTTGCAATGAAGCATGGTGTGTTTGAGCAAAACGCACATGAGCCAGAAGAAGCCACCAGCTGATTTAGCTGAGACCTTAAAGCACTTACCGAACGCGCCCGGTATTTATCGAATGATGAATGCTGAAGGCCGAGTGATTTATGTCGGAAAAGCAGCTGACTTAAAAAAGCGAGTTCAAAGCTATTTTAATCAATCAGACAAGGGCACTAAAACACGTGTTTTAGTCAGGCAAATTAAAAGTATTGAAGTCAGTGTGACGCGCAGTGAGACGGAAGCACTCTTGCTTGAGTGTCAGCTGATTAAAACCTTGCGCCCTAAATACAATGTCTTAATGCGGGATGATAAGTCTTATCCTTACTTGCATATTGATTTAGAGCACCGTTTTCCCAGTTTAAGTGTGGTCCGTACCAAGAAAAATCCACAAAAAAAAGGCTATTTTGGGCCTTATCCGAGTGGGCTTGCAGTGAAAGAAACACTCAATACCATTCAAAAAGTTTTTAAACTGCGTAATTGTCGTGATACAGACTTTAAAGCGCGCACGCGTCCTTGTTTGCAGTATCAAATTGGCAGATGTCGTGCGCCTTGTGTTGGACTGATTCAAAAAGACGAATATCAAGCATCTGTTCAAGATGCAGTACGCTTTTTAGAGGGCAAATCACAAGCGCTGTTGAAAGCACTGACGCTGCGTATGGAAGAAGCGGTAAACGCAATGGCTTTTGAAGAGGCGGCACAACTTCGAGACCAAATCAAACATTTACGTATGATTCAAGAGCAACAAGGTGTGACTGGTCGTGAGGGTGATGCAGATGTCATTGTAACTGATGTGCAAGCTGACTTTGCCTGTGTACAATGGGTATCCGTGCGTGGTGGACAAATTATCGATAATCAATCTTTTTTCCCAACCTTACCCAGAACTGACATCCTGGAAGGCGGGCTTAAGCAGGCGGTATTCGAAGCTTTTATTGCGCATCATTATCTTGAGATGCCAGGTCGCATCCCAGATTTAGTGCTAACCGACCACAGCTTAGCGAATCAAACGATTTTAGAAAAAGCACTATCTGTTTCGCGCAAGCGCAGGTGCCGTATTCAATCGAGAGCACGAGGTGTACGTGCGCGCTGGATTGAGTTTGCGAAAGATAACTTAAAGCGCTCAGTCGATTTAAAGCTTGCTTCCAAAAATCTCATCAAAACGCGTTATGAAGCGCTGCAGGCAGGGCTTAAAATGCAAGCACCTATTTTACAAATGGTATGTTTTGACATTAGTCACACCCAGGGCACAAGTACGGTCGCATCTTGCGTGGTCTTCGATAGAGAAGGTCCATTAAAGTCAGCCTATCGAAAGTTAAATATTAAAGATATTACCCCTGGTGATGATTATGCCGCTATGGCACAAGCCGTGAGCCGTTATTTTAAAGGACTCCTGCGCGACAACAAACTTTGGCCTCAGTTGGTTATTATTGATGGTGGTAAAGGCCAAGTGGGCGTGGCTAAAAAAGCGCTAGAAGCCTTGGGTGGTCCAAAGGTGATAATGATAGGTGTTGCCAAAGGGGTTACTCGGAAGGCAGGTCTTGAGCGTTTAGTGCTTGCTGATACCATGCAAGAAATGAGTTTTGCACCAGATTCGCCTGAGCTGCACCTGTTGCAACATATTCGTGATGAAGCGCACCGATTCGCGATTACTTCACATCGCAAAAAGCGTGAGAAGGTTACGCTTAGCTCAGCACTTGATAATATTCCAGGTGTTGGCGAGAAGCGCAGACTTGCACTGCTCAAACGTTTTGGAGGTATGCGAGAGTTGAAACGAGCACCTATTGAAGAGCTTGCCAAAGTCGAAGGCATTAGCCAAAAACTAGCCGCTATTATTTATGATTATCTGCACTAAGTGAGCAAACATTAAACTTTAAAGAATCTTGGCCGACAGCATGTCTAAGGAGACGTAAATTCTACGTCAGGACAGGCCGTTGGAGGAGATATGAACAAGTTACACGGTTTAGTTTTAGCAGGTTCTTTAATTGCCGCTTCAGGGGTATGGGCTGGAGATGAGCCTTTATATTACGGACCAAACCTTTGCAAAAACCCTCAGTTTGAATGTATCAAGGTTAAAAGTGGCCAGTCTTGGAAGCGTTTGTTTCCAGATGAGCAAGATAGAGATTTAGTGCAACGCCTAAATCGTACTTACAATTATCTTTGGGCAGGCAAGGTCATCGTTGTGCCTAAAAACTTAAGCGAACTGACCATTTTGGACATCGCACCATTTCCAAGAACGATGGATGTGCATGAAAGACAAGTTATTGTTGACCAAGATAAACTTGCTTGGGGTGCTTACGATGAAAATGGCAAGCTTTTACATTGGGGGCCCATTGCCTCCGGCCGAGATAAGTGTCCTGATAGCAGCAGAAGTTGCCGAACCATGTCGGGCATTTTCAGAATATTTAGTAAAGAAAATTCACATTGTAAGTCAGATGTTTATCCTGTCGGACGTGGGGGTGCCCCCATGCCTTATTGCATGTATTTCCACAAAGGGTTTGCAATGCACGGTTCCAATGATATTCCAGGATATCGAGCAAGCCATGGTTGTGTGCGTATGTTTACACGCGATGCAAAGTGGCTGAATGAAGAGTTTGTTGAGATTTCGAGTGATGAAAACAATCAAAAGGGTACCAAAGTGATTGTTCGTCCAGCTCACTCTATTAGGAGAGCGTCATAATGAAAACAACGAATATGAGACGTTTAACACAAGTTTTGGGGGTCTCTGTATTGCTATTAGGGCTGCAAGCGCCTGGGTTTGCTGCAAAGCGCGATTCAGAGGAAAGAAGTCCGTTAGGATGTAAAGATGTTGGTTACGCTTTCGACTTAAATGTTCTTAAAATTTTGCCTGAAAGCGTAGGTGACTCTCAGTCGCTATACTTCATATACAACAGAACCAAAACACCCATTAATTTATATCAAATGAGACGACAAACTGAGAGCAGTCAGAGTGTGTATTTGAACCATACCATTCCAGCTGGTCGATGGGCGGTCCTCTCAAGCAGTGAAGAGATGAAATACATTTGTACGGTTCATGACGGCAAGCAAAGTTATGGTCAGATTACAGATTGTGAAAATGCTTTGAAAGTGTGTGAGTACGCACGAGTGAAATATGGTATGAACAATCGCGGAAATTACTGGTTGGCCAACGGGAATACCCGAGGTGGCGCTGTTCGTCAAGTGATTTATTACGGGATTATTCCACGCTAATAAGAAGAATATAGGAGAGCATCATGAAATCTATCGCGCCATGGGTTTGTACTTTAGCGGTAGCAGTTGCACCACTAGCCGAAGCAAATAATGCGCTTGAAGCGTATCGCTCAGGGAATTACATTGAAGCGGCCAATCGTTTTTTAAGTGATTCAAACCTTGATAAAGTGAGTTATGACTATTTAGGTCAAATGTACTTGTATGGTTATGGTGTGCTAAAGAATAATCAACGAGCCATCCAAAACTTACAAGCTTCAGCAGAACGAGGATTTTTGCCCGCTCAAAAATTAATGGCGCGTTACGAACTCATTCATCAAAAAAATCCAACGGATGCACTCAAATGGTTTAAGAAAGCTGCTGATGCAGGCGACTTGAAAGCGCAGCTTTATTGTGCCGCAGCGTATCACTTTGGCGTGGGCACTAAAAAGAACGAGGACAAAGCAAGACGCTATGATATTTTGGCCTCTAAACAAGGCAATAGCTTGGCGCAAGCAAGCCTTGCAGAGCACTTTCTTGAAAGTCGTCATGCCTCTAATAAGAAGCTTGGTATGATTTGGCTGAATAAAGCAATTGAGCAAAATGAACCAGAAGCACAGTATTTATTAGCTGAAGTTTATGCTGAAGGTAAGTTATTACCTAAAGACTTAGATAAAGCAAAAAGTTTGTATGAGTCAGCGAATGCAGCAGGCTATTTTCCAGCCATGCAGGGCCTTGCGAAGCTTGCTAAAGATGCGAACGATGAAGTGCTTGCAAAAAGTTGGGAAGAAAAATATGAAGCGGCAAAAAACAAGATTCCCAACACCCCAGAAGCACAAGCATCCTATTGGCTGAGTGGTGGAAAAGTGCTTACTTTTGTCGAGAGTGGCTATAGTCTACCTGGCATTTTCTACGACTGGAGTAATAAAACAGCACTTCAACAAAATCAATATAATCAGCCACCACAAATGGCGGGTATTAGTCGAAAAGAATTGTATAAACCACGCTTTGAGGTGATTAAACCAAACACGGTACCACTGACAGCTTATTACGATGTATTAGTGAAAACACTCCCTGAGACGAGTCAAAAAGAATTTACTTTTCCGACCTATCCATTGGCTGTTAAGAAATATACAGTACTCCTTGAAGAAAAAGCAGCGCTTGGTGATCCAACTGCGCAGTTTGCGTTGGGACAGCTTTATCATCAAGGGGTAAGTGTTAAGCAAGATAAGGTGAAAGCTGTCGAGTATTATTTACAGGCAACAGATCAGCAAGATTTAAAAGCTGAGTATCTACTTGGTATTTTTTACCTGAAGGGTGAAGCAGACGGCAATCCTGATTACAAACAAGCCATCGGCTGGCTAAATGATGCAGCCTTTAAAGGAAACCCTGAATCACAGTATGTACTTGGACATTTATATGAAGAAGGGATTAAAAACGAAGATGGTAGTTGGGCAGTAGAGCCTGATGCAGACAAAGCGATGTCTATGTACTCTTTAGCAGCATTTAACCAGTTACCTGAAGGGGAGTATCGACTGGCTGAGATGTTGGTTCGAGATAAGACAGGCAGTTTAAGTGTACAAGAGAAGCAAAAACGTCATGCTCTAATGAAGCGCTTATATCAGCATGCAGCGTCCAAAGGCATTAAAGAGGCTGTACTGCCACTTGCCTTTTTCGATGCCATGGATTCATCAAAAGAAAAACAAGCCCATGCTCTTGAGGTTGCTAAAGAAGAGGCAAAAGCAGGCGATGATAAAGCAGCACTTTTATATGGTATGTTGCTTGACCGAGGAATCGGCACAAACCCTGATACTAGTGAGGCAGTTTACTGGTATAAAAAAGCCAAAGAAAACCCTGTGAGTGCTTTCATTCTGGGAACTTACTATGCCATTGGACAAGATGTGAGTGAAGACAAAGAGAAAGCAGCTGAGTTGTTGGCGAAGGCCTCTGATTCAGACTTTGCTTTTGCTGACTTCAACTTAGCAGTACTTTCTCATAATCGAAACTTACCGTTCTTGCCAAGCTTAGAAAAAGCGCATGAGAAAGGAAATAATGAGGCAAGCCTTTTGTTAGCTGACTATGCGCTGACCCGTGCTGAAAATCCAGAGTCTATGAAAGAAGCACGGACTATCTATCAAAACCTTGCCGAGCGAGGAGATAGAAACGCGCAATTGAAACTGGCCTACTTACTCGAGCAAGGCTTAGGTGGTCAAGTAGATTATGAAGGAGCTGAGAATTGGTATACCTTATCTGCGAAACAAGGTCAGCCTGTTGCACAGTATTTGTTAGGCCGACTTTATCAAATGGGAAAACTCAAAAACACACCGAACTATAACGTTGCAAAAGCGTGGTATAAAAAAGCGATGCACAACTATGCACCTGCAGCAATTGCACTTGGCTTTGTCTATGAGACAGTCGATGCAAATTATAAGCAAGCCTTAAAGTCCTATGAGGTTGCATCCCAAAACAGCAATGCCATTGGAAAGTTCGATTTAGGATTGGTGTATGAGTATGGTAAAGGTCGCTCAGTAGACTCAAGTAAGGCTGAGAATTTATATCTTGAAGCTGCAGAGCGAGGACATGTCCGAGCCATGGTACAGCTGGCAGGGATTTATTTGCATGACACAGGTAAGTTCCGTAATGAGACAATTGCCCTTGAGTGGTATGAAAAAGCGGCTCAAAAAGGGGATAGAGATGCCTTATATCAACTTGGTCAAATGGCAGAGAAAGGCCAAGGCATGTCGAAAGATGTCGCCAAGGCTATGGAGAGCTATCAAGCTGCTGCTGAAAAAGGCAATGCTAAAGCAATCCTTGCACTTGCTGGGCTTTATGAACGAGGAGAAGGTGTGCCTAAAGATGTTGAAAAAGCAGCGGAGCTTTATAAAAAGCTCTCTGATAGGGGCAATGCATATGCTCAGTACCAGCTCGCGATGTTGTACTCGAGTGGTGCGCTTGGTGAAGGCAATCAAGACAAAGCAAAGCGCTTTCTAAAAGCAGCAAGCGAAAATGGTTGCACGCGAGCACAACATACGCTTCAGTGGATGAATGCACAAACCAGTGATAGCACCAGCTTCATTGAGCCTTTGTCGCTTGGGGTGGTGAGTGCGAGATTTGAGTAAACACACAGTCTGCGCGGCCTGATTTATTCAGGCCGCTTTTAGAGAAGCTTTTTTGGATAGTTTATCTGTTGTCTCGATAAGCAGACAAATCAATGTGTTCCAGTGCCTGAAGGGCTTGTTTGTAACCGGAGTTAATAATTTCCTGAATAGTTGTAAAGTTCACCATATTAAACTCACTTAAATTCATAATGATGTTATAGTCAGCCTGTTTAACCATCGCTTCTTGATGATTATTACTTCCGACAATCATTGAGCCTTGGATGATAGATGCGATGGTCACAAAGCTTTTGTCTTTATTTTTGTGATTTTTTCTGAACTTTGGCAGCAGGACGTATTTATATAATAACTCCCAACCAGAAGCAGTATATTCTTCATAGGTTAAGGTGGAGGGGGCTTCAGTGTTGCGAGTGAGGGAACTTGCTAGCACCTTTCCGCCTTGAATGCGCGCTTTCATTTGGTCAACGGGGAGGTTGTTTAGAATGCCGCCGTCTACAAACATCTGTTTTTGTTTATCAAGGACGGCAGGTAAAATACCGGGGAGCGAAATGCTGGAGCGCACCGCTTTCCATAAGAGCCCTTCTTCATGTACTTTTAAGTTATTGGTTGTGATATTGGTTGAGACGCAAAAGTACTTTTGCCATAAGTCTTCTATTTGGGTTTTCTTACCCATGGATGAATACAGAAGCTTATCAAGTAACTTGGCTCTTAGTAGAGCAACAATTGGAAAGGTATAGTCCAGCCCCTTTTGAAATTTGGTGAGTTCTGAGACCAGCATGTCAGTCATAACTTGATGGTCAAACTCTCGAGCGAATAGGCCACCAATAATAGCGCCCATACTTGTGCCCGCAATATAATCTATTGGAATGTGAGCTTCGCTCAGTGCTCGAATCACACCAACATGCGCGAGTGCGCAAGCGCCTCCCCCGGATAAGACCATGCCAAGGCCATTCCCAGTTATAAGTCTTACTACGCGCTCGAGGTCTTTGGTATTGGAAAGGCGTACTTTGTAATGCGAAGCGAGCGCACGTTGTTTAAGCCATATGTATGTTTCTGTGGCAGCTTTTATTGGTTTATCAAAGAGTAAAATAAGCTCTGCCGCGGGGGTGATTTCATTTTTATGTTCAAATAAGGCATGCTCCAGTGCTCCAAGTGCTGGATTTTCATTGTGCTGACCAACCAACAAAACTTTATCTGTTTGGCGGATGCATCGTTTAGCCCACGCATTATTCTCTGTTGCTAGATACACAAGATAGCGATATTTTGATTCCAGCTCTTGAAATAAAGCATAGATTTCTGTCCCCTCTAGAGCTGCTTCGCTGAGAGAGCTGCCATGCATTTTTTCCAAAGCATCTTGTGTTAAAAGTAAGGTTTCGCCATGTTTGGAGAGCGTATCGACAAAAAGCTGGCTAAATTTTTCTAGGTTAGAGTAGCTTCCAGCTGGTATTAGGCAAAAGCAAGACACTTCTCTTTTAGGACAATATTTTTCAGGGTTAACCAGCCGTTTCACACTTTCTGTGACAATGCCCATCATAATACTTGGATGTTTTTCCAAAAGTACATTAAATGCATCTTGTGTTAGTTTGAGTAAGATGCTGTCTCTAATAGCGTAAACAGAGGCCGTGCGAGGTTCACCAAACAGGCAGCCTATTTCACCCACGACACTACCTGCACTGACTTCACCAATGACATTTTTGTTTCCATTGTAGTCTTCTTTGATAGCGCGTAAAGAGCCAAACATTAAGACATACATCGCATCGGGCGCATCATGTTGCTCCATAAGGATGGCTTTTCCTGGGAGATAAATAAGTTCGCAGGCTTCTGCTAGGTGCTTGACTATTCGTGGTGACAAATTAGAGAACAAATCGATGGTTGATAGGAAATCAACGATTTGTTTTTTTGTGATGCCAAGTGTTAATTTAGCCATAGGCTATTCTTATTATTTGAAGAGGTTCTATACTTAAAGAGTATGGATTTCCCATATCTAGGTGTCAACTTTTCAGAAAGGGGCTGTGGATGAGACTGACATTTCTTGGTGTATCTTCTGCGCTGACAGCGGGTTCTAAAAATTATCAGTCTAATATGGTACTAAAGGGCCCGTCTGGTCGTCATTTGTTGATTGACTGTGGCTCCGACATCAGACACTCTCTCTTTGAGTCAGGCTTGGGCCACTCCGATATTGATGCGGTATATGTGAGTCATTTACATGCCGACCATGTCGGTGGGCTCGAGTGGCTTGGTTTTTCTAAACGTTTTGTAGATCATCAAAAACCTAAACTGTATGTGAGCCCCAAGTTACAGGCACCACTCTGGAATCATGTGCTTTCAGGTGGCATGTCGACGCTTGAAACAGAAGAAGCTTCGTTATCCAGTTTTTTTGAGATTGAGCCTATTAATGACTCGAGTTTTGTCTGGGAAGGGTATACTTTTACTCTGATAGAGGTGCTTCACAGCCTCAGTAATCATAAGCGGCTCCCAAGCTTTGGATTATTGATTCAAGGCGAAAAAAGTAAAGTGTTCATCTCTACTGATACGCGTTTTACGCCTAATGAGTTGATGCCAACGTATTTAGGTGCAGATCTTATTTTTCATGATTGTGAAGTCCAGGACTTTTCGAGTGGCCAGCATGCTTCTTTCGATGAGCTTAAAACGCTAGACGTCAAGATTAAAGCTAAAATGTGGCTATACGACTATGCGTATGGCGCATTACCTGATGCAAAAGCAGCAGGGTTCAAAGGCTTTGTGGTGCGTGGGCAATCTTTTGAAATTTAAACTTATTTTTCATTTAACGTGTATGCGCCATCCCAATCTGCCTCTGGGGAGTGCTCTTTAAATTGAATGATACGTGCTACAAATAGTTGATAGACTTTTTGAGCTGGGTATTTTTGTGCGAGCGCCTGGAATAGGATTTGGGCTTTATTCCAGTCTTTTGCAAAGTACACTGTCAGTGCTTCTTGGTGTGCCTCCAGCTCTTCGGTGATTTTTGGGGTGCATGCTGCTTTGTGACAAACCACTTCATAGATTTCCTCTGCTTCATGTTTACCTTTGAATTTTACTTTATCGACTAAGCGGAATATAAACTTGGTTTGATTCGCTCGAGTAGCACTACCAACTAAAAGCCTAATACCGTAATAGGCTGTGGCGCTTTGTAATCTTGAACCTAAATTAACTGCATCTCCAATCACGGTATAAGAGCGTCTAAATTCAGAACCCATGTCGCCAACATTCATAAGCCCTGTGTTTAGACCAATGCCAAGTTCTATCTCTGGTAGCCCAAGCGCTCGAAATTTCTTCTGCAAGCTTTTCGTTTTAGCAAGCATATCAAGGGATGCTTTAATCGCGGCTTCAGCATGGGAGGCATTTTCTATGGGGGCGCCCCAAAAAGCCATAATCATATCACCAACATATTTATCGATAGTACCACCATGTTTTAGGATAACGCGTGTCATTGGAGTGAAAAATTTATTAAGCATTTTTTTCACTTTGGATGCGCTGAGATCTTCTGAAATGCTGGTAAAGTTTCTAATATCAGCGAATAAAACAGTGAGTTCAGCAGATTGTCCTTCAAATCCATAGTCATCAGGGTGTTCTAGTAAGATGTCTAAGTAATCTGGTGGGACGTATTGGGCAAAAGCATTTTTTAAATAAGTTTTCCTTTGGCGTTCAAATAAAAAAGCAAATAGTGTGCCGAATATAATAAGCAGAGCACCCATAAACATAGGAATAGCGAGTGACAACACAATGCCAAATTTCAAAAATGTTGTGGAATTTATGACAATGAGCAGAATTTGCAGGAAAAAGCCGAGTAACACTGAAGCTGTGATACTTAAGAAAGGGAGTAGTAAACCAAGGGTTATACCTAAGAATAAAATAAGTGCAATTGATAATGATTTACTCCAATAAGGTGTGTATAAGAGCTCTTTATTTAAAATAGCCTCAAGTGTTGTGGCTTGGATTTCCACATCGGAGAGTAGCCTATCGCGCTCATGTGCTTTGTCGAACCAGTTTAATCCTAGGGTAGTAGGCCCAACAAAGACAATGGAGGCCTTGAGGGATTTTGGAGGAAGGTTATGGTTTAAAACATCGATGGCTGATATATATCTAAATGCTTTTTTCTTTTGGTAGGTTGGTAGGAAAACACGTCCATTCTTATCTGTATTGATTGTTTTATTCCCGAATTGTATAGACTTGACATATCGCTTACCTAAAAAATTTACTGTTTTCAAGGTTATTTTTTTTTCTGGGGTAATGCCTAAGTAAATGGTGGGGCCCCGTCATCCTGACTCAAGCCGAAGGCTTGGGAAGGATCTCCTGAAATTCAGGAGATGTCTTACAAGGCTCGACATGACGTTGTTCTGGGTAAGAAAGGTCTCGAGCCCACTTGA